>NZ_JBFAIC010000057.1:0-75642 GCF_040654515.1 Dactylosporangium sp. NPDC050688
CGCCCACTACGGCGCGCCGGGCGTCGGGCAGGCATGGACCTGCACGACCTGCGGAACGGCATGGTCCCGGGTCGGCGGCGCGTTCTGGCCGGCCGGCGGACCCGCCCACGTCGCGCCAGCGCATGCGCACATCGCGATGCGACGGCTCGTTATTGAAAATGAAAACGAGTAGCGTCCGGTGTTGTGCCCGTCGGTGTCGGCGGCACCGCACCGACTCGTCTTCAAGGAGCCACCGACATGCAGCTTCGCCGGCGATCACCCGCAGTCGCCACCGTCCTCACCGCGCTCGCCGCCGCGCTGGCCGCGTGCGGCGCCGACCCGGCCTCCACCGCGCAACCCGCGAGCGGCGCCGGCACCCGGCTCGCCGTCGTCGCGACCACCACGCAGGTCGCCGACTTCGCCCGCAACATCGGCGGCGACCGGGTCACCGTCACCCAGATCATCAGACCCAACATCGACCCGCACGACTACGAGCCGACCCCGGCCGACCTCACCGCCATCGGCGCCGCCAAGGTCCTCGTCAAGAACGGCGTCGGCCTGGAGGGCTGGCTCGAGGCGACCATCGCCTCCGCCGGCTTCCGCGGCACTACCGTCGACGCCAGCACCGGCGTCCAGATCCGCAAGGGCGAGGGCGAGGAGGCCGAGCACGGCGACCCGCACATCTGGCACGACCCGCGCAACGCCAAACGCATGGTCCAGACCATCGAGCAGGCGTTCGCCGCGGCCGCGCCCGCCGACGCCGCCGCGTTCGCGAAGAACCTCGCCGGCTACAGCGTGAAGCTCGACGCCCTCGACGCCGACATCGCCGCGAAGCTCGGCCGGCTGCCCGCCGGAGACCGCAAGCTCGTCACCAACCACGACGCGTTCGGCTATTACATCGACCGGTACCAGCTGCAGTTCGTCGGCTCGATCATCCCCAGCTTCGACACCTCCGCCGAACTGTCCGCCAAGGACGTCGACGACATCGTCGCCAAGATCAAGCAGACCGGCGCCAAGGCGGTGTTCTCCGAGAGCTCGCTGCCGCCGAAGACCGCCGAGGCGATCGCGAAGCAGGCCGGGGTGAAGGTCGTCGCCGGCGAGGACGCCCTGTACGGCGACACCCTCGGCCCGGAGGGCTCCGCCGGCGACACGTACCTCAAGATGGAGGAGCACAACACCGACACGATCGTGCGGGCCCTCGGTGGCTGACCCCGCCCTGCACCTCGAGCGGGCCACCGTCGGCTACGACGGCACCCCGGTCCTGCACGACGTCACCGGCCAGGTCCGCGCCGGTGAGACCGTGGCGCTGATCGGCCCCAACGGCGCCGGCAAGTCCACCCTCATCAGGGCCGTCCTCGGTCTGGCACCGGTCACCGCCGGCACGATCACCGTGCTCGGCGGGGCCCCGGCCGGTGCCCGCCGCGAGGTCGCGTACGTCCCACAGGCCGACACGCTCGACCTGCAGTTCCCGATCTCCGTCGCGCAGGTCATGCTCATGGGCCGCTACCGCCGCACCGGCTGGCTGCGCCGCCCCGGCCGCACCGACCGGCGCATCGCCGCCGACGCCCTGGACCTGGTCGGCCTGGCCGAGCGGGCCCGGGCCCGGTTCGGCACGCTGTCCGGCGGCCAGCGCCAGCGCGTCCTGCTGGCCCGCGCCATCGCCCAGCAGCCCCGGCTGCTGCTGCTCGACGAGCCGTTCAACGGCGTCGACGCGGTCAGCCAGGACGCGCTGCTGGCGGCGATCGGTGCCCTCACCCGGCAGGGCGCCGCCGCCGTCATCAGCACCCACGACCTGGCCCTCGCCCACCTCGCCTGCGATGCCGCCTGCCTGATCAACCGGCACGTGTACGGCTTCGGCCCGGTCGGCGAGGTCCTCACCCCGGCCCTGCTGCGCGCCGCGTACGGCAGCCAGGCCCTCGAACTGCGCGGCGACCGGGTCATCGTCGCCCGGCCGTGAGGAGCCCGCGTGCACGCCGTCCTCATTGCGCCGTTCACCGCGCCCTTCATGGGCCGCGCCCTCGGCGAACTGCTGCTGCTGGCCCTGCTCGCCGGGGTGGTGAGCGTCTTCGTGCTCATCCGGCGGCTCGGGTTCGTCGCCGACACCATGACCCACACTGTCTTCCCCGGCGTCGTCATCGGGTTCCTCGGCGGCGGCCCCGGCGGCGTCTTCCCCGGCGCGCTGGCTGCCGCCGCCGTCACCGCGGCGCTGCTGACCCTGCTCACCCGGTCCCGGCGGGTCACCGACGACACCGCCATGGCGGTGCTGCTCGTCGCCATGTTCGCCGTCGGTGTCGTACTCGTGTCGCGGCGCGCGTCCTACCGTGCCGACCTCACGGCGTTGCTGTTCGGCCGGCTCCTCGCCGTCACGCCCGCCCAGCTGGCGCAGACCGCGGCCGTGGCCGCCGTCGTGCTGACCACCCTCGCGGCGCTGGCCAAGGAGCTGCGGCTGCGCGCGTTCGACCCGCAGACCGCAGCCGCCATGGGCTACCGCGTCTGGCTGCTGGACCTGACCCTCACCATGAGCATCGCCCTCGTGGTCGTCGCGGCCGCGCAGTCCGTCGGCACGATCCTCGTCGTGGCGCTGCTGGTCGTACCGGCGGCAACGGGACGGCTCCTCTCGGACCGCCTCGCGGTGATCGCCGCCGTCGGGGTCGTCGCCACGGCCGCGGCCGGCTACCTCGGCCTCGCCGTCAGCTACCACGCCTCCGTCACCCACGGCCTGCGGCTGGCCAGCGGCGGCACCGTCGTGCTCGCCCTCGTCGCGCTGTACCTGCTGGCCCTGCTCGTCCCGCCCGCCCGCCGGCTCGCCACCCGGGCCGCCCACCGCCGGAGGCCGCCCGATGCCGTGGCTTGACGTCGCGTTCCACCGGGCCCTGATCGAGGCGGTCCTGGTCGGTCTCGCCGCCGGGCTGCTCGGCGTGCAGGTCGTGCTGCGGCGGCTGGCGTTCTTCACCATGGCGATGACGCACGCCACGTTCCCCGGCGTCGTCGTCGCCGCGGTCGTCGGCGTCGACCTGTACCTCGGCGGCGCCGCCGCTGGCGTTCTCGCCGCGCTCGCGGTCGTCGCGCTGTCCCGCCGCCGCGGCCACGACCCGAGCACCGCGACCGCCGTGGCGCTCGCCGCCGGGTTCGCCCTCGGCGTCGTGCTGCTGTCCGCGCAGCGTGGCTTCACCAAGGACCTCACCGCGTACCTGGTCGGGTCGATCCTCACCGTCACCACCGAGGACCTCGCGGTCGCCGCGGCCGTCACCGCCGCCGTCGCGCTCAGCCTGGCCCTGGCCGGCAGGGTGCTGGCGTACACGGCATTCGACCGCGACGGCGCCCGGGCCGCCGGGTACCGCACCGGCGCCGTCGACCTCGGCGTGCTGCTGCTCATCTGCGCGGTCGTCGTCACCGCCGTGCCCGCCGCCGGCACCATCCTCACCCTGGCGCTGGTCGTCGCCCCGGCCGGCGCCGCCCGGCTGTGGACCGACCGGATCGGCACCATGACCGCCGCCGCGGCCGGCATCGCGGTGACCAGCACAACCGGCGGCCTGCTGCTGTCGCGCGGCTTGGACGTCGCGGCCGGCGCGGCGATCAGCCTGACCGCCACCGGCTGCTTCGCGGTCTCCATGCTCGTCGGGCGCCGCGACAGCCTGCTCACCCGATGGCGGGCCCGCCGGCCGGCCGGGACGGCTCGCCCGGATGCCGGCCGCTTTCCGGAGGGCGGGTAGCCGGTCAGTCGTGCTCGGGGGCGCCGGTCAGGTGGTGGTCGGCGGCGTGCAGGGCCTCGGTGACGAGGCGGCGCACGTGGCCGCCGCGGACCCGGTACAGCACGCGGCGGCCGTCGCGGCGGGCGCTGACCAGGCCGGCCAGCAGCAGCTTCGCCAGGTGCTGGGACACGGCGGGGCGGGACGCGGCGACGGCGGTGGTGAGCGTGGTGACGTCCTGCTCGCCGTCGCGCAGGTGCCACAGCAGCCGCAGGCGGGTCGGGTCGGCGAGCATCCGCAGGGCGGTCACCGCCACGTCGACCTGTGCGCCGCTGGGTGGTTGTTGCAGGTCAGCGGCAGGTGCAACGTTGTCGCGTGCGTACATGAGCACCTATCCTGCCAGTGCGGACCGCGCACCGCCACCATCGCCGCCCCATCGTCGCCCGGGAGGGCCGCCATGCACGAGCACCCCGCCCGTCAGCACGACCACCACCGCCACGAGCACCATCACCCGCACGACCACGACCACGGGCACGACCACGACCACGGGCACGGGCACGACCACGGACGGGCGCGGCGGCTGCGGCACCTGCTCACGCCACACTCGCACGACGCCACGGGCAAGGTCGACGCCGCGATGGAGGCGTCGAAGGACGGCATCCGCGCCGTATGGGTCTCGCTGCTGCTGCTCGGTGCGACCGCCGCCGTGCAGGCGCTGATCGTGGTGCTGTCCGGCTCGGTCGCGCTGCTCGGCGACACCATGCACAACGTCGCCGACGCCCTCACCGCGGTGCCCCTCGGCGTCGCGTTCGTGGTCGGGCGGCGCGCGGCGACCGGCCGGTACACCTACGGCTTCGGCCGCGCCGAGGACCTCGCCGGGATCGTCATCGTGCTGACCGTCGCCGCCTCGGCCGGGTTCGCCGCGTACGAGGCCGTCAGCCGCCTGCTGCACCCGGCGCCCGTCAGCCACCTGCCGTGGGTCGCGGCCGCCGGCGTCGTCGGGTTCGCCGGCAACGAGGTCGTCGCCCGGTACCGCATCGTCGTCGGCCGGCGGATCGGCTCCGCCGCGCTCGTGGCCGACGGGCTGCACGCCCGCGCCGACGGGTTCACCTCCCTCGCGGTGCTGCTCGGCGCCGCCGGCGTGGCGGCCGGCCTGCCGTGGGCGGACCCGGTCGTCGGGCTGGGCATCACCGTCGCGATCCTGTTCGTGCTCAAGGACGCGGCCCGCGAGGTGTACCGGCGCCTCATGGACGCCGTCGACCCGGACCTCGTGACCGCCGCCGGGCACGCGCTGGCCGGCACCCCGGGGGTCCTCGCGGTCGGGGCGCTGCGGATGCGGTGGATCGGCCACCGCCTGCACGCCGAGACCGACGTGGTGGTGTCGCACACGCTGAGCGTCGTGGACGCCCACGCCATCGCCGTGGAGGCGGAGCACCGCCTGCTGCACGCCGTACCCCGGCTCACGACCGCCACCATCCACACCGACCCCGGCACCGCCGCGGCCGCCGCGCACGCGACGGTGGCGCACCACCGGTAGCGGGCCGGTTCACCTCAACAGGGCCGGCCCGCCGACGCCGGTCGGCCGAGCCGGCGCAGCCACCGGTACACGGTGACGGCCCGGCCGTTCATCGCTGCCTGCCCTGGGGCGCTGCTGCAGCCGGAAGACCAGCGGGGGAGCGACGTCGTCCGCGTGGCCGCCGGCGACGGCGACGACGTACGCCGAGTCGTAGCGGTGTGCAGGAGGCGGCCGACGCGGCACGGGTCGTGCGTGACCTGTGGGACTCGTGAGAGGACGACGCCGTCGTGCGTGACGTCGGGTTCAACATCTCGCGGTACGTGGTGCTGCACGGCCTCGACGACATCGTGGACCTGCTCGTGCCGGCGCTGCAGGAGCGCGGCGTCTACCGCACCGGTACACCGGCTCCACGCTGCGCGAGCACCTCGGCCTGCGGCCCCGCCGGGCGCCCGGGCACTGAGCCGCGCCGTGCCGCCGGACCCGGGTCCTTGTCCCCCGTCCGGCTCGCTTTCACGGCGTCCGGCCCGAGCGCTCAGGCGGCGGCCGGCGACGCCGATGAGCAGGGCGTGCTGAGAATCCTGGCGGCCGCGGCCGTCGCCGTGGTCGCGTTGACCGGGTGTGCCGGCGCTGACGCGCCGCAGAGCGTCGGATACGCGCCGGACCGGCCGCCGGTCACGATCGACTTCTGGTACATGCCGTCCGGCGGGCCGCTGCAGGACCAGGCCATCGCCGATGAGGCCGAGCAGTTCCACGCCGCGCACCCCAACATCACCGTCAACCCGGTGCGGGTGGTGTGGGAGGACGCGCTCACCAGGCTCAGCACCGCCTCGGCCAGCGGCGAAGGACCCGACGTCACCCAGCTCGGCACCACCTGGGTCGGCGGCTTCAGCGAGCTCGGGGCGCTGCGGCCGTACAACGCCGCCGAGATCGCCGCGGTCGGCGGGCAGGCCGCCTTCACCGCCGCCAGCTGGAGCTCCAGCCACCTCATCGGCTCGCCGGACACGACCGCCATGCCGTGGCTGATCGACATCCGGGCACTGTTCTACCGCACCGACGTGCTCGCCGCCGTCGGGATCGACCCGGCCACCGCGTTCGCCACCTGGGAGTCGCTGGAGGCGACCCTGCAACGCATCCGGGACGCCGGCAGCCCGGTCGCGCCCCTGGCCATCGGCAACGAGAACACGTTCGGGATCATCCACAACGTCGCCCCGTTCGTCTGGAGCGCCAGCGGCGACCTGCTCGACGCGGCCGGCACCGCGTCCCGCCTCGCCGAACCGGCCGCCGTCGACGCCGTGCACTACTACCAGCGGCTCGTCGCCCGGTACAACGACCCGACCGTCGCCAAGATGGTCTCCGACCGCGTGCCCGCCGCGTTCGCCGCCGGCCAGGGCGCCGTCACCATCGACAACTCCCAGTCCGTCGGGGACTTCCTCGCCAACCCCGACCGGGCCGGCCTGCGCGCCGGCTGGGCGACCGCGCCACTGCCCGCGGGCAAGGCCGGCCGGTTCGGCTTCCTCGGCGGCTCCAACCTCGCGATCCTCAAGGAGGCCGCGCACCCCGACGCCGCCTTCGAATGGGTCAGGTTCCTCACCGCCAAGCAGAGCCAGCAGCGGTACGCCGTGAGCACCGGCCTCTGGCCCGCCCGTACCGAAGCCGTCGCCGGCACGAAGCTGGAGACCGAACCCGCGTACGGCGCGTTCCGCGAGATGATCGGCCACGGCCGCATGTACCCGTCGGTCGCCGCCTGGATCGTCGTGGAGAGCGTGATCGCCAAGGACTTCGCCGAGCTGTGGCACGCCCCCGGCGAGCTGACCCGCGACCAGGTCCAGGCGATCCTGACCCGCACCAGCGCCGACATCGACGAGACCCTCGCCGACCCCGGCCGCACCGGCATCAACGACTGACCGGCACCGGTAGCAGGGCTCCGGTGTGGCAGGCTCCGGCACCGCCATCTCCAGCAGCGTGTCGTCCCTGAGCCTCAGCGGGACCGCATCCGATCGAGGGCCGCGTCCAGATCGAACACGAACCCGAACTCCTGCCGCACGAGAGGCCGCGTGGCACGCCAGGCATCCCGATGTGGACGACGCCGGCCGCAGATGACCTGATGGCCGGCCAACCCGCGGCACGGCGAAGGCCCGGCCGGATCGGCCGGGCCTTCGCCGTCGGGTCACTTGCCGGAGCCGGACTTCGGTGCCTTCTGCGCCAGCGCGCTGCCCGCGGCCTGCTTGTCCTCGGTGGACGAGTTCGGGTCGCGCAGCACGTCGCTGGCCGCCGAGGCCGCCTTCGCGCTGGTCTGCTTGGTGTTCTCAGCCATCGATCCGCTCCTCACAGTTGCTCGTTCAGTGACGGCCGCGCAGGCCGCCGTACCTCTGCCAAGAGGGTTGCCCCGGAAAGGGCGCGTTCAATCTTGACGGCGACCGATATGTTGCTGCCATGCAGCCGTGGCAGGTCTCCCTCGGGGTCGATCTTGGCACCACCCACACCATCGCCGTCCTGGCCACGCCGGACGGGCGGGACCAGCCGCTGCTGTTCGACTCCAGCCCGTTGCTGCCCTCCGCCGTGTACGGTGGCGCCGGCCACCGCCTGCTCGTCGGCCGCGACGCGCTGCGCGAGGGGCGGCTGGCGCCGCAACGGCTGGAGCAGCACCCGAAGCGCCGCGTCGACGACGGCGCGGTCCTGCTCGGCGACGAGGAGTTCCAGGTCGTCGACATCTTCGCCGCGCTGCTGCGCCGGGTGGGCGAGGAGGCGGTGCGCGCCGCCGGCAGCCCGTCGCGGGTCGTGCTCACCCACCCCGCCACCTGGGCGGCGCCGCGCCGGCAGGTGCTGACCGCGGCCGCGCAGGCCGCCGGGTTCCCGGCCGTCACGCTGGTCCCCGAGCCGGTCGCGGCGGCCGTCTACTTCACCACCGTCCTGCGCCGGCCGGTGCCCGACGGCCACGCGCTGGTCGTGTTCGACCTCGGCGCGGGCACCTTCGACACCAGCGTCGTCGCCCGCAGCCCCGGCGGCGGCTGGCAGGTGCTGGGCGCCGACGGCTCCGACACCCTCGGCGGCGTCGACCTGGACGCGGCGGTCGTCGACTGGATCGGGCGTCCTCTCGCCGGACGCGACCCGGCGCTGTGGAGCCGGCTCATCGACTTCCCGGACGTCGAGGACCGTCGCCGGCGGCAGCAGCTGTACGACGAGGCCCGCGTCGCCAAGGAACAGCTCTCCCGCCAGCCCACGGCGACGGTCCGGGTGCCGCTGTTCGACACCGACGTGCAGCTCACCCGCGAGGAGTTCGAGCAGCTGGCCCGGCCGCTGCTGGAGGAGGCGGTCACGCTGACCGCGGCGACCCTGACCCGGGCCGGGCTGCGACCGGACCGGATCGCCGGGCTGTTCCTCGTCGGCGGGTCGAGCCGGATCCCGCTCGCGGCGACGCTGCTGCACCAGCGGCTCGGGGTGGCGCCGACGCTGATCGAGCAGCCGGAGCTGGTGGTCGCCTACGGCAGCCTCAAGGCGGCGTCCGACCCCGTGCCGCCGTTGATGTCGGCAGCGCCCATGTCGGGCGCCCCGATGTCAGCTGTTCCCATGTCGGGCGTTCCGGTGTCGGCTGCTCCGGTGTCGGGCGCTCCGATGTCGGCCCGTCCGACGTCGGGCGCTCCGGCCTCGGCCGCGCCGCCGCTGTTCACACCGCCCGCGCACCCAGCCCCACACCCAGCCCCACACCCGGTCCCGCGCGCACCGGACCGGCGCCTGCTGAAACCGGTCCTGGCCGGAGCCGTCGCACTCGTCCTGCTCGCGGCCGCCGGGTACGCCATCCGGAACCAGACCACCACCGGCCGCTCCGGCGACCAGGGGAGCGGCCCGTCCGGCACGGGCAACGGCGCCAGCGCCCCCGGCAAGCCGGCCGGCGGCCAGTCGATCACCGTGTCCCGCGTCGTGTGGTACGCGGCGGCCAAGTTCACGTTCGGCACGGTCACGTATCAGCCGCCCGGCGGCGCCGGTGACGGTACCCTCACCGCCGACGTCACCGTGGAGAACCTGTCGTCGTACCCGTTGACCCGCAACGTCTTCGCCACCTACCGCAGCAGCGGCGGCCGCACCACCAAGGGCCGGCTCGCCGACGCCGGGCAGGTCCCGGCGAAGGTGACCAACCCCGGCCGGTTCACCTTCGACATCGACCCGGCGGAGGTCGGCGACCTCAAGGCCGGCACCATCACCATCGGCGAGGACACCGAGGCGCTGGCGGTCGTCCCCTTCGCCGAGCAGACGCAGGCCACCACGTTCGAACCGCGCGAGGTGCTGCCCGCCGCCAGCAGGACCGCCGGTCGGTTGCGGTTCGACGGCCTGGCGTGCACGCTGAGCGCCGCCCTCCTCGACGGCGACGGCGTCAACGACGCCCACCGCCAGGTCAGGGACGGCTACCGGTACGTCGCCTGCCGCTTCGACGTGCGGGCCCTGGGCCCGGTCGGCGACGGCGGCCAGGACGTCGGCCCGCTGAACTTCCGGATCCTGCAGCCCGACGGCAGCCTCCTGGCCCCGCTGAACGTCTCGGCCAGGGCCCTCGGCCCGGACGAGGTCTGGCGCGACCGGTGGACCTGGTTCGAGGTGCCGTTCCCGCTGCCGCCCGGCGCGTACGTGCTGCAGCTGCGCTACCTCGGCCCGTCCAACAAGGACGCCCCGTCGCCCGCCAACACCGTGCCGGTCGAGCTCAGCATGGCCTGAACCGCCGAGCCGCACGCTCACCGGCGTCGCCTTGGTCGTACGAAGCGCTCATCCGCCACCGTCCCCAAGCGCCCGGACGATCGCGCGCCGCGTTGATCAGCGCCGGGAGTGCTGGTCGCGCGCTGTCGCCTTCGGTGACGTCCTCGGCAACCGGATGGCAGCGGCGACACCCGCCATCGCACATAGCAGCTCCTTCACGTCGAGGGGAGCGTAGCGCCGCCCGGGTGGTTGTGGATCTTTGTGTTCGAACCTGGGCCGGGTTTCGTCAAGACGATGCAGAAGTGTCGTTCATGAGCCGTCACATCACAGTTTGATTGCCGTGAGTTGACACAACCCCCTGCCCGGTACCAAGGTCCCGATAGGACATTCAATCAAGGTTGAACATGTTCGATCACACCCCGACATCTCTGAACACCCCGCGTAACTCCCGGTCAGGAGGACACATGCGCGTCACTACGCGTGCGCTCGTCACGGTCGCCGGCCTTGCCCTCGCCCTCGTGGCGAGTGGCTGCGGCGCCGACGACGGCGACGGCGGCAGCAGCGGCAACAAGAAGGTCGAGGTCTTCACGTGGTGGGCCGACGGCGGTGAGAAGGCCGGCCTCGACGGGCTCGTCGCGCAGTTCAAGACGGACTGCTCGCAGTACGAGTTCGTCAACGGCGCCGTCGCCGGTGGGGCCGGGTCCAACGCCAAGCAGGTCCTCGCGTCGCGGCTGCAGCAGAGCGACCCGCCGGACACGTTCCAGGCGCACGCCGGCGCCGAGCTGTCCGACTACATCAAGGCCGGGCAGATCGAGGACCTCAGCGCCCAGTACAAGGAATGGGGCCTGACCACGGCGTTCCCGAAGGGGCTCGTGGACAGCCTCACCGTCGGCGGCAAGATCTACTCGGTGCCGGCGAACATCCACCGGGCCAACGTGCTGTGGGCCAACAAGACCGTGCTGGCCAACGCGGGGATCACCGCGCCGGCGACGACGCTGCCGGAGTTCTTCACGCAGCTGGACACGCTGAAGGCCAAGGGGATCGCCGCCCCGCTGGCGCTGGGCAAGGACTGGACGCAGCAGATGCTGTTCGAGGCGGTGCTCATCTCCAAGCTCGGCCCGGACAAGTTCAACGGGCTGTGGAGCGGCTCCACCGACTGGGCCGGCGCCGACATCACCGACGCGATCAACGACTACAAGAAGCTGCTCACGTACAGCAACAAGGACCGCGACACGTTCGACTGGACCGACGCGGAGAAGCTGCTGATGGAGGGCAAGGCCGCGTTCCAGCTCATGGGCGACTGGGAGGCCGCGGACCTGGACGCCAAGAACTTCAAGGACTACAGCTACTCGGTGTTCCCGGGCAACGGCAACGCCTACCAGTGGCTCGCCGACTCGTTCGTGCTGCCGAAGAACGCCAAGAACGCCGAAGGCACCAAGTGCTGGCTCAGGACCCTCGGCTCGGCCGCCGGGCAGAAGGCGTTCAACGTGAAGAAGGGCTCGATCCCGGCCCGCACCGACGCCGTCGCCGCCGACTACCCGGCCTACCAGCAGGCCGCGATCGCCGACTGGGCCAAGGGCACCCCGGTCCCGTCGTGCCCGCACGGCTCGGCCTGCTCGCAGGGCTGGCAGGGCGCGGTCGGCTCGGCGCAGGGCAAGTTCTCCAGCGACGGTGACGTCGCGAGCCTGCAGAAGGCGCTCGTCGCCGCGGCAAAGCAGTTCGCCGGCAAGTAAGCAGTTCGCCGGCAAGTCAGCGGTTCGCCGGCGAGCAGCAGTTCGCCGGCGAGGAGACCGAAGCTGTCGCCGGGCGGGTCCACGCGACCCGCCCGGCACCGCGGTGATGGGAGAACGTTGAGCACCAAGACCACCGCCCGGTTGCGCCGCTGGGCGCCCGGCCTCGCCCTGCTGACGCCGTCACTCGTCGTGCTCGGCGTTTTCGTGTACGGCCTCATCGGCTGGACCACGAAACTGTCGCTCACCGACGAGCACGACGCGCTGGGCAGCAAGGGATTCGTCGGCCTGCGCAACTTCGTGGACCTGTTCACGCAGGACATCAACGGCCGGTTCGTGCACTCGCTGAAGAACCTGCTCGTCTTCACCGTCGTGTTCATGCTCGGCGCGCTGCTGATGGGCCTGCTGTGGGCGTTCCTGCTGGAGCGCGGCGTGCGCGGAGAAGGCTTCTTCCGCGCCGTGTACCTGTTCCCGATGGCGGTGTCGTTCGTCGCCTCCGGCGTGGTGTGGCGGTGGCTGATGAACTCCGGCACCGGCGAGCAGGCCGGCGGCCTCAACCGCATCTTCCACGACCTGCACCTGGGCTTCCTGGAGAACCCGTGGTGGACCGACCCCGACTGGGGCATGGCCGCGATGGCGCTGCCCGCGATCTGGCAGCTGTCGGGCTACGTGATGGCACTGTTCCTGTCCGGCTTCCGCGGCATCCCCGCCGAGCTGCGCGAGGCCGCCGCCATGGACGGCGCCACCGGCTACCAGCTCTACCGGCACGTCATCTTCCCGCAGCTCACCCCGACGGCGCTGTCCGCCCTGATCATTCTCGGACACATGTCGATGAAGATGTTCGACCTCATCATGTCGGTGTCCGGCGCCCAGTGGATCACCGAAGTGCCCGCCGTGTACGTGTGGCAGACGCTGCTCACCAGCGACTACGCCAAGGCCGCGGCGATCTCCGTGATCCTGCTGCTGCTCGTCGCCGTGGTGATCGTGCCGTACCTCATCTACAACAACCGGGTGGAGCGCCGCTCATGACCGCCAGCACCGTGACCCCCGCACCCCCGGTGACCGTCACGGCGCCGGCGCGCCGGCCGGGCGGTGGGATCAACCGCCGCTCCCCGCTCGCGCGGCTCGTCACGTACGGGCTGCTGCTGCTCTTCCTCGTCATCGTGCTCATGCCGGCGTACGTGCTCGTCGTCACCAGCCTCAAGTCGGGCCGCGAGATCGGCGTCAACGGCCAGTGGAACCTGCCGCAGGAGTGGACGTTCGCCTCGTGGGAGAAGGCGTGGACGTCGCTGCGGCCGTCGTTCATCCGCACGTTCGAGCTCGCGGTCCCGGTCGCGGCCATCTCCTCGATCCTCGGCGCCGCCAACGGTTTCGTGCTGTCCCGGTGGCGCTTCCCCGGCGCCGACGTGGTGTTCACGCTGATCCTGTTCGGCATGTTCATCCCGTACCAGGCCGTCATGATCCCGCTGCGGCAGATCGTGCACGAGATCGGCCTCCCGCCGGGCATCCCGACCCTGGTGTTCGTGCACTGCGTCTACGGCATCCCGATCTGCACCCTGATCTTCCGCAACTACTACGCCACGACCGTGCCCGTCGAGCTCATCGAGGCCAGCCGGGTCGACGGCGCGGGCATGCTGCGCACGTTCGGCTCGGTGATCCTGCCGCTGTCCGCGCCCGGCTTCGTGGTCACGGTCATCTGGCAGTTCACGTCGTCGTGGAACGACTACCTGTTCGCCATCTTCATGTCCAACACCCGCAACGGCCCGATCACGATCGCCCTCAACGCCCTCGCCGGCGCGCAGTCCCCGGACTACGCGGCCTCGATGGCGGGCGCCCTCATCGCGTCGCTGCCGACGCTGGTCGTCTACATCGTGCTGGGCCGCTGGTTCATCGGCGGGCTGATGGCGGGCTCCGTCAAGAGCTGACGTGTCGCGCCGGACGGCCCGGCCGTCCGGTGCGACACCGGCGCGCGGACCGTGCGGCGCGGCGCACGCCGTCGGTAAGCTCGGGCCGGTGACCGAGCCGTACCCCGTGCCCGTCCCGCGCCCGACGCTCACCCACGCCAACTGCGTGGTGTCGGCCCCGATCGGCTACCGGCCGCTGCACCTCGACCTGCACGTGCCCCCGGGCGACGGCCCGTTCCCGGTGCTGCTGTGGCTGCACGGCGGCGGCTGGGTCACCGGCAGCCGCGTGTGGACCGTCGACCAGCGCTTCCACGAGCGGATGGTGGCCCGGGGCTCCGCGGGCAGTGCCGTGGCTCGGCCCGGGGGACCGCGCCACGGCACCGGGTCCTACGGTGCGATCTGCCAGAGCTGGCAGGTGTTGTTCAGCCACATCCAGAGCTGCACCTTGGTGCCGTTCGCGGTGCCGCAGTTCTGGTCGTCCAGCACCATGCCGCTGTTCTCGACGACGAGCTCGTAGCGGCCGTTGCCGGCGGGGATGACGGCCCACTGCTGGCAGGTGTTGCCCAGTGACTGCCACAGGTTCGTGGCTGTGCCGAGCGCCAGGCCGCAGTTGACGGCGTCGAGGACCTTGTTGGCGTTGACGTTCGTGACGGTCCACTTGTTGGGCCCGACGCTGTTGAACCGCCACTGCTGGCACGTGTTGCCCAGCGACTGCCACACATCGATCTGCGTGCCGTTGGCGGTGCCGCAGTTGACCACGTCGAGGACCTTGCCGCTGGCGAGGTTCGTCAGCCGGTACGTGGCACCGTTGACCGGGAACGTGACGCTCTTGCTGTACCCGACGGCCACGATGTTGGCCTGCACCGCGTTCTCCGTGGCGTCGCTGGGGTAGCCGCTGGTCATGACGCCCTCGAAGAACGAGCCGACCGAGCCGTTGCTGTTGTCGCCGCCGATGCCCAGGATGATGGCGCCCTGCTTGGTCATCGGCCGGTACCCGGCCTGGGTGGGCAGCCCGCCGTTGTACCGGGTGGCGAGCCCGCCGGACTGCGCGTTGCCGTCCTTGATGGCGTACGTGGTGGTGCCGTTGTTCTTCAGCATCGCCGTCACGAACGCGCTGCTGCGGCCGGTGTTGGACGTCCACGAGCCGTTGCCGCCGGCGAACAGGCCGTTCTCCAGGTCCGCGGCGACCCTCGGCCCGCCCGCGCAGGGCGAGAACCAGCACAGGGTGCCGAAGTAGATGGCGTCCATGTCGCCGTTGCCGGTGTCCATGTTGTTCGTCTCGGCGTTGCCGTAGTCGAAGCAGCAGCGGTCGTTGACGTGGGTGCCCTCGGTGACCATGTACATGCCCTCGGGCTGGCTGCCGGTGGCGACGCCGTTGGTGGCGTTGTTGCGGTAGCCGTTGCCGGCGGAGATGTACACGCCGTACACCTTGTGCCCGCCGGCGGTCACGGGCAGCGCCGCGGCGTTCGCGCCCTGGTCGGGGGTCGGGTTGGCGCCGCCGCCGGGCGCGATCGTGAGGTCGTTGTGGCGCGAGGTCTGGTCGTAGATGCGCACGATCGTGCAGTAGGTGCCGGCACAGAACGAGTCCTGCGCGGCGGCGTTGGCGTAGCCGCCGGCGCTGAGCAGGCCGATGTTCGCCGTCGCGCCGTCGGACCAGCGCCGCACCTGGTAGAGCGGGCCGTTGTACGCGCCGAACAGCGCCCGGGTCGTGCTGTGCGCGGCGACGCACGGGGTGCCGCCGCCGGCGTAGATGTCGCAGGACGA
The DNA here is from genome assembly GCF_040654515.1 of Dactylosporangium sp. NPDC050688. Taxonomy (NCBI): domain Bacteria; kingdom Bacillati; phylum Actinomycetota; class Actinomycetes; order Micromonosporales; family Micromonosporaceae; genus Dactylosporangium; species Dactylosporangium sp. NPDC050688. The sequence continues at coordinate 15,266 of NZ_JBFAIC010000057.1, forward strand.
GGTGCCGGCCGCCCGCGCGGTGTCCGGCAGGGCGACCAGGGCCGCGGCGACGAGCGCCGTGGCGGCGGCGAAGGCTGTTCGCCGCAGGGACCGCAGATTCATGCTGCGCCTCTTTCAGGGGGTGTACGGCAGCGCGGTGCGTGACCGGGGTCGCGCTGCCAAGGCGTATGTTAGCGTTCACATGAGGCATCGCGCGCACGAGGGGGTAAGAGCGTCAGCTGCCTGCTTGGCGGAAGGTTGCTGACGCGGCGGCCGCCTGGTTGATGAGTGTTATCGCTAACATAGATGATGTCAAGTGCGTCTCGGTCGCTGCTGAGTGTCGTGGACCGCACTGTCCGGCAGTCGGCGACCCGACCAGGCCGGCCGGATCCGCCCGATACGCTCGCGCCCGTTGTCCGTTTCCCCGGAGGGTTGACGCGTGGAACCCTGGATCATCGCGGTGGTCGTCGGTGCGGTCCTGCTACCCGTCGGCATCCTCGTGACCGTCTCCCGCGCCATGGTCCACGCCGCGGCACCGGGCGGCGCGCCCGGCGTCTTCGGGCTGCTCCCGGGCCGCGCGATGCTCAACGGCCTGGCCGCCGCCTGGGAGCAGGAGCGGGCCACCATGACCGCCGTGCTCCGCGAGGACCTGCGGGCCGTGCGCGTCGCGACCGGCGCGGACCCCGAGGCCGCCGCGCAGCTGCAGGCCGCCGAGCGGGCCGTCGACCTGTTCGCCGCCAACAAGGACTGGGCCGGCAACATGCGCGCCGCCACCGCCGCGATGAGCCGGGCCAACCGCGCCATGGCGGGCTCCGACCAGCCGCCGTGCCTGTTCAACCCCGCCCACGGCCCCGCCGAGGCCGAGGTCGAGTGGGCGCCCGGCCGCGGCGCCGCCCGCCGCCGCGTCCCGGTCTGCGCCGCCGACGCCGCCCGGCTGCGCGCCGGCACCCCGCCCCTGGCACGGATGGTCCAGACCGACGAGGGCGTCGTGCCCTACTACGGCGCGCACGGCCGCTACGTCGACTGGTTGCTCGGCTGGTACGACGGCTGCGACCCCTACCTGACCGCCCGCCTGCTCGCCGGCACCACCATCGGCAGCCACCTGCCCGGCCGCATCCGCGCCATCCACGGCGCCGGCAGCGACCCGCTCGGCGAGTTCGGCCGCGTCCACGACTGAGGACGTACGGCGGCTACGGCCGGTCCGTGAGCGGCCCGCCGAGCAGCCGCGCGGGCCAGGCACGTTGCTCGGCGGTGTCGGGGACGGGCAGGCCACGCGCCTGTTGCAGGCCCGCCCAGGCCTCGTCCGCCGGCAGCCCGTTGAGTACCAGGACGGCGGCAGCCTATCGCTGTCGAGACGTGGGCGGTCCGGGGGAACGACGCGGGATGACACAGTGGCCCGCCGGAGCGCCAGCGGGCCGCGCCGCGGTGGTGGACGGTGCGCGGCTGAACCGCCAGCACCGGTACCGCGGGGTGGCCGGCGCCCGGCGCCGGCCACCCCCAGGAAAGCGGCAGCTCAGCCGACCGGCGTCACCTCCCCGGCGCGGGCCGGCGCCGGCGACGTGGTGCGGGACAGGCGGCCCGGCCACCACGCGGCGCGGCCGATGTGGATGGTGAGGGCGGGCACGAGCAGGCTGCGGACCAGCAGGGTGTCGATGAGGACGCCGACGGTGACGATGACGCCGATCTGCATCGACGGGACCATCGGCAGGATCATCAGGGCCGCGAACGTGGCCGCGAGCACCACCCCGGCGCTGGTGATGACGCCGCCGGTCACCGTGAGCGCGTGCAGGACCCCCTGGCGGGGGCCGAGCTGCGCGGTCTCCTCCCTGGCCCGGGTCATCAGGAAGATCGTGTAGTCGACGCCGAGGGCCACGATGAACAGGAACGTCTGCAGGGGCACCGCGCTCCACAGCCGCGGGTGGCCCGCCGCGTCGAGCAGGAACCCGGCCGCGCCCAGCGCCGCCGCGTACGACAGCACCACGCTGGCCAGCAGCACCAGCGGCGCGACGAGCGCCCGCAACAGGCTCATCAGCACGAGCAGGATGACGGCGAGGACCAGGGGGATGACGACGAGGTTGTCGCGGCTGGTGACCGCGTCGCCGTCGACCTCGAACGCGGTGTCGCCGCCGACGAGCGCTTCCGAGCCGGGCACGCCGCGCACGGCGTCGCGTAGCCGGTGCAGCGCCTCCTGGGCGGCCGGGCTGGTGGGCTCGGCGGCGAGGGTCGCCTCGAGGCGCACCCACCGCCCGTCCGCGGACCGCTGCGGCTCACCGACCGTGGCGACCCCGGCCACGGCGCGGGCGGCGTCGGCGACCGGCGCGGCGGTCCCGGCGGTGGCCAGGACGACGGCGGGGGCCAGGGTGCCGCCGGGGTAGTGCCGCTCGATGAGCCGCTGCCCGGTGACCGAGCCGACCTCCTTGCTGAACGTCTCGTCGCCCGGCAGGCCGACGCTGAGGTTGGTGACGCCGAAGGTGAGCCCGGCGAGCACCGCGGCGGTCGCCAGCCAGACGGTGCGCGGCCGGCTGCCGACGACGCGGGCGACGCGGGCCCACACGCCGTGGTCGGCGGCGACGTCCTGTCCCGCGATACCCGGCGTGTACCGCGGCACGAACGGCCAGAACACCCAGCGCCCGAGGAGCACCAGGACCGCCGGCAGCAGGGTCGTCATCGCGGTGAACGTGGCGACGACCCCGATCGCGCCGACCGGGCCGAGCCCGTGCGTGGCCGGCTGGTCCGCGGCGAGCAGGCACAGCAGGCCGATGGCGACGGTCGCCGCCGACGCGCAGATCGCCGGGAAGGAGCGGCGCAGCGCGATCGCCATCGCCTCGTGCCGGTCCTCGTGGCGGCGCAGTTCTTCGCGGTACCGGGCGACGATGAGCAACGCGTAGTCGACGCCGACACCGATCGCCAGGATCGTCATGATGTTCTGGCTCTGCAGGTTGACGGTGAGCCCGGTGTGCTTGACCAGCAGGTACACCACGCCGCCGGCGATCTGGCTGGCGACCGCGGCGGTGAGCAGCGGCACCAGCCACAGCACCGGGCTGCGGTAGGTGAGCAGCAACAGCACCGCGACGGCCGCGACGGTCGCCAGCAGCAGCGTCACGTCCAGCCCGGCGAACGCGTCGGCGAGGTCGTCCTCGGCACCCGCCGACCCGGTCAGCGCCGTCTGCAGCCCGGCCGGGGCCTGCGCCGCGAGCCGGTCCTTCACCGGCGCGACGGCCGCCGCCTGCTGGGCGTCGTCGCCGGCGAGCTGGAACGACAGCAGCAGCGCCTTGCCGTCGGCGGCGGGGGCCGGCGCGGCGACCGTGCCGCCGAGGGCGTGCGCGGCGAACGCGGCCCGGTCCGCGTCGACCTTCGCCCGGTCGGCGTCGGTGAGGCCGGACTCGCGGACGTACACGGCGACCGCGACGAGTGCGTCCGGCTCGGGGAACGCGGCCTCGGCCCGCGCCGCCGCCCTGGCCGCCTCCGCGCCGGCGGGCAGCGACCCGAGCGTGTCGTTGTCCTGCACGTCGGCGAGCTTCAGCGCGAGCGGGCCCAGTACGGCGGCGATGACGACCCACAGGGCCAGCATCGCGAGTTTGGTGCGGCGGCCGGACGGCAGCCCGGCCAGTCGGTGCGTGGACATCGGGTGTTCCCTCCCTGGAACGGCGCCTGGAGCGGCGTCTGGAACGGTGACGTGTCAAGCGATGCCTCCGATCCAACGCAGCCAGGCCCGCGCGGGCAGGAGTGTCACGTCCCGAACCGGGGTGGTGCTGGCACCACCGCCGTATCAGGTGATCCCGGGTGAGAATGAACCCGTGGACCGACCGAATCCGCTGCCGGCGTGGCTGCCGGAGCCCGTGCGTGCGGCGCTCACCCCGGCGGTGCGCGCCTGGCTGACCCGGGGCGGGCTCGCCGCCGTGCGCGGTGTGCTGCTCGCCGTGGGGATCCTGTCGGTGAACATCACGCTGTTCGTGCTGTTCGTCGTGTCGGCCGTGCTCAGCGTGGCCGGCGTCGGCATCGTGCTCGTCCCGCTCGCCGCCGTCGCCGTGCGGGCCGCCGCCGACCTGGGCCGGCGGCTGCTGGCGCGGTGGACCGGGGTCGCCATCGACGGCCCGTACCGGCCGAGCCCCGCCGGCGCCGGCATCTGGCGGCGGTACCGGTGGGTGATGACCGACCCGGCCACCTGGCGGGACCTGGCCTGGCTGCTGCTGTCCGTCCAGCTCACCGGACTGCTGCTGATCGTGCCGGCAGGGCTCGTCGTGTACGGCGTCGAAGGCGTCCTCGGCGTGCCGGTCCTGCTGTACTTCGCCCTCGACTGGTGGGGCTACGGGGTCTTCTGGCCGATGGACAACCTCGCCGAGGCGCTGCTGAGCTGGCCGCAGGCCGCGCTGATCCTGCCCGCCGGGCTGACGCTCGCACCGTACGCGCTGCGCTGGTTCGCGCTGTTCAGCCGCTGGCTGCTCGCCCCGACTCGCGCGGCCGCCCTCGAACGGCGGGTGGACCGGCTCACCCAGACCCGCACCGACACCGTCGACGCGCAGGCCACCGAGCTGCGCCGCATCGAGCGGGACCTGCACGACGGCGCGCAGGCCCGCCTGGTCGCGGTCAGCATGAAGATCGGGCTCGCGGAGGAGCTGATGGCCCGCGACCCGGAGGCCGCGCTGCGGCTGATGGCGCAGGCCCGCGAGCACAGCGGCCTGGCCCTCGCCGAGCTGCGCGACCTCGTGCGGGGCATCCACCCGCCGGTCCTCGCCGAGCGCGGCCTCGACGGCGCGGTGCGGGCCCTCGCGCTGAGCGCGCCGCTGCCCGTCGACGTCGACGTCGACCTACCCGGGCGGCCGCCGGCGCCGGTGGAGTCCGCGGCGTACTTCGCCGTCGCCGAGGCCCTCACCAACACCGCGAAGCACGCCCAGGCGACCCGCGTGTCGATCCGGCTGGCACACCGCGACGGGCGGCTCGGCATCGTCGTGCGCGACGACGGCCGCGGCGGCGCCGACCCGGCCGCCGGCAGCGGCCTGCGCGGGATCGAACGCCGCCTCGCCGCGTTCGATGGCACCATGTCCGTGGCCAGTCCGCCCGGCGGACCCACCACCGTGACGATGGAGCTGCCGTGCGTGTTGTCATCGCCGAGGATCTCGCCCTCCTCCGGGACGGCCTGATCCACATCCTGCAGGCGTTCGACCACGAGGTCGTCGCGGCCGTCGACAACGGCCCGGCCCTGCTGCCGGCCCTGCTCGGGCACCGGCCCGACGTCGCGGTCGTCGACGTGCGGCTGCCGCCCACGTTCACCGACGAGGGCCTGCAGGCCGCGATCGCCGCCCGCGCCGAGCTCCCCGGCCTGCCGATCCTGGTGCTGTCGCAGCACGTCGAGCAGCTGTACGCCCGGGAACTGCTGGCCGCCGGCGTGGGCGGCGTCGGGTACCTGCTCAAGGACCGCGTCTCGCACGTCGGGCAGTTCATCGACGCGGTGCGCCGCGTCGCCGAGGGCGGCACCGTGATGGACCCGGAGGTCATCGCGCTGCTGCTGGCGCGCCGTACCGACCCGCTCGACGCGCTCACCGCCCGCGAGCGCGAGGTCCTCTCGCTGATGGCGGAGGGCCGCTCCAACGCCGCGATCGCCGGCCGGCTGTTCGTGTCGGAGAAGGCCGTCAGCAAGCACATCAACAGCATCTTCAGCAAGCTCGGCCTGCCCCCGTCCGGCGACGACAACCGCCGCGTCATGGCCGTGCTGGCGTACCTGGACCAGTGAAGCGGCTCCCGCACGGGGTTGACCGGTCCGGGAGGATGGCATGGTGATGACGATCCGGCGGTTCGAGGCCGAGGACGCCACGGCGATCGCGGGCATCATCGCCCGCTGCCTGCGGGAGGTGAACAGCCGCGACTACCCGCCCGACATCATCGACCGCATGCGCGCGCACTTCACCCCCGAGGTCGTCGCGGCGCTCGCCGGCCGGCGGCAGATGTTCGTCGCGACCGACGCGGACCGGGGCGGCATCACCGGCACGATCTCCCGCGACGGCAACCGGGTGCACACGATGTTCGTGCGCCCGGACGTCGCCGGGCGCGGGGTCGGGCGGCTGCTGCTGCGGCACGTCGAGGCGCTCGCCGCCGCTGACGGGTACGACGTCATGGAGACCAGCGCGAGCATCACCGCGCACGGCTTCTACCAGCGGCTCGGCTACCACGACGTGCGCAGCGTCGACACCGACTTCGGCCTGAACCTCATTCTGCGCCGCCCGCTGCGCTGAGCCGCCGCCCGCCCGCTGCGCTGAGCCGCCGCTCGGTCCGCCGGCGGTCGCGGCGTACCGTCACATGCGGGTCGCGGCCTGGACGAGGCCGGCCACGGCGCGGGACCGGCTGTGCGGCGGCCAGGCGATCACCGTGGTGACCTTCGGGGCGTCCAGGACCGGCACGGCGGTCAGGTCGTGGCGCAGGTGAGCGCGGCACGAGTCGGGCAGGATCGCGGCGGCGCGGCGCAGGGCGATCAGCTGGAACAGCTGCACGTTGTCGCGGACCTCCGGGCCGGGGCCGTCGGGGTAGCTGCCGTCGCGGCACGGCCAGCGGGGCAGCGGCAGGTCGGGCAGGCCGGTGACGTCGGCGGTGAGCAGGCTGGTGCGGGTGGTGAGCGGGTGCCCGGACGGCAGGACCGCGACCTGCCCCTCCGAGGACAGCTCCTCGGTGTCGAGGCCGGACGTCGAGTCGAACGGCAGGTGCAGCAGCGCCACGTCAGCGCGGCCGTCGCGCAGCAGCCGCTCCTGCTCGCCGATGCCGCACAGCACCACGTCGACGGTGACGGCGCCGGGTTCGGCGGCGTACGCGTCGAGCAGCTTCGCCAGCAGCTCGCCAGAGGCGCCGGCCTTGGTGACGAGGACCAGCCCGGGCTCGCCGGTCGCGGCGAGGGCGGCGCGGCGGGTCCGGCGGCCGGCGGCGTCGACCGCGTCGAGGGCGGCCCGGCCCTCCCGCAGCAGCACCGCCCCGGCCTCGGTCAGCGCCACCGAGCGGCTGGTGCGGGCGAGCAGGTCGACGCCGAGGCGGCGCTCCAGCTGGCGGATCGCCCGGGACAGCGGCGGCTGCGCGATGCCGAGCCGCTGCGCGGCCCGCCCGAAGTGCAGCTCCTCGGCGACCGCGACGAAATAGCGCAGTTCCCGCGTCTCCATGTCACCAAACGATACCCGCAAGGTATCGCCGGCCACCCAGACGGTGTTGGTCACCCCGCGGGACCCGGTCAGGATCGAGCCATGACCGAATCGAAGATCGCGCTGGTGACCGGCGCGAACAAGGGCATCGGGTACGAGATCGCGGCCGGGCTCGGCGCGCTCGGCTGGAGCGTCGGCGTCGGCGCCCGCGACGAGCACCGGCGCGAGGCCGCCGTGGAGAAGCTGCGGGCCGCGGGCGTCGACGCGTTCGGCGTGCCCCTCGACGTGACCGACGACGCCAGCGTCACCGCCGCCGCGCGGCTGATCGAGGAGCGGGCCGGCCGGCTCGACGCGCTCGTCAACAACGCCGCCATCACCGGCGGCATGCCGCAGACACCGACCACCGTCACGCCGGAGACGATGCGGACCGTCGTGGAGACCAACGTCATCGGCGTCGTCCGGGTGACCAACGCGATGCTGCCGCTGCTGCGCCGGGCCGCGTCGCCGCGGATCGTCAACATGTCCAGCGGCGTCGGCTCGCTGACCCGGCAGACCGATCCCGGCGCGTCCGAGCTGACGATCGGCCCCGTGTCGGCCGCCTACTCGCCGTCCAAGACGTTCCTCAATGCCGTCACCATCCAGTACGCGAAGGACCTGCGGGACACGAACATCCTGATCAACGCCGCCTGCCCCGGCTACGTCGCCACGGACCTCAACGGCTTCCGCGGGGTGCGCACCCCCGAGCAGGGCGCGGCCGTGGCGATCCGGCTCGCGACCCTGCCCGACGGCGGCCCGACCGGCTCGTTCTTCGAGGACGCCGGCGTGGTGCCCTGGTAACGGCCGCTGACGCCGCTCACTTGGCGAACGTCTCCTGGACCGCGGGGTCCAGGGGGCGGCCGGTCACCGGCTCGATGAACAGCTCGGCGAGCAGCAGGTCCGCGACGTGACCCGGGTTGACCCCGGACTCCTTGCGGCCGAGGGCCTGCAACGCGCCGCCGAGCCGGGTCGAGCCGCGCACCACGGCGGCGGGCAGGCGGCGGACCTTGCGGGGCCGCCCGACCGCCGCCGCGATCCGGGCCAGCATCGCGTCCCAGGTGAGGTTCTCGTCGGCGACCGGGATGTCGCCGCCGCTGCGCTCCTCGAGCGCGTCGGCGGCGACGATCGCGACGCTGCGGGCCGACGCCGCGGCCGAGCCGCCGACGGGCGCCAGCAACGGCCCGCTGGAGCGGGCCCACCGCTCCAGCGGGCCGGACCAGTTCGGCAGCCGGTCGCCGGCCCGGCCGAACACGAACGGCAGCTCCAGCACCGCCACCGGCAGGTCCGGCCCGGCGGCGGTGCGCGCCTCCGCGGCCTGTTCGACCCGGCAGCGGATGTACGTGTGTCGCTGCGGCAGCCGCCACTGCGGGTGCAGCCGGTCGAAGTACGTGTAGTACGAGCCCATCACCACGCCACGGGTGAGCCCTTCGAGGCGGGCCGCGGTGAACAGCCGCACCACCGGCTCGACGAGGTCGGCCCGGAACACCGGGTAGATCGGTTTGCGCAGCGCCCGCTGCTCGTCGGTGCGGGCCGCGTACACCACGCCGTCGTGCCCGGCGAGCAGCGCCCGCAGCTGCTCGACGGTCGCGCCGCCCAGGTCGAGCAGCTCGTCGATGCCCGGCTGCGCCGTGCGTGCCGTCGCGGTCACCGCGTGCCCGCGCTCCCGCAGCACCTCCCCGACGTGCGCGCCGATCAGACCACTGCCACCCACCACAAGAATCCGCACGCCAAATCGTCCACTGTGGACCCGCCCCCTTGTCAAGGCACGATTCGGCGTCCCACCGTCGCGGGCCGGGCGCGGTCAGTCGAGCAGGTGGCGCAGGTACCGGTCGGGCCGGTCGAGGAACGCCCGCAGGTGCTCGACGACGGCGAGGTCCTGCCACGCCGTGGCCCGGATGCCGTGCTCGCCGAGCTCCAGCACGCTCGCCCCCGGCAGCGCGGTCAGCACGGGGGAGTGGGTCGCCACCACGATCTGGGCGCCCGCCTCGGCGAGCGCCGCCAGCCGCGACATGAGGCTGAGCGTGGAGGTGAACGACAGCGCCGCCTCCGGCTCGTCGAGCAGGTAGAAGCCCGGCCGGGCCAGCTTGCGCTCCAGCACCGTGAGGAACCCCTCGCCGTGGCTGCGCTCGTGCAGGTCCCAGTCGGGGGACCCGGGCAGCGCCTCCAGGTAGGTGTAGAGGCCGTGGGTGGTCTCCGCGCGCAGGAAGTACGCGTCGCCCCGCCCGCCGACGCCGCGCACCAGCCGCAGCGCCCCGCCCAGCGGCGACTCGGTGGGCCGGGTGCGGTGCATCGCGCCGCGGGAGCCGCCCTCCGGGTTGAGCCCGTACGCCTGCGCCAGGCCCTCGATCAGCGTCGACTTGCCCGAGCCGTTCTCGCCGACGAGGAACGTGACGCCCGCCGGCAGCGCCAGCCCGGCGTCCAGGACCGCGCGGACGGCGGGGATGCGGGCCCACCACGCGTCCAGGTCCCAGGTGGCGGCCGGGTCCCGCTCGACCCGCCGCACCGGGCGGTTGAGCTGCCTGTCCCGCGCCTGCATGCTTCGGACCTTACCGCCCGGCCGTGCGGCGCCCGGCCGTGCGGCGGCCGCCGATTACGATCGGCGGATGGCTGGACCGTGGTACCTGGTGCGGCGGATCCTGGCGGTCGTCATCAGCGTCTGCGCGCTGACGGGCGCGGTCCGGCTGGTCGCGCCCGCGACCGGCGGGGCGGACGGTGCGCCGCCCGGGGTCCGGCGGCAGCTGGCGTTCCTGCGCGCGGCCCTCGACGACGGCGCCGCCGAGGACGCGCAGCGGCTGTATCCCGAGGGATTCTTCTTCCTGCATGCCCTGTACGGCCTCACCTGGGTCGAGCTCGGCATGCGCGCATCGGCCGGGGAACGGGGCACGGCGCTGCGCGAGGCGCGGTGGGCGTTGCAGCACCTCGACTCGCCGCAGGGCAGGGCGCCGTTCGACGCGGGTCTCAGCCCGCCGTACGGCATCTTCTACCAGGGCTGGAGCACCTGGCTGCGCGGCGGCGTGCTGCGCCTGCAACCCGCCGGGCACCGGGACCCCGGCGAGGAGGACCGGTTCGCCCGGGATGCGGCCGCGATCGGGGCGGCGTTCGACGCCTCGGACTCGCCGTACCTCACGGCGTACCCCGGCCAGGCGTGGCCGGTCGACTCGACGGTGGCGGTCGCGTCGCTGCGGCTGCACGACACGCTGCTCCCGGAGCGCTTCGGCGCGACCGTGCGGCGGTGGGTCGCCGGGGTACGGCAGCGGCTCGACCCGCGCACGGGACTGCTGCCGCACCGGGCCGACCCCGGCACCGGCGAGCCGCTCGAGGTGGCCCGCGGCACCTCGCAGAGCGTCATCCACCGGTTCCTCGGCGACGTCGACCCCGGCTTCGCCCGCGAGCAGTACCTGCGCTTCCGCGACCGGTACGTGGTGTCGCCGCTCGGCCTCGGGCCCGCCGTGCGGGAGTACCCCGACGGCATGGACGGCCCGGCCGACGTCGACTCCGGCCCGCTGCCGCTCGGGGTGAGCCTGTCGGCGACCGTGGTCACCATCGGCGCCGCCCAGGTCAACCACGACGACCCGCTCGCCGGCGCCCTGGCCGGCTACGGCGAGCTGGCCGGGGTGCCGCTCGGCACGCCGTGGACCAAGCGGTACGCGTTCGGCCTGCTGCCCATCGGCGACGCGTTCCTGGCCTGGTCGAAGACGGCCCGGCCGTGGGTCGTGCCGGCGCCGGCCGCGCCACCGGCGCAGATCGGCTGGTGGTGGCGGGTCCCGCTGCTGTCGCTGCTGGCCGTGCTCGGCGCCGCGCCGTGGCTGCCGGCGCTGGCGCGCCGCCGCAGACGCCGCCCCGCAGCGGCCGGTATTCCCGCCGGCGCTGTGATCAGGCCGATGTCGCCGGCGGCGCCGGTACCGCAGAAGAATGACGGGCATGACTGAAGCACGGGGGCACGTCGCTGCAGGGTTCGAAGCGGTCCGCGAGGAGTTCGCCGCCTTCCTCGCCACGGAGCCGGCCGGCACCGGCTCGCAACTGGCGGTCTACCACCACGGCGTGCAGGTCGTCGACCTGTGGGGCGACGACGTCGACGGCGACTCGCTGACCGGCGTGTTCTCCGTGACCAAGGGCGCCGCGCATCTCGTCGCCGCGCTGCTGGTCCAGCAGGGCGTGCTGGAGCTCGACGCGCCGGCGCGGAGCCTGCCGTTCGCGCTGACGGTCCGCGAGCTGCTCGGCCACCGCTCCGGGCTGATCGGCGTGGACGGCGGGTTCAGCATCGCCGAGGCGGCCGACGACCGGGTCGTCGCGGCCCGCCTCGCGGACCAGAAACCGTTCTGGGAGCCCGGCACCGCCTACGGCTACCACGCCATTACCATGGGCGCGCTGCTGGACGCCGAGATCCGCGCCGTCACCGGACGGCCGGTGCGGCAGTGGTACGAGGAGCTGCTGCGCACGCCGTACGGGCTCGACCTTTGGCTGGGCCTGCCGGAGGAGCTGGAGCCGCGGTTCCGGCCGCTGCTGCCGGCGCTCGGCCCGGCGTTCACCCCCGACCCGGGGTCGCTCATGGCGATCGCGTTCAACACGTCCTTCGACCTGCTGGACTTCGGCAACACCCGGCAGGTCCGCGCCCTCGGTCCGGCGTCCGCCGGCGGCGTCGGCAACGCCCGCGGCGTGGCCAGGATGTACGCCGCCGCGACCGGCCCCCTCGACGGCCGCCCGGCGCTGCTGGATCCCGCCACGATCACCGAGTTCTCGGCGCCCTACTCGCTCGGCGTCGACCTGGTCACCGGCGAGCCGGACCACTTCGCGCTCGGCTTCGAGCACCTCCCGGCGAGCCACCCGTACCTGGGCCCACGCACCATCGGGCACATCGGCGCGACCGGGTCGCTCGGCTGGGCCGACCCCGACGCGGGCGTCGCCTACGGCTACGTCCGGCGCCGGTTCGGGTACCCCGCCCCGGAGAACGCCCGTTTCGGCGCCGCCGTCCTGGCCGGCGCGGCGGCAACCTGACCGGCCGGCGGCCTGAGCGGGCCGTGGTGCTTCTGGCGCCGAGACATTGCAACTGGGGGGTGACGGGTTTGCCGGAGGGTGGTGCGGGGCAGCAGGAACCCAACGATCCGGCCGGGTCGCGACGGTGACCGTCGCGACCCGGCACGGGGACGTCGAGTGAGATGGCATCGACATGAGCGTCGCGTTCCGGCAGGGCGTAGAGTCCGCCCTTGTGATCGGTCGCTACTGTGCGTGAGCCGCGCGGGCCATGCCGGTCGCGGCGATGGGCGCCGCGCTCGTGCATCTGGTGGACGCGGTGGCTGCCATGGAGGACCTGACCGCCGAGAGCGCCGGCGGTCCCCGCCGGATTTGGCTGCCCGAGCTGCCACGGTGCACTGTTCGAGCTGCCCGGCGGGCACCGGCCACCACGGTTCCGGTGCCGGGTCGGCCACGCCTGGAGCGCCGTCGGCCTGCTCGAGGAACAGGGGAGGTCCTGGAGGGCGCGCTGTGGATGGCGCTGCGCAGCCTGGAGGAGAAGGCCGCGCTGGGCCGCCGCATGGCGACTCGGCGTCCTTGCGGGGCAGCACGATGACCGCCGAGCGGTACACCGAGGTCGGCCGGGACGCCGACGACGCCGGGCAGGTGATCCGCCAGCTCATCGAGCAGCTCGGGTCGATCGAGGACAAGACGTTGGTGGACAAGACGTTGGTGGCGGACGAGCTATGACGGACCTGGTCTGCGACCTGGAGCGGGACTTCCCCATCTGTCACCTGCGCGTCCGTGGCACGCTCGGCTACGCGACGGCGCCGGAGCTGCGCGCCGCGATCCTGAAGGTCCTCACCGATCAGCCGGATGTCATCCTCGTCGATGTCAGCGGGCTGGACGTCGAGGACGACATCACCCTGACCGCGTTTGCGGCGCTGGTACGGCAGGGCGGCGCCGCCGGCGTGTCGGTGGTGCTGCACGGCGCGCCGCCCGCGCTGGCCGCCCAGCTGGACACCATGGCCGTGACCCGGGAGGTGCCGACGTTCGCGACGCGGGAGGAGGCCCTCGCCGCCCACGCCCGCCGGCCCGCACCGACCCGCGCGCAGATCGACCTGGCACCGGACCTGGACGCGACAGCCGGTGCGCGCCACCTCGTCGACCGGTGCTGTGCCCTGTGGGGCGTGGGCGAGGTCGCCGACGACGCCGCGCTGATCGTGACCGAGCTGGTCGCCAACGCGGTCCAGCACGCCCGGACCAGCTGCACCGTGACGGTCACGCTGCGGGAGCGCTATCTGCACCTCGCCGTGCGCGACGGCAGCCCGCGGCCGCCGCGCCGGGTCACCGCCGACAGCGACCTCGAGTCCGGCCGGGGAATGCTCATCGTCGAAGGCATCGCCATCGCTTGGGGGGTCGTCGACACGCTCGGCGGCAAGGTGGTGTGGGCGACGTTGCGGCCGCGCCGGGGGCGATAACGTAGCGGGTCGAGGGCGACGCGGAAGGCCGCAACGCGCTGATGTACTCCAACGCCGAGACGCAGACCCGCATCCTGTCGCGGTTCCACTTCGCGCTGGCCCCCAACGGTGTGCTGTTCCTCGGCAAGGCCGAGATGCTGCTCAGCCACGCCAGCATGTTCACCCCGATCGACCTGAAACGGCGGATGTTCCACAAGGTCGCCCGGGCGATGGTCAACGGCGGTGCCTACTTCGCCGAGGCGTATCCGTCGCCGAGCAGGCCGGAGGTGCACGCGCTGGACCGCCTGCGCAACGAGGCCTTCCAGGCCAGCCCGGTCGCGCAGGTCGCGGTGACCGCCGACGGGCTGGTGGCGTTGACGAACCGGCACGCCGACAGCCTCTTCGGCGTGTCACCGCGGGACATCGGCCGGCCGTTCCGCGACCTCGATCTGTCGTACCGGCCGATAGAGCTGCGTGGGTACATCGAGCAGGAGCAGCTGGAGCGGCGCATCGTCAAGATCGACAATGTTGAGCTCGGCACCGGTACCACCGAGAGCATCCATCTCAACATCCAGATCAACCCGCTCGTCGACTCCGACGTGGCCCTGCGCGCCGACGAGGCCGTCGCCGCGGCGCAGGAGAGCCTGGCCGCCGGCGGCGAGGCCCGCTGAGCGACCGTCCGGCGGGTTCGCCGACCCGTCGGCGCATGTCGCTGTGCTCGCCGTGGACCGTCAGCCGGGCAGCGGCGCGCTGGCGCGGGCCGGGTCGGAGCCGCCGGCGCTGCGCCTGAGCTGGCCGTGGTCGCCGTACCAGTCCACGATCAGCAGCGTCGCGTCATCGGCGAGGGTCGGGCCGGCGACCCGCAGCACCGCGTCGGACAGGGCGCGGGCCGCCTCCCGCGGATGCAGCGCCGCGACCGCGCGCAGCTCCGCGGCGAGGTCGAGCTGGGCGGCCCTGCGCTCGCGCATGCCGTCGGTGAGGATCACCAGGCGGTCACCGGGCCGCAGTGTCACCGCGCCGCTGGTGAACGTCGTGTCGGGCACCATGCCGAGCGGGAAGTTGCGCGGCAGCTGCACCGGCTGCACGTCACCGCCGCGGACGAGCAGCGGCGGCAGGTGCCCGGCGTTGATCAGCTCGCAGACCCCGGCGGGCAGGTCGAGCCGGCCGAGCACCGCGGTCATGAACGTGCTCTTGGGGCCGGCGTGCTCGGCGACCGCGGCGTTGGCGGCGCCGGCCTGCGCGACCAGGTCCTGCCCGCGGCGGCGGCTGTTGCGCAGGCTGCTCACGCCGAGCGTGGCGGTCAGCGCGCTGGCCACGCCGTGCCCCATCGCGTCGGTGACGCTGAAGTGCAGCAGGTGCCGGGCCAGGCTGTAGTCGAAGGTGTCACCGCCGATGCTGGCCGCCGGCTCCAGCCACCCCGACAGGGTGAACGCGCCGGCCTCGCAGGTGAACGCGCCCGGCAGCAGCCGCCGCTGGATCTCGGCCGACAGGTTGAACGGGGTGGTGCGCTGCCCCCACTCGAACAGGTCCGTGTGCCGCCGGTTGGCGATCACCACGAACCCCAGCACGTGCGCGATCCGGCTGATCTCGGCCAGGTCCCGCCGGTCCGGCTCGGCGGGCAGGACCAGCTCCAGCAATCCGACGGCCTCGCCGCGCTCCGTCACCGGCGCCCACACGGTCCACGTGCCGGCCTCGGCGCGCACCTGCGTGGTCTGCATGCGCAGCGCCTGCTCCAGCGGGCCGCCGTCGAACGGCAGGAGTGTGGCGACGTCGTCGTCGCGGCGCCGTCCGCCGGCACCGTCGTCGTCGCCGTCCCAGGCGGGGTCGTCCGGCGAGCCGCCGGAGCGGCCGCCCGAAGCGGCGCCGGCGGCGCCGTCAGCAGGGGCGCCGGCAGGAGCGCCGGCCGGGTCGAAGGGTATGTGTGACCCACCTCAGGAGCATACGAACTCATCGTTGCGCTCCTGCAACGACCTCGGTGACCGCCGGGCCGGAGGGTCAGCGCTGTTCGGGCCGCGTCGCCCGGCGCAGGACCGGGCCGGCCGAGCGTCGTGCCACACCGGTGCGGCGCAGCGTCGCCCACACCACCTTGCCGTCGTCCACGGCGACGCAGCCCCAGGCGGCCGCCACGCCCTCCACGATGAGCAGCCCGAGACCGGACTCGAGCTCGTCGTCGGCGACGGTGCGCCGGGGCAGCAGGAAGCTGCCGTCGCGCACCGAGACGTGCAGGTGACGCTCGCGCAGCGACAGCGACAGCGACAACGGGGTGCGGGCGTGCTGGATGCCGTTGGCGATCAGCTCGGTGACGACCAGCGCCGCGGTGTCCGCCAGGTCGGTGACCCGCCAGCGCAGGCAGGCGTCGTCGACCAGCCGGCGGGCCTCGGCGGTGGCCGACGGGTCGGGTAGCAGCGGCAGCGCGACCCGCGGCGGTCCGCAGAGACGCTCGTACAGGGCCACCGCCGACGCGCGGGACGTGGCGACCGGCACAGTGCGCGTGATGGCCATGCTCTCCAGCTGGTGCCGAAGGGCCGCGTCCGGGCCGGTGACGATCACCGCGATGCCGTCGGCGCCGGCGTGGCGGGCCAGCGTCGGCAGGGCCGTCAGCGCAAGGTCCTCCCGGGCCTCCATGCCCGACACGTCGATCAGGAGGAGGTCGGGCTGGTCGGCCAGCGCCTTGTGCGCCATCCTGCGCAGCAGCGGCGCCGAGGCGAAGCTCAGCCGGCCGGTGGCGTGCACCACCGACACCGGGAAGCCGCGCTCCAGATCGCAGAGCAGCTCACGGTCCGGGTCGGGCACCAGGTCCCGGGTCGCGGCCGGGCCGGCGGGCATGGGCATCACCCACCGGGTCCGGGCGGCGGGCGGTGTCGCGCGCCCGCAGCGGTGCTGATGACGGTCCGCATGGCGTCACGCCGCCGAGCCGGGTTCGGCCATCTTACGGTGCATCTCGGCCTTCGCCGTGTCCGGCACGACCTTGCCCGCGACCGCCTGGACCTTGTTCGTGAACGACCCCGCCACGACGTGGTCGTCGCCGCGCATCAGCGCCTTGAAGCCCTGCTCGGCGACCTGCGCCGGGTCGTCCTTCTTTCCAGCGCCGACCTTGGTGTCCTCCATGTCGGCCCGGCGGAAGAAGTCGGTGTCCGTCGGGCCCGGCATCAGCGCCGTCACCGTCACCCCGGTGTCCTTGAGCTCGTTGCGTACCGCCTCGGAGAACGACTGCACGAACGCCTTCGACGCGTTGTACACCGCCTGGAACGACCCCGGCATCGTCGAGGCGGTCGACGAGGTGAACAGCACCCGGCCCGCGCCTCGGCTGACCATGCCGGGCAGGACCCGCTTGGCGAGGTGGACGGTCGAGGTGACGTTGAGGTCGATGATGTTCAGCTCGTCGCGCAGGTCCGTGTCCCGGGTGAAGTCGCCGCCGGCGCCGCGGCCGGCGTTGATCGCGACGGCGTCGACCGGCCGCCCGGTCGCGGTGATGTCCCGGCACAGCTGCTCGACGCCGTCGTAGGTGGCGAGGTCGACCTGCACGCCGGTCACGCCGGCGCCGGTCTCCTGACGCAGCCGCGCCTCGGCCTGCGTGATGCCGGCGTCCTCGGCGGCGATGAGCACGTCGTAGCCGTGCCCGGCGAACTGCTTCGCCAGCTCGTAGCCGATGCCGCTGCTCGCGCCGGTGACGACGGCGAGGGGTCGTTCGGTGGTGGGTGCGCCCATGACGGTGACGTCCTTTCTGGGGTCACACCGGCCCCTACCCACCGCACGCACCGAGAAACGCCGATCCGCGCCGCACGGCGCCAGGTGTCAGGAATCCAGCTCCAGCGCCTCGGCGAGCTGCGGATTTGTGCGCGGTACAGGGTTCGGCGGGTCATGCCCGGGGTACCCGTCCATCCGGAGCCGTCCATTCGTGCCGCACGATCGTGAGGAGCGCGCGTGACCGCAGCGGGTGTGCAGTGGCCGTGGCGGGACGCGCTGGCGGAGCTGCTGCGCCGCACCCGGCTGGCCCAGCCGGACGGCCTGGCCACCGAGGTCGACGCCGCCCTGGCGCCGATGGGCCTGCGGACCTGGATCTACCTGGTCGACCAGGAGCAGCGCATCCTGCGGCCGGTGCCGCGGCCGGATGCGGCGCGGCCGGACGAGCTCGCCGTCGACTCGACGGTCGCCGGCCGGGTCTTCATGAGTGTCGAGCAGGTGCCGGTCCCGGCGACGGGCACGGACCCCGCGCGGCTGTGGCTGCCGCTGCTGGACGGCACCGAGCGGCTGGGCGTGCTGGAGGTGATCGTCCGCGGTGACACCCCGCTGGACGACCCGGACCTGCTCGCCGGCTGCGACCTGTTCTCGCAGCTCGTCGGGCACCTGATCGCCACGAAGATGCCCTACGGCGACGCGCTGCTCAAGGTCCGCCGGGTCCGGCGCATGTCGGAGGCGTCGGAGCTGCTGTGGCGGCTGCTGCCGCCGCTCACGTTCGCCTGTCATCGGGCGGTCGTGGCGGCGATCCTCGAACCGTGCTACGAGGTGGGCGGTGACGGGTTCGACTACGCCGCCGACGGTTCCACGCTGTACTTCTCGATCTTCGACACCGCCGGGCACGAGCTGCGCGCCGGGCTCGGCACCGCGGTGGTGATGTCGGCCGTCCGCGCCGCCCGGCGCTCCGGCGACGGCCTCTCCGCGATGGCCCGCGCCGCCGACCGGGCACTGGAGGAGCACCTGCCGGAGCTGCGGTTCACCACCGCGGTCCTCGCCCAGCTCGACCTGGAGACCGGGCGGCTGCGGTACATCAACGCCGGGCACCCGTGCCCGCTGCTGATCCGGCAGGGCACGGTGGTGCGCAGCCTCGACGGCGGCCGGCGGCTGCCGCTGGGGCTGGACGACCCGCAGATCGAGGTCGCCGACCTGATGCTGGCGCGCGGCGATCGGATCCTGCTGTTCAGCGACGGGATCACCGAGGCGCGGGACCGCGCCGGTGAGGCCTTCGGCACCGGGCGGCTCACCGACCTCGTCGAGCGCGACACCGGCAACCTCCCGGCACCCGAGGCGCTGCGCCGGCTGTGCCACGCCGCGCTGTCGCACTACGACGGCCCGCCGTCCGACGACGCGACGCTGGTCCTGGTCGAATGGTCCGAGGCCGGCGTGCGGGCGATGCTGCCGAGCGCCGGGCAGACCTGACGCGGTCTACTGGTCCGTCAGGCGGCGGTGCAGGTAGTCCAGTGAGTGCCGCAGCAGCCGCGACACGTGCATCTGCGACAGCCCGACCTCGTGCGCGATCTGCGACTGGCTCTGGTTGCCGTAGAAGCGCAGCGACAGGATGCGCTGCTCGCGCTTCGGCAGGCGGGCGATGAGCGCCCGCAGGGTGGTGCGGTCCTCGACGAGGTCCAGCTGCGGGTCCCCGGCGCCGACGGTGTCGCCGAGCGTCGTCTCGTCCTCGGTGCCGGCGACCGGCAGGTCGAGCGACAGCGGGCGGGACGTGGCCGTCGCACCGATCATCTCCAGGATCTGCTCGGTGTCGACGGCCAGGTGCTCGGCGAGCTCCGGGGCGCTCGGGGTGTGCCCGAGCGTCTGGGTGAGGTCGTCGCGGGCCCGGTTCGCGGCGAGCCGCAGCTCCTGCAGCCGGCGGGGGAGCCGGACACCGGCGTTGCGGTCACGGAAGTGGCGCTTGAGCTCGCCGATGACGGTGGGGGTGGCGTACGTGCCGAACTCGACGCCGCGGGCGGCGTCGAAGCCGTCGACCGCCTTGATGAGGCCGAGCGCGGCGACCTGGCACAGGTCGTTGAGCGAGTCGGTGGTGCTGTGGAAGCGTCGCGCGAGCCGGTACGCGGCCGGCAGACAGCGCTCGATGACGTCGTCGCGCAGCCGCCCGCGCGCCGGGTCGTCCGGTGCCAGCTGATGCAGCCGGTTGAGCAGCTCGGTCGCCTCCACCGGCCACAGGCCGTGCGCGACGGGGGTGCCGTCCAGCCGCACGGCGCGCCGGTCCCGCTCGGCCACCGGCCAGTCCAGCTCGTCGTAGACCCGCAGCGTCTTCGCGACCCCGGTGATCTCCAGGGCGGCCAGCACCGTCCCGGTCGCCCCGGCCGCGTGCAGCCCGCCGCCGAGCTGCTCGGCGCGGGTGTGCAGGTAGAGCAGTGCCCGGATGGCGCCCGCGTCGAGCAGGCTCAGCTGTGACACGTCCACGGTGACGTGGTGGTGGCCGTCGTCGAACAGCCCGAACACTACGTGGCGCAGGTACGGCGCCGAGGCGAAATCCAGCGCGCCGGTCAACTCGACGAGGCCGGCGTCCTCGTGGGTCGACACCGTGACCGTGAGATCCATGCTTTCTCCCCAGCTCAGCGACGGTGTACGGGCTACATCACCCCGGCTTCACCCGACCGTGGTACCCCGCTGGGCTCCGGGTACTCGCCGGGTCGGCGTCGAAACCCAGCCGCAGGTACGGTATTACGCCATAAATACGGTTTTGTCTGATGTGATGGGAGCGGTGCGGTCGGGTGCGGGACGGGTACCTGACTTCTGCGCGTCATCCGGTCGGCCGATGGCAGACCCGTGCACCTTCTCGCTTCCCTCAACTACCGTTACTGGGCCGCGGCTGCAGATGGTGGCCGGGGTGGCGCCGAGCCTGTGGACGTTCACCGCCGCGCTTGTGCCGATCGCCGCCGCGGCCGCCGTCGTCGGTGCCCTCGCCGGGATCGCCGGCGCGCCGGTGCTCGGCCTGCTGTGCGAGACGATCGGCGCCCGCGACGCGCTCGTGCTCGCCGGTACCGCCGGCGTCCTCACCTGCACCGGGGCGGCGCTGTGGTTCAAGGCTGCGGCAGCGGCGACCGCGGACGCCGCCGCCCCGGTGCCGGCCTGACCGCCGTCACCAGCCGGTCGGCGGTGCCTCCAGGTGCACCACCTTCGTGGCGGTGAACTCGTCCAGCAGCTCCGGGCCGTACCCGAATCCCTGGCCGCTGCCGCGCCGCGGGTGTGCCGCACCGCCGGGCGCGCCGCCGAACACCGCGTTGACCTTGACGGTGCCGACGCCCAGGGTCCGCCACGCGGCCTGGGCGTTGCTCATGGAGCCGGTCAGCACGGTCGCGGCCAGGCCGTAGCGGGAGCGGCCGGCCCGGTCGAGGGCCTCGTCGAACCCGTCGACCACCACGACCGGCGCGACCGGGCCGAACGTCTCCTCCGCCACGACGGCCATGTCGTCGGTACAGCCGGTCAGCACCGTCGGCGGGTAGTAGGCCCCCGGCCCGGCCGGGACCTCACCGCCGCAGCGGATCTCGGCGCCGTCGCGCACGGCCGCGGCGACCTGCGCGTGGACCTGCTCGCGGTGGCGCACGTCGACGAGCGGGCCGAGCTGCCCGGCCCACGTGCCGGCCTGTGCGACCAGCGCGTCCACGAACCGTTCCGCGACCGCCCGGTGCACGTAGACGCGCTCGACCGCGACGCAGATCTGTCCCGAGTTCGCGAAGGCGCCCAGCGCCGCCTGCTGCGCCGCCCAGGCCGGGTCCACGTCGCCGTCGACGATGAGCGCGTCGCTGCCGCCGTTCTCCAGCAGCACCTTCGCGCCGGTGGCCGCGGCCGCGGCGGCGATGGACCGCCCGGCCGCGGTCGAGCCCACGTGCGCGACCACGTCGACGTCGGCGGCGGCGAGCGCGGCACCGGCCCGCCCGTCGCCGGTGATGAGCGACAGCACCGCCTCCGGCATCTGCGCGGCGAGGATCCGGGCCAGCTCCCAGCCGGTCGCCGGGGTGCGCTCGCTCGGCTTGTAGACCACGGCGTTGCCGGTGACCAGGGCGGCGCCCAGCAGGCCGCAGGACACGGCGACCGGGTCGTTCCAGGGGGTGATCGCGGCGACGACGCCCCGCGGCTCGCACACCATGAGGTCGATCGCGGCCGGGTCCCCGGCGAGGGTGCGGCCCCCGTGCAGCTGCCCGAGCTCCGCGTACTGCCGCAGCGTGGCGACCCCGGCGCCGATCGAGTCCCGGGCGCCGTCGACGGGCTTGCCCATCTCGGCGTGCATGACCCCGGCGAGCCGGTCGGCGGCCTCGGCCAGGGCGTCCGCCGCCCGGTGCAGCGCCGCGGCGCGCTGCGCGGGCGCGGTGCAGGCCCAGCCCGGTTGCGCGGCGCGCGCCGCCTTCACCGCCGCGGCGACGTCGCCCGGCGACGCCTGCGGCGCGGAACTGACCGCCGCGCCGTCCGATGGGTCGAATACGGTCAATGCCTCAGTGCCGCTGCCTGAGGTCCAGATGCCGGCGATGCATTGCTCGATCTGCTGCACAGCACGCCGCTTTACCCCGATCAGTGCAGGCCAAACGTTTCGTCTTCGCCAATGTTCCTGGTTCGAAGCGGTTCTTCGGGGGTAGCGCAACGACACGTGAAGGTTCTCGGAATCAACGCGATATTTCATGACCCCGCAGCGGCGCTCATCGTCGACGGGCGGGTGGTTGCCGCCGCCGAGGAGGAACGGTTCAGCCGACGCAAGCACGGCAAGCGGCCGGTGCCGTTCTCGGCGTGGGAGCTGCCCGAGCTGTCGGCGGCCTGGTGCCTGCGGTACGCCGGGCTGCGCCCCGACGATCTGGACGCGGTCGCGTACTCGTTCGACCCCGCCCTGTGCGGCAACCTCGCCGACACCGGCCTGCGCGACCCGTCGGACCCGATGCGGGTGGACTATGCCAACCGGGCACCGCAGTTCCTCGCCGAGGCGCTGCCGGGCCTGGACCCGCAGCAGGTCCGGTTCGTGCCGCACCACGTCGCGCACGCCGCGTCCGCCGCGCTCGCCGCGCCCCCGGACGGCGGGGACACCGCCGTGCTGGTGCTCGACGGCCGCGGCGAGGCGGCCAGCCATCTCGCCGGCGTCTACCACGACGGCGAGCTGCGGACCCTCGCCTCGCAGCGGCTGCCGCACTCGCTGGGCCTGCTGTACGAGGACCTGACCCGGCACCTGGGCTTCCTGCACTCCAGCGACGAATACAAGGTGATGGCACTGGCGTCCTACGGCCGGCCCAGGTTCCTGCCGCAGCTGCGGGAGCTGGTGCAGGCCACCGGCGACGGCGGGTTCCGGGTCGAACGCATCGACTGGACCGCCCTGACCAAGCCGCGCGCCGCGGACGCCGACATGACCGAGGAGCACGCCGACCTCGCGTCCAGCGTGCAGACCCGGCTCGAGGAGGTGCTGCTGGACCTGGCCCGGTGGACCTACGACGCCGCCGGCGGCCCGGCCACCCTCACCATGGCCGGCGGGGTGGCGCTCAACTGCGTAGCCAACGCCCGCATCGCCGCCGAGGGCCCGTTCCGGCGGGTCTGGGTGCAGCCGGCCGCCGGCGACGCGGGCACCGCCCTCGGCGCCGCCCTGCACGTGGCCCGCGACGGCGGGCCGGTCGCCGCGATGACCGGCGCCGACCTCGGCCGCAGCTGGTCCGATGAGGAGCTGGAGGCCGAGCTGCGCCGCGCCGCGCTGCCCTACAGCCGGCCCGAGTCGATCGCCGCCGAGGCCGCCGAGGTGCTCGCCCGCAACGGGATCGTCGCCTGGTACCAGGGCCGCAGCGAATACGGTCCGCGCGCCCTCGGGCACCGCTCGCTGCTCGCGCACCCCGGCGACAGCGACACCACCGCCCGCATGAACGACGTGAAGGGCCGCGAGCAGTTCCGGCCGATCGCGCCGATGGTCCGCGCCGAGCGGTTCGCCGACGTGTTCGACGGCGTCTACCCGAGCCCGTACATGCTGTTCGTGCACCGGGTCCGTCCGCAGTGGACGGACCGCATCCCGGCGGTCGTGCACGTGGACGGCACCGCCCGCGTGCAGACCGTCCACCGCGAGCAGGAGCCGCTCGTCGCGGAGATGCTCGCCGAGTTCGAGCGGCGCACCGGCCTGCCCGTCGTGGTCAACACGTCGCTGAACACGGCCGGCCGCCCGATGGTCGACACGCCCCGCGAGGCGATGGAACTGTTCGGCTCCGCGCCGGTGGACCTGCTGGCCATCGGCCCGTTCGCGGTGCACCGCGGCGGCGCTTTCGCCGCGTCTGGAGCTACGTCCGGAGCCGCCTCCGAAGCCGCCTCCGGAGCCACGTCCGGAGCCGCGTCCGGCATCGCCGCGCACGGCGGCTCGGCCTCCGGCGCCGCGGACACCGGGGGCGGCCGATGAGGCGCCCGCCGGCCGGTGTCAGCCTGGTCGTGCCGACGGTCGGGCGGCCGAGCCTCGCCGCGCTGGTGGCGTCGCTCGGCGACCTCGCCGCCGCCCCCGTCCCCGTCGAGCTGCTCACCGTGGACGGTCGCGGCCGTGGCCCGGCGGCGGCCCGCAACGCCGGCTGGCGTGCCGCCCGGCACGAGTGGGTGGCGTTCCTCGACGACGACGTCATCGCCGCGCCGGACTGGCTGCAGCGCCTGGTGGAGGACCTCACCGTCGAGGAGACCGTCGGCGGGGTGCAGGGCCGGATCACCGTGCCCGCGCCCGCCGGGCGCCGCCCGACCGACTGGGAGCGCCTCACCGCCGGGCTCGCCGGCGGCGCCTGGATCACCGCCGACATGGCGTACCGCCGCGCCGCACTGCAGCAGGTCGGTGGGTTCGACGAGCGGTTCCCGCGGGCGTTCCGGGAGGACGCCGAGCTGGCGTACCGGATCCGCGGCGCCGGCTGGCGGCTGCTGCGTGGCGGCCGCACGATCGTGCACCCGGTCCGCCGCGAGGGCCCCTGGGTCAGCGTCCGGACCCAGCGCGGCAACGCCGACGACGCGCTGCTGCGGCACCTGTACGGCCCGCGCTGGCGGGACCTGCTCACCGTCCCGCCGGGCCGGCGGCGCGCGCACGCGGCGGTCACGGCCGCCGGGGTGGGCGCCCTGGCGCTGGCCGGCGCGGCCGCGGTAACCGGCCGCCGGGCCGTCACCGCCGGCGCGCTCGCCGCCGGGCTGGCCTGGGCCGCCGGCACCGCGCGGTTCGCCGCCGTCCGGATCCTGCCCGGCCCCCGAACTCCCCGGGAGGTTGCCACGATGCTCGTGACGAGCGCCGCGATCCCGCCCGTGGCGGTCGCCGCCTGGTGCCGCGGCTGGCTGCGCTGGCGCGGCGCCCGGCCCCTGCCGGTCGGGCCGGCACCGGCCGCGCCGCTACCGGCCGCCGGGGCCGCCGCACTGTCCGATGTGGACGGCGTGGCCCGGCACAGTGGGGTGCCGGCATGACCGCCCTCACGCGACGGCCCGCGGCCGCGACCGCCGCCGCCCGGCACGGCGGGGTGCCGGCATGACCGCCCCCACGCCACGGCCCGCGGCCGCGACCGCCGCCGCCCGGCACGGCGGGGTGCCGGCATGACCGTCCTCGCGCCACGGCCCGCCGCCGCGACCGCGGCCCGGGCCGGTGCCGGGCTGTTCGACGCGGTCCTGTTCGACCGCGACGGCACCCTCGTGCACGACGTGCCCTACAACGGCGACCCGGCGCTCGTGCGCCCCGTCGACGGCGCCCGGGAGGCACTCGACCGCCTGCGCGCCGCCGGCCTGCGCACCGGCGTCGTCACCAACCAGTCCGGGCTGGCCCGGGGCCGGTTCACCGCCGCGGACCTCGCCGCCGTCCACGCGCGCATCGAGCAGCTGCTCGGCCCGTTCGACACCTGGCAGGTGTGCCCGCACGACGAGCGGGCCGGGTGCCGGTGCCGCAAGCCGGCGCCCGGGATGGTCCTGGACGCCGCCGCGGCCCTCGGCACCACCGCCGAGCGGTGCGTGCTCATCGGCGACATCGGCCGGGACGTCTGCGCCGCGGAGGCCGCCGGCGCGACCGCCGTGCTCGTGCCGACCGCCGAGACGCTACTCACCGAAGTCGCGTCGGCACCCAGTGTGACCAAAACGCTTGGCGAGGCGGTCGACCTCGTCCTGCACCGCCAGCGGTACCTGCTCCCGCCGGACGCATCCGGCGCGGGCACGGCCGCCGCGCCGCGCCGCCGGCGGTGCGTGCTCGTCGTGCGGGCCGACTCGGCCGGCGACGTGCTGGTGACCGGGCCGGCCATCCGCGCCGTCGCCGCCGGCGCCGAACGGGTCGTCATGCTGTGCGGCCCCCGCGGCCGGTCCGCCGCGGAGCTGCTGCCCGGCGTCGACGAGCTGCTGCAGTGGCGGCTGCCGTGGATCGACCCCCGGCCCGACCCGGTCGAGCGGGCCGCAATCGACGCGATGGTCGAGCGGATCGCGGCCACCGGCGCCGAGGAGGCGGTCGTCTTCACCTCATTCCACCAGTCGCCGCTGCCCCTCGCGCTGCTGCTGCGGATGGCCGGCATCGGGCGGATCAGCGCGATCAGCGACGACTACCCGGGCGCGCTGCTGGACGTCCGGCACCGGGTCCCGACCGGCGTCCCCGAGGCGGAACGGGCACTGTCGCTCGCCGCCGCGGCCGGGTTCATCCCGCCCGACGGCGACGACCTGCGGCTGCGGATCACCGCGCCGCGCCCCGACCGGCGCGGCACCCACGTCGTGGTCCACCCCGGCGCGTCCGTCCCGGCCCGCGCCTGCCCGCCCGAGGTGTACGTGCGCATCGTCGCCGGGCTCGCCGCCGCCGGGCACCGGGTGCTGGTCACCGGCGGGCCCGACGAGACGGAGCTGACCGGCGCCGTGGCCGCCGCCGGCGGCACGGACCTCGGCGGGCGCACCTCCATGCGGGAGCTGGCCACCCTCATCGCCGGCGCCGGCTGCCTCGTCGTGGGCAACACCGGCCCGGCCCACCTGGCCGCCGCCGTCGGCACACCCGTCGTCAGCCTGTACGCGCCGACCGTCCCCTTCGGACAGTGGGCGCCGTTCCGGGTGCCGCTGGTGCGCCTCGGCGACGCCGCCGCGCCGTGCCGGGACAGCCGCGCCGCGGTCTGCCCGGTGCCCGGCCACCCTTGCCTGTCCACCGTCGAGCCGCGCGCCGTGCTCGACGCCGTCCGGACCTTTGTCGGAGACACTGTCGAGGAGACCGCGTGAACATACTGCTCTGGCACGTGCACGGGGCCTGGACGACCGCGTTCGTCCACGGCAAACACCGCTACCTGGTGCCGGTCACCGACGACCGCGGCCCCTACGGCCGCGGGCGCGCCCGCACCTACCCGTGGCCGGACACCGTCGAGGAGGTCACCCCCGAGCGGCTGTCCACCGCGGACGTCGACGTGGTGGTCCTGCAACGGCCAGAGGAGCTGCGGCTCGCCGGACAGTGGCTCGGCCGCCGCCCCGGCACGCAGGTGCCCGCCGTGTACGTGGAGCACAACACCCCCAAGGGCGACGTGCCCGGGACCCGGCACCCGATGGCCGACCGCGACGACCTGCGCGTCGTACACGTTACCCACTTCAACGACCTGTTCTGGGACTGCGGATCGACCCCGACCGCCGTCGTGGAGCACGGCATCGTCGAACCCCGCGCCCGCTACGGCGGCGAGCTGGCCCGACTGGCCGTCGTCACCAACGAGCCGGTGCGCCGCGGCCGGGTCACCGGCACCGACCTCATGGCCCGCTTCGCCGCCGCCGCGCCGCTGGACGTGTTCGGCATGGGCACCGCCGGACTGCCCGCGGCACTGGGACTCGGCGGCGACCGGCTGCAGGTGTACGACGACCCGCCGCAGGCCGACATGCACACCGAGCTTGCCCGGCGGCGGGTGTACCTGCACCTGTGCCGCTGGACGTCGCTCGGGCTGAGCCTGATCGAGGCGATGACGATCGGCATGCCGGTCCTCGCCCTGGCGACCACCGAGGCGGCCCGCGCCGTCCCGCCGGACGCCGGCGTGGTGTCCACCCGCGTCGAGGACCTGTTCGACGCCGCGCTGTGGCTCATCGAAGACCCCGAGGAGGCCCGCCGCATGGGACAGCGGGCCCGCTCGGTGGCCCTTGCCCGCTACGGGCTCGACCGGTTCGTGGCCGACTGGGACCGCCTGCTGGAGGAGGAACTGTGCGCATCGCGATGATCTCGGAGCACGCCAGTCCGCTCGCCGCGCTCGGCGGCGCCGACGCCGGCGGGCAGAACACGCACGTGGCGGAGCTGTCCGCGGCCATGGCCGAGCTCGGCCACGACGTGCGGGTCTACACCCGCCGCGACGACACCGACCTGCCCGAGGAGGTCCCCACCGGCGATGGGGTGACCGTCGTGCACGTGCCCGCCGGCCCCGCCGAGGCCCTCACCAAGGACGAGCTGCTGCCGCACATGGGGGTCTTCGCCCGCTGGACGGCGGCGCAGTGGCTGGCCGGCGGGTGGGCGCCGGACGTGGTGCACGCCCACTTCTGGATGAGCGGCCTCGCCGCCGTCGAGGCCGCCCGGCACGTCGACGCCCCGGTCGTGCAGACGTTCCACGCGCTCGGCAGCGTCAAACGCCGCCACCAGGGCGCCCAGGACACCAGCCCCGCCGTGCGGGTCAGCGCCGAACGCGCCATCTGCCGCACCGTCGACCGGGTCGTCGCCCAGTGCACCGACGAGGTCACCGAGCTGGTCCGGCTCGGCGTACGCCGGTCGAAGATCACCGTCGTGCCGTCCGGGGTCAACCAGCGCAGGTTCGCCCCCGACGGCCCGGCCGTCGACCGGACCCCGGGCCGGCGCCGGCTGCTCACCGTCGGCCGGCTGGTGCCCCGCAAGGGCTTCGAGGAGATCATCCACGCGATGCGGCACATCCCGGACGCCGAATGCGTGATCGTCGGCGGCCCGCCGGCGGCCGAGCTGGCCACGGAGCCGTATGCTCGGCACCTCACGCGGCTGGCCGCCACCGCCGGCGTCGCCGACCGGGTCCGGCTCGCCGGGGCGGTGCCCGCCACGGACATGGCCGCCTGGTACCGCTCCGCCGACGTGGTCGTCGCCGCGCCCTGGTACGAACCGTTCGGGCTCACCCCGCTCGAGGCGATGGCGTGCGGGGTGCCGGTCGTCGCCACCGCCGTCGGCGGGCTCACCGACACCGTCGTGGACGGCGTCACCGGCGACCTCGTGCCGCCCCGGGACCCGCACCGCCTTGGCGCGGCCGTGTGCGCGCTGCTCGACGACGGGATGCGCCGCCTCGCCTACGGCGCCGCGGCGCTGGACCGGGCCCGGCAGTGCTACCACTGGTCGCGCACCGCGGCCCGGCTCGAGGCCGTCTACCGCGAGCTGCGGCCGGCGACCCGCCCGAGCGAGGCGATGGCCGGATGACCCGCGACGAACCGACGCTGCTGGACGCGCACCTGGACGGGCTGGCCGGCGCGCTGGAGCCGTTCCGGTCGGCCGCCGCGCAGCTGGAGCGCTGGGGCAGCCGCCTCGCTACCGTCCTCGGGCAGGGCGGGCGGCTGCTGGCGGCAGGCAACGGCGGCAGCGCCGCCGAGGCCCAGCACCTCGCCGCCGAGCTGGTCGGCAAGCTGCGCGACGACCGTACCCCGCTGTCGGCGATCGCCCTGTGCGCCGACTCCTCGGCGGTGACCGCGATCAGCAACGACTACGGCTACGAGGAGCTCTTCGCCCGCCAGGTGCGCGGCCACGGCCGGGCCGGCGACGTCCTGGTCGTGCTGTCCACCAGCGGGCGCAGCGCCAACCTCCTCGCCGCGGTCCGCGCCGCCCGCGAGACCGGCCTGCACACGTGGGCGCTGACCGGGCCGGCCCCGAACCCCCTCGCGGAGCTGTGCGACGAGGCGGTCACCTGCCCGTCGCCGGACAGCCAGGTCGTGCAGGAGCTGCACCTGGTGTCCGTGCACGTGCTGTGCGAGCACGTCGACCGGTGCCTGCCGGCGGTGCTGGAGCGTCGCCCGGCCCACCGCGGCGCGCAGCGCCCCCGCGTCCCGCTGCCGGACCTCGTGCTGGCGGCGTTGCCCGCCACCGCGGTACCCGGCAACGGCTACCACGGCAACGGCTACCACGGCACCAACGGACACGGGAGCGGGACATGAGCGGGCCGCAGCGGAGCGGAGGTGACGGCATGAGAGGTTTGCTGGTCGTCGTCGGTGACACGCTGCTGGACCGCGACGTGGACGGCACCGTGTCCCGGGTGTGCCCGGACGCGCCCGCGCCGGTGCTCGACGAGCACACGGTCGCGGAGCGGCCGGGCGGGGCGGGCCTCGCCGCGCTGCTCGCCGCCCGGGCCGGGCACCGCGTCGCCCTGGTGACCGCGATCGCCGAGGACGCCGCCGGTGCCCGGCTCTGCGCGCTGCTCGCCGCCGCCGGCGTCACCGTGTACGCGATGGACCTGCCGGGCGCGACCCCGCAGAAGATGCGGCTGCGGGCGCACGGGCAGGTGCTGCTGCGGCTGGACCGGGGCGGGCCGCAGCAGGAGCCGGGCGAGCCACCGGCGGAGACCCTGGCCGTACTTGGCGAGGCGGCGGCGATCCTCGTCAGCGACTACGGCCGGGGCGTGACCCGGCAGCCGGCGGTCCGCGCCGCGCTGTCCGCCGCGACCGCCCCGATCGTGTGGGACCCGCACCCGAACGGCGCCGCCCCGGTGCGGGGCGCCCGCCTCACCACCCCGAACCTGGCGGAGGTCCGGGCGCTCGCCGGCGACGCCGGCAACGGCACCCGCCTGTCCACCGCCGTGCGGGGCGGCCGGGTGCTGCGGGACCGGTGGCGCTCCACCGCGATCGCGGTGACGATGGGCGCCGCCGGCGCGGTGCTGTGCCAGTCCGGCCCGACCCCGCTCGTGGTGCCGGCGCCGGCCGCGGCGGACGGCGACACGTGCGGCGCGGGGGACCGCTTCGCCGCCACCGCCGCGCTTGCCCTGGCCCGCGGTGTCCTGGTGTCCGAGGCGGTGCAGGAGGCCGTCGCGGAGGCCACCGCCTACGTCGCCGCCGGCGGGGTGAGCGCCGCCCTCGCGGTACCGGCCGGCGAACCCGCCGCCGTGCCCGCACCGGCCCCGGCGGCGGCGGTGCCCTTCGGCCCGCAGGAAGCCGGCCGGATCATCGCCGACGTGCGCGCCCGCGGCGGCACGGTCGTGGCCACCGGCGGGTGCTTCGACCTGCTGCACGCCGGGCACGTCGCCACCCTCGAGGCGGCCCGGCGGCTCGGTGACTGCCTCGTCGTGTGCCTCAACTCCGACGCCGGCGTCCGGGCGCTCAAGGGCCCCGACCGGCCGCTCAACCCGCAGGACGACCGGGCCAGGCTGCTGGCCGCGCTCGGCTGCGTCGACGCCGTCGTCGTCTTCGACGAGCCGACCCCGGCGACGCTGCTCACCTGGCTGCGCCCCGACATCTGGGTCAAGGGCGGCGACTACGCCGACGGCGGCCCGGACCTGCCTGAATCCGAGATTGTCCAGCGGTACGGCGGGCAGACCGTCATCGTGCCGTACCTCGCGGGACGCTCCACCACCCAGTTGATCACCACCGCACAGACCCGACGTTCGAAGGAGCACGTATGACACAGGCAGGACCGGCCATCCTCGTCACGGGAGGCTCCAGCGGCCTCGGCGCCGCGGTCGTCACCGCGGTGACCAAGTCCGGGGGGCGGCCGTTCGTCATCGACCGGCAGGCACCGGCCGACGGGGTGCCGTGGGTCGAGTGCGACCTCGCCGACACCCGCGCCGCCGAGGCCGCGACCCGGCAGGTCATCGAGGACGCCGGCGGGCTGCACGGCGTCGTCACCGCCGCCGGGCTGGACGTCCCGGGCCGCCTCGAGGACGTGCCCGGCGACGTGTGGGAGCGCATCGTCGCCGTCGACCTGTTCGCCACCGCGGCCGTCATCCGGGCGGCCGTGCCCGCGCTGCGGCAGACCCATGGCACCGTCGTCACCGTCGCCTCGACGCTCGGCGTCAAGGCCGTCAGCGACGCCACCGCCTACTGCGCGGCCAAGTTCGGCGTCGTCGGCTTCACCCGCGCGCTCGCCGCCGAGCTCGCCGGCGACGTCGGCGTCACCCTCATCGTGCCCGGCGGCATGCGCACGAAGTTCTTCGACGACCGCGACGCGCAGTACAAACCCGGGCCGGACGCGGTGCTCAACGACCCGGCGAACGTCGCGGCGACCATCATGTTCGCGCTCAGCCAGCCCGCCGGCTGCGCGGTGCGGGAGATGGTGGTCTGCGCCGAGACGGAGACGTCCTACCCGTGAGCCGGTCACCCGGCCTGCTCGTGCTGCGCGCGCTCGGCATCGGCGACCTCGCCACGGCGGTGCCGGCGCTGCGCGGGCTGCGGGCGGAGTTCCCGCGCCACCGGCTCGCCCTCGCCGCGCCGGCCTGGCTGGCGCCGCTCGTCGACCTCGTCGAGGCCGTCGACGTGCAGGTGCCGGTCGAGGACCTCACGCCCCGCGGGTGGGAGGGGCCGGCCCCCGAGGTGGCGGTCAACCTGCACGGCCGCGGCCCGCAGTCGCACCGGCTGCTGCGGGCCGCGGCACCCGGGCGGCTGCTCGCCTTCGCCAGCCCTGAGGGCGGTCACCGCGACGGCCCGCTGTGGTGCGACGACGAGCACGAGGTCGACCGCTGGTGCCGGCTGCTGCACTGGTACGGCATCCCCGCCGACCGCACCGACCTGGACCTGGCGCCGCCCGGGCACCCGGCACCCGTCGGGGTGAGCGTCGTGCACCCGGGCGCCAAGTCCGGCCGGCGCCGCTGGCCGGTCGACCGGTTCGCCGCCGTCGCCCGGCAGCTCGCCGCCGGCGGCCACGACGTCGTGCTCACCGGCGGCCCGGGCGAGGAGGCCGCCGCGCACGCCGTCGCCGCGGCGGCCGGGCTCGGCCCGCCGGCGGTCCTCGCCGGCCGGACCGGGCCCGGCGAGCTCGCCGCCGTCGTCGCCCGCGCCCGCCTGCTGGTCAGCGGCGACACGGGCGTCGCGCACCTGGCGACCGCGTTCCGTACCCCGTCGGTGGTGCTGTTCGGGCCGATGTCCCCGCAGCGCTGGGGCCCGCCCGCGACCCGCCCGTGGCACCGTGCCATCTGGCACGGCACCGTCGCCGAACCCGGTGACACGCCCGGCGCCGAGCCCCACCCGGCACTGCTGCGCATCACGCCCGAGGAGGTCCTGGCGGCGGCCGCGGCCGTGCTGTCGACGGCCACCGTCCACTGACGGCACCGGCCGGTGGGCCGTTCAGCCGGCGGCGGGCTCCGTCACGCCGCCGGCCCGCTACGGCTGCGCGGGGCGGCCGTGCTGCGACGCGCGGTAGGCGATGCCGCGCAGGCGCTGCACGGCGCCGGTGACCCGCAGGTCCCGCCGCCGGGACACCGTCGGGTCGAAGGTGATGCGGGTGTCGTCGCCCGGCGGCAGCGCCGGGCCCAGGTGCAGCACCGCGAACGTCAGCCACGGCCCGCCCGGCGACCGGGCCGACAGGTGGAAGCGGAAGTCGCCGCCCGGTGAAGGTGCGGCCACGGGGATGCAGGATCCGCCCGCCGCGCCACCGTGACACGGTCCCGCCAACCGATTCGACGACGTCCATCACCGCAGCCTTGCCGGCATCGCCGGCGGTAAACATGCCGGTTTGGTTCAGGGCCCGCGGGGCCGGGTAGAAGCGTCGGAACGATCGCGTCCACCGCCGTGAGTTCGGGTGGCGCACCCGCCTCGGAGCTTCAGGAGCAGCAGTGACATACATCGTCCAGCCCGGCAGCGCGCTCGCCCGGACCGCGGCAGAGCTGCTGGAACGGCACGACACCGACACCGACCCCGGCGCCGGCGGGCGTGCTCGCCCCGACCGGCTCCTGACCGGACACCTGCGACCTCTGGAGGTGCGATGAACCGCACACTGCTGGGCATCACCGCGGTCGTCGTCGGCGGCGCCGGGGTGGTGGTGGGCCGGCGGATGCTGCGCCCGGAACCCGCCGCCGGCGGCCGGGCCCGGTGGCACAGCATCACCGTGAACTGCTCACCGGAGCGGCTCGGCCCGAAACCGCCGCCGCTGGACGAGCTCGGCTTCCCGGTCGAGGTCCGGATCCGGCCCGCGCCCGGCGATCACGGCACCGAGCTCGCGGTGCGGATGACCGGGCCGGAGCCGGCCGGCGCCGCGACGGTGCTCGGCAAGCTGCGCGACGACGACCCGGTGCGGGCGATCCGCCGGGCGCTGCGCGAGGCGCGGTCCCTCGCCGAGGTCGGCGAGGTGCTGCTGCCCGACACGCCGCCGACGACCGGCCGGACGCTGACGGGTGCGCCGCTGGCGTACGCGACCCGGCACGCACGTGAGGAGGGCCGGCTGTGAAGGCGCTGTGCTGGGAGGGCGTCAACAAGGTCGCCCCGCGCGATGTGCCAGACCCGCAGATCCGCAACAGCGGCGACGTGATCGTCCGGGTCCGGCAGAGCGTCACCTGCGGCTCGGACCTGCACCTGCTCGGCGGGTACATCCCGTTCATGCGGCAGGGCGACGTGCTCGGCCACGAGTTCCTCGGCGACGTCGTCGAGGTCGGCGCCGGGGTGCGCCGGCACGCCGTCGGCGACCGGGTCGTCGTGTCGTCGTTCATCGCCTGCGGGCAGTGCTGGTACTGCCAGCGCCAGGAGTTCTCGCTGTGCGACAACGGCAACACCAACCCGGCGATCACCGAGCAGATGTGGGGCGCCGCGCCCGGCGGCTGCTTCGGCTACTCCCACGCGATGGGCGGCAACGCCGGCAGCCACGCCGAGTACGTGCGGGTCCCGTTCGCCGACGTCGGCGCGTTCACCGTCCCCGACGGCGTCAGCGACACGCGGGCGCTGTTCGCGTCGGACTCCGCCGCCACCGGCTGGATGGGCGCGGACCTCGGTGGGGTGCGGCCCGGCGACGTCGTCGCGGTGTGGGGTGCCGGTGCCGTCGGCCAGATGGCGGCCCGCGCCGCCATGCTGCTCGGCGCGGAGCGGGTCATCTGCATCGACCGGTACGACTACCGGCTGGCGATGACGGCGCGGCACGCCGGCGCCGAGACGCTCAACTACGAGCGCGACGACATCGGCGGCGAGCTGCTGGAGCGCACCGGCGGGCGGGGGCCCGACGTGTGCATCGAGGCCGTCGGCATGGAGGCGCACGCCCCCGGGCCGCAGGGCGCCTACGACATGGTCAAGCAGCAGCTGCGGCTGCAGACCGACCGCACGGCCCCGCTGCGGGCGGCGATCTACCACTGCCGCAAGGGTGGCACCGTGTTCGTGCTCGGTGTGTTCGCCGGCGCCGTCGACAAGTTCCCGCTCGGCGCCCTCATGAACAAGGGCCTCACGGTGCGCGGCGCGCAGATGCACGGGCAGCGGTACATCCCGATGCTGCTGGAGCGGATGGCCCGTGGCGAGCTGGTGACGGAGCACCTGGCCACGCACATGATGTCGCTGGACGACGGCCAGCGCGGCTACGACATCTTCAAGGACAAGGCCGACGGCTGCGTCCGCACCGTCTTCACCCCATGAGCGCCGGGGACGCAGGGGTGAGCGGGGGAGACCGGGGGACCGGGGGGACCGGGGGACCGGGGGAGGTTGGGCGGAACATCGTCTCGGGGGCGCTGCTCGGCGTAGGGGTCGCCGCGTTCGTCGACGAGACGGTGTTCCATCAGCTGCTGCACTGGCACCACTTCTACGACCGCTCCACCCCGGCGGCCGGCCTGGTCTCCGACGGGATCTTCCACGCGTTCGGCTGGTTCGCCACCGTCGCGGGGCTGTTCCTCTTCGCCGACCTGCGCCGCCGCCGGTCGGTGCGGCCGGCCCGCTGGTGGGCCGGGCTGCTGCTCGGCGCCGGCGGGTTCCAGCTGTACGACGGCACGGTCCAGCACAAGCTGCTGCGGCTGCACCAGATCCGGTACGTCGAGGACGTCGCCGCGTACGACTGGACCTGGAACGTGCTCGCCGCCGCCATGATCGTCGCCGGGCTGGTGCTGCTGCGTCGCCGGATCCCGCGCGGTGCATGAGCATCATCACGTCGCGCTGCCCGGCCTGCTGCTGCTGGCCGGGCTGTGCGGGTACACCGCGCTGGTGTGCCTGCCGCGGCGGCGCCGGCCCTGGCCGTGGTGGCGCACGGCGAGCTGGTTCGCGGGGCTCGGCGCCGCCGGCGTGGCGGTCCTCGGCCCGCCGGCGCGCGGCGGGTTCGTCGCGCACAGCGCCGGGCACCTGCTGCTCGGCATGCTCGCGCCGCTGCTGGTGTGCGCCGCGGCGCCGGTGACGCTGCTGCTGCGCGGCCTGCCCGTCGGCGGGGCCCGGCGGGTGTCGCGGCTGCTGCGCGGCGCACCGGCCGGCGCGCTCACCCACCCGGTCACCGCGGTGCTGCTCAGCGCCGGTGGGCTGGGGCTGCTGTACGCGACGCCGCTGTACCGCCTCGCCGCCACGCACCCCACGGTCGGGCTGCTGGTCCACGCGCACGTGTTCGCCGCCGGCTGCCTGCTCACGGCGGTGCTGGTGGGTCCGGACCCGATGCCGCACCGGGCCCCGCTGCCGGTGCGGGCCGTGGCGCTGGTCGCGTTCATGGCCGCGCACGGCATCCTCATGAAGGTGCTGTACGCACACCCGCCCGCCGGGGTGCCGGCCGGCGAGGCGCAGCGCGGGGCCATGCTCATGTACTACGGCGGCGACGCGCTCGACCTGGTCCTGCTCGTGCTGCTCGGCGTGCAGTGGTACCGCACCGCGGGACGGGCGGTCAGCCCGCCGCGAGCCGCTCCCACAGGTTCGCCGGCGTGGCCGCGCCGTTGAGCAGCACGTCGACGGAGGTCCGCTCGTCGCTGTCGTGCCAGCGGTCCTCGGGCAGCCCGGTGCCGAAGAACACGACCGGCCCGTCGATGGTCCTGGTCAACCAGTCGGTTCGCCGCATAGCTGTCCACCGGCCGGGTGCCGCGGCGCAAACGGCCGCGCTTTCGCGTGTCACTCGGCGCGGGTGGGGTAGCCGGACACTATGCGTAGTGACAACTTCCCGAACCCGGTGTCGGACCCCGAGAGCGCCGGGCTGCCCGGCACCGCCGACGACGACTCCACCGCGTGGGACGACGTCGACACCGGCCGGGAGGCCGACGGGCCGGACCCGGCGCAGCTGCCGCTGGACCGCGACGACCGCCCCCTGGCCGTCGACCACTTCGGCACCACGCCCGAGGAGGCCCGCGAGGGCGAGTCCCTGGACCTGAAACTCGGCCGTGAGGTGCCCGACCCGGCGCTGCAGGACGCCGGGGCCCGGGCCGACGCCGTCGCGTCGCCGGTCGCGGCGGAGTCCTTCGACCCGGACGCCGTCGGCGAGCAGCTCGACACCGTCGACCGGGACACCGCGCTGGACGAGGCGCCGGTCGAGCCGAACCGCGGCTCCCCGGTGTCGATGTACGACACCGGCATCGGCGGCCGCGACGGCACCGTCGGGCGGATCGTCGAGCCGGACCAGGGTTTCGGTGAGGACACGGAGAAGGACGCGATCGCCTACGACGCCGGCGCGGCCGGTGGCGGCGCGACCGCCGAGGAGCTGGCGCTGCACGAGATCCCGGAGCGGTGAGCGGCGCATGGAGGCCTCGGCGACGTTCATCGGCAACGCGACGGTCCTGCTGCGGCTGGGCGCGTTCACGCTGCTGACCGACCCGAACTTCCTGCACCGCGGGCAGCGCGCCTATCTCGGCTACGGCATGTGGTCGCGGCGGCGGATCGAGCCGGCGCTGAGCGTCGAGCAGCTGCCGCCCCTGGACGGCGTGGTGCTGTCGCATCTGCACGGCGACCACTTCGACCGGGTCGCCCGCCGTGGCCTGCCGCGCGACCTGCCGTTCGTGACGACCCGCCCGGCGCAGCGCAGGCTGCACAAGTGGCGCTTCGCCGAGGCCGTCGGGCTCGGCACGTGGCAGGACGTGGTGTGGCGGCGGGCCGGCGACACGGTGCGGGTCACCGCCGTGCCGGCCCAGCACGGCCCGGCGGTCGTGCACCGGGCGCTGCCGGAGACGATGGGCACCGTCATCGACTGGGAGCGGGCCGGTCAGCGCCGGCTGCGGCTGTACGTCACCGGCGACACGCTGTTCCGCCCCGAGGTGCTCCGCGAGATTCCGGAGCGGTTCGGCGACATCGACGTGGCGCTGGTCCACCTCGGCGGCACCCGGATCCTGGGACTGCTGCTGACGATGGACGGCCGCGACGGGGTCGCCCTGGCGCGCCTCATCCGCCCGCGCGGCATCGTGCCGATCCACTACGAGGACTACCCGGTGCAGCGGGACCCGCTGTCGGGCTTCCTGCGCCGCGCCGAAGGGCTGCCGGTGCGCACCATGCAGCGGGGGCAGACGTTGGACCTGGTCGCCGCCGCCAGCGCGGTGTGACGGCGGAACAGCCGCCGGCCGCGGTCTCCCGCGCTGCCGGCGGCTGTCGCCTTGCACAAAGGTCAGGCGCGGTGCAGCGGGCCCCAGTCCGTGCCGGCCTCGGCGTCGACGAGCTCCTCGCACTCGCGCATCGCGGCCTCGGAGATCCACGCGACGGGGCGGTGGCACACGACGAGCGGCTCGTTGTCCGGCCCGCGGCCGCGTTCCTGCCCCTCCAGGACCCATGGGCGCACGCCGGGGCCGCGCTGCTCGCGCAGGTGGCGATAGTCGTACAGGCGGCGCGCCACCCACAGACGCACCGGCCGGTCACCCCACCAGGGTTCGATCCGCAGCGGGTTCGCCGACAGGCCGGGCAGGGGCACGCCCGTCAGCCCGTCGGCGCTGCGCTGATCCCCGGCGGACGACAGGTCGGCGTGCGGTCCCCGCGACCACCTGACGTACAGGTTGTCGGGGGACCGCTGGACGAGCGCCGCCAACTGGTCGAGGACCTCGATGATGAACACGCCGGTGCCGGGCTACTCGCCGTCGGCGTCGACCGGGTTGTGGTGCCCGCCGTCGGGGGTCTCCGCGCCCGGCATCGCACCCTTCGGGTCGATCATCCCGTCGTAGTTGAAGACGGTGTACTGCGAGCCGTTCTGCTCCGTGTGCTGGTTCGTCAGCACGTACCTGTGGATGAATCCGTCGATCTCGAGCTCGACGACCGCGGACCCGACGGAGTTCATCAGCCCCCCGTCGCGCGGGCCGCCAACCAGGACGATGTCGTAGTTCGTGTCGGTGGTCATGCTCGGGACCTACCCGGCACCGTTGCGGGAAAACACAAACCGGCGCTCACCGGTCGCTGTCGGCGGCGCGGCGGATCGCGTCGCGGACCCGGTCGGCGACGGCCAGGACCGGCCCGGCGGCCACGTTCGCCGTCGCCGACTCCGCGCCGGCGTGCGGGCGGGTCGGCGCGACCGCCTCGGCCGCCTTGAAGGCCGCCGTCATGCGCTCCAACCGCTCCGCCGGCACGTGCTGGCGCAGCTGGTTGAACTCGTAGCGTTCCTCGTGCCGGGCGTGCTCCAGCACCGCCTCGCGCAGCAGCAGGATGCCGGTGTCGAACCCGTCGGCGTCCACGCCGTCGTCGATGAGGGTCGTCAGCGTCTCCTTCGCCTGGCGTTCCTCGGCGAGCCGGTCCTCGACGACCGCGTCGCCGCCGGCACCCGGCAGGGTCCGCACCAGCGGGTGGATGAGCTCCTCCTCGGCGGTCTCGTGCACGGCGAGGAGCCGCACCAGGTCGTCGAAGGCGTCCTTGCGGGCCGCGCCGGTGCTGCCGGTGACGAGCAGGAACAGCTCCTCGATCCGGGCGTGCTGGGCGAGCAGCAGGTCCACGACGTCCTCGTTGGGGCCGATCGTGGCCGGCCCGCCGTGGCTGCCGGCCGGTGACTGGATCTGCGCCTGGATCTGTGACCGGATCTGGGTCTGGGTGTCAGGCACTGCGGGCTCCTTCGCGGGCGCGCAGCGACTCGACCGGGTGCGGGCCCTCGGTCTCGATGCGGTACTCGTCGCCGAACCGCTCCCGGTGCAGGTCGATGACCTCCTCGCTCGGCGGCCGCTGCCCCTCGTGCAGCTGCTGCTGCATCCACTCGAACCGCTCGTGCGCCTCGCGCACGTAGCCCTCGCCGAGCTTCGTCAGGTCCATCTGCGTGGCCAGCAGGGTGCGCAGGAACTCCTTGTTCGGCTCGAACAGCAGCGGCTCCGGCATGCCCGCCGAGCCGACGATCTGCTCCGGCTCACGGCCGTCGTAGCGGCGCAGCATGTCCGCGGCCTGCTGCAGCTGCGCGAGCTCCATCTGCAGGTGCAGCTCCCACACCGCGCGGATGCGCGGGTCGCTCTCCTGCTCCATGAAGGAGTAGTAGAGCCAGCATTCGTTGTACTCGTGGGTGAGCAGCCGCTCCCACCAGTTCTCCCCGGCGTCCAGCAGCGACTCGTAGTGGGTCACGTGCTCCTGCTCGATGAGGCTGATCTCCTGGTACAGCTGCCGCGCGATCGGCTCCATGTACTGCGGGCCGACGTTCATGTAGTACATCATCACCTGCTGCTCCGCGGACAGGATCGTCAGCGCGTTGAGCTTCGAGCGCGGGTCGACGAGGTCCTTGTCGTACGGGGTGCGCACCTCGTCGTGCGGGTGGCGGTGCTCCTGGATCGTGGGGCGGCCCGGCATGACCTCGGTGAGCCCGTTGACGATCTTCTCGGCCTTGCGCCGCTCCACCATCTCGTACAGGTTCGCATAACGGTACAGGTGGTCGAAGTCCTCCAGGACACCGAACTCGTACGCCTGCCGCAGGTACGGGTCGGGCTCGTGCCGGGCGACCCACGCGGTCAGGTCGACGGCCACCTGCTCGTAGCCCAGCGTCGTCTCCAGCACGCTCGCCACGCCGGGCAGCAGCCAGTTGACGACCCGCTGCTGCTGGCTCTCCACGTACCGGCTGAACGCCAGCTGCCGGCGCACGTCCTGGTCGGGGCAGTTGCGGGCGAACTGGTGCGAGAACATGACCGCCTCGACCTCGATGCCGTTCATGGTGATGATCCGGCAGCGGGTGTAGGGGTCGACGGCCTCCGCGTCGACGGGCTCCACGTCGAGCTCCCGCCAGCTGCGGATCTGATGGTCCAGCGGGATGCCTTTGTGCTCCAACGGATTGAACATTCACGCTCCTCGGGACGGCAATACCGCGCCCGCTACCCGTCGCCGAAAGGCACAAACAAACACCGAACAGCCGCGCGGGTGCGGCCGGACGCCGCCCGCACCCGCGCGGGCTCACCGGGACAGCTGCGGCGGCAGCGGCTGGTGGTGCAGCACGACGAGCTCGGCGACGGCCCGGGTGAGAGCCACGTAGAGCCGGCTCAGGCCGCGCGGCTCGGCCGCCACGATGTCCGCGGGCTCGACCAGCACCACCCGGTCGAACTCGAGGCCCTTCACCTGGCTGACCGGCAGCGCGTCGAGCGCCGTGGCGAGGTGGTCGGGGGCGATGACCGCCCAGCGCTCCTGCCCCTGCCGCCGCTGCTGCGCGACCGCCGCGGCCAGGTCGTCGACCCGCAGGATGCGCAGCGTGCCGCCGGGACGGAACGAGCGGGTCGGCTCGATCCCCGGCGCGAGGGCCCGCGCGGCGAAGTCGGCGATCACCTGCGGCACCCGGTACCCGGTCGGCAGGTCCAGTGTCCGCGCCCCGCGCTTGCCGAGCCGCTGCACCAGCTCCGGCCACGTCGCGGCGGCCAGCGGGTGGGTGGCCTGCCCCAGGTCACCCACGACGGTCATCGAGGCGTGCGCCGCCCGGCGGGCGATCATCCGGCACTCCATCGGCGAGAGGTCCTGCGCCTCGTCGAGGATGACGTGCAGGTACACGTCCTCCGTGGGTGCCTCGGCCTCGGCAACCGGCAGCGGCTCGGTGAGCACCGGCACGTACCCCTCCTCGCCGTACGGGTCGAACCCGTCCCGCCAGCCGGTCACCTGGTGCCCCTCGCGCAGGATGATCGCGGCCGCCCAGCGCTGCGCGCCCCAGGAGTCGTTGCCGTCGATCGCCTGCCCGGACTCGGCCATCGGGGTGCGCAGGCCCGGGGCGAACAGCTGCCAGCCGTCGTTGAGGCTCAGGCTCAGCACGAACGTATCCGCCACGCGAGTGCCGCTGGTCAGCTCGCGCAGCTGCCACTGCGGGACCGGCGCCGTGCGCGCCGGCGGCGGGCCGAGGATCTCGGCGAGCTCGTCGAGCAGCGGCACGTCGTCCACCGTCCACTCGCCGTGCTGGGCGGGCAGCACGTCCTGCGGGGTCAGCGGCGGCCACCACGCGTCGAGGAACGCGTCCGGGACCTCGGCGCCGTCCAGCAGCTGCGACAGGACCTGCGCCGCGACAGCCCGGCCGGCGTTGGGTTTGACGCCGCGCGCCTCGCACCGCTGCCGGATCTCCAGCCGCGCCTTCGCCAGGTCGCCGGGCTTCAGGGTGCGCAGGCGGTCCGGCGCGCCCGGCGGGGTGTCCCAGGCCAGTTCGGTCAGCACCTGCACCATGCGCAGGTCACCCTTGGTGCGCGCCACGTCGTGCGGGTCGCGGCGGGTCGCGGTGACCCCGTCGAACAGCTCACCGATCGCCCGCAGGTGCACGCTGTCCTCGCCGAGCCCGGGCAGCACCCGGCCGATGTACTCGGTGAACACCGTCGACGGGCCGACCACCAGCACCCGCCCGTCGGCGAACCGGCCGCGATCGGTGTAGAGCAGGTACGCCGCCCGGTGCAGCGCCACCTGCGTCTTGCCTGTCCCGGGGCCGCCGGTGATGAGGGTGACGCCGTGCGCGGGCGCGCGGATCGCCTCGTCCTGCTCCCGCTGGATCGTGGTGACGATGTCGCGCATGTGCTCGCCGCGCTCCCGCGTCAGCGACCGCAGCAGCGCTCCCTCGCCGACCACGCCGTCGATCTCCCTGGCCGACAGCACCTCGTCGTCCAGCGCCACCACCTTCGGGCCCTCGCAGACGATGACCCGCCGCCGGTCCACGCCGAGCGGCTCGCCGGGCGTCGCCCGGTAGAACGGCGCAGCCGCGGGCGCCCGCCAGTCCACCACCAGCGGCTCGCGGTCCTCGTCGCGGACCCCGATGCGGCCGATGCGGTACGTGTAGCCGTCGTCGAAGTCCAGCCTGCCGAAGACGATGCCCTCCTCCTGGCTGTCCAGCTCCGACATCTTCGCGGCGGCGCGCAGGACCATCGCGTCCCGCTCGACCAGCCCCGCCGACGGACCGGACGCGGCCCGGCTGTGCCCCTCGGCCCGCAACCCGCGCGCTTCGGCCCGCATGACCTCCAGCCGCTGCAACACCCGGTCGACCACACGCTGTTCGATGGCGATCTGCTCTTGCGCCTGCTCTTCTGCTGCCGACACGAGGCTCCTTCTGGCGTACCCGTACCCGTCACTTCGCGAGCTTGTCGAGGATATGTGCCGGTCACCGCCACAAAATCGGCATCCGGACCGATTCGTGCGACTTGACGGGCGCATATGATGAGAGTGGCGAAAGCGGCGTTGCGGGAAATCCGGTGACGTCGCCGCGCAACGCCGTGACAATGACCGGCGTGGATGAGGTCAAGGTCGTCGTCGCCCACAGCGAGCGCGCGACGCTACGCGTCGGTGACGTGTTCCTGAAGATCGACGCGGACCAGACACGCACCGACGTCGAGGTCGAGGCGATGGCCCTGGCGCCGGTCCCGACGCCACGGGTGCTGTGGCGCGAGCCGCCCGCGCTCGCGCTCGCCGCCGTGCCCGGCACCCCGCTCGGCCGGATCGGCGAGCCGTCGACCGCGTCGCCGGCGGCGTGGGCCGCGGCGGGTGCCGCCGTGCGTGCGCTGCACGACGCGCCGCTGCCGCCGTGGCCGGGCCGCAGCGTGGAGGACGTCGCGGCGCGCCTGGACGCGGAGTGCGCGTGGCTCGTCGCCAACGACGTCCTGCCCACCGACCTGGTCACCCGCAACCGGGAGATCGCCCGGGCGGCGCTGCGGCCGTGCACGCCGGTGTTCACGCACGGCGACCTGCACGTCAGCCACGTATTCGTCGCCGGCGACGAGGTCACCGGCGTGATCGACTGGTCCGAGGCGAGCCGCGGCGACGCCATGTTCGACCTCGCCGTGCTCACCCTCGGCCACCAGCAGCACCTCGGCGACGTCCTCGCCGGCTACGGCACCGACGTCGACGT
Organism: Dactylosporangium sp. NPDC050688; assembly: GCF_040654515.1. Classification (NCBI taxonomy): domain Bacteria; kingdom Bacillati; phylum Actinomycetota; class Actinomycetes; order Micromonosporales; family Micromonosporaceae; genus Dactylosporangium; species Dactylosporangium sp. NPDC050688. The sequence continues at coordinate 58,540 of NZ_JBFAIC010000057.1, forward strand.
CGAGGTGATCCGCGCCTGGTGGTCGCTGCGCAGCCTCGTGGCGATCCGCTGGCTGGTCGAACACGGCTTCGACCCGGCCAAGCCCGGCTGCGAGATCGACGTGCTGCGCGCCCGCACGTAACACCCGCGCCGGTTCAACAGCCCCCGGTTACCCCAACGACAGCCCTCGGTTACCCCAACCGGACCGCCCCGGCGTCCGGACGGCGATCACCCCACCGCCGACCGACCCCAGCCATGATCGAAGGACCGGGGTGGTCGTCCGGGCGACCACCCCGCGCCTTGGATCACGGCCTGCATGATCCAAGCCGCTCCAGGGCCGTCCCAACGCCCCGTGAAGCGCTTCGGCGACGCGGCCCGCAGCCGCCTCCCGTTGCCCCAGCGGGGCCGCCCCGGCGCCCGGACGGCGATCACCGCATCGCCGACCGACCCCAGCCATGATCGAAGGACCGGGCTGGTCGTCCGGGCGACCACTCCGCGCCTTCGATCATGGCCTCCGCGATCCAAGCTGCCCCACAACGGCTACGCCGGGGCCGGTCCGGAGCGCAGCGGAGGTGGCGGCAATGAGCGCGAACCCGCTCAGGACGCGGCGGGGTTGGCGGCGGCGCCCTCGGTGACCAGCAGCACGACGGTGCTCGCCGGGGTCAGCCCGAGCGCCGCGCCCACTGGCCCGCCACCGGTCTGCCCGGCAGCGAGCCCGGCAGCGAGCCCGGCAGCGAGCCCAGCCAGGGGCGCGGCACCGCACGGTCCGGCGTCGACCCCGTGCCGGGCGAGGCGGCGGGCGGCAGCGGCGGCCTCGGCGTCGTCGACCGCGACGCAGGCGTCGAGGCCGCGGCGGATGTACGGCCACGCCAGCGACGACACGGTGCCGCAGTTCAGTCCGGCCATGCTGGTCACGCCGGTGGCGACGGTCACGGGGTGCCCGGCGGCGACGCTGGCCAGCACGCACGCGGCCGAGCGTGGCTCCACGCTGAGCACGGCCGTGCCCGGCGGGGCGCCGGCGCCGCGGTAGTGGGTGAGCGCGGCCTGCAGCAGCGATCCGACGCCGGCGGGCACGACCAGCACGTCGGGGTGGGTGATGCCGTGCCCGCGCAGCTGCTCGTCGAGCTCGGCGAACAGGGTGCCGTACCCGTCGACGATCCAGCCGGGGACGCGCTCGTAGCCGTCCCACGCCATGTCCTGCACCAGCAGCGTCCCGGCGGGCCCGGCGGCGCGGGCGGCGGCCCGCACGGCGGTGTCGTAGTCGCCCGGGACGTGCGTGACGTCGGCGCCCTCGTCCCGGATCGCCCGGACCGCGGCAGGGTGCACGCCGTCGGGGACGAAGATGCCCGCGCGGTGCCCGAACTGCCGGGCGAAGCGGGCGACGGCCCGGCCGTGGTTGCCGTCGGTCGCGGTGACCACGGTGACCGGGCCGGCCGTCCGCTCGCGCAGCGCCCGGTGGATCGCCCACGACGCGCCGAGCGCCTTGAACGCCGGCAGCCCGAACCGGTTGGACTCGTCCTTGGCGAACAGCCGCGCGACGCCGTACGCTCGCGCGAGGTCCGGCAGGTCGGCCAGCCGGGTCGGCGCGTACCCGGGCAGCGAGCGGTGGAAGTCCCGCACCGCTGCGGTGGGAGCGGCGGCGCACACCCACGCCGGGTCCCGTCCGGCGTTGACGATCACGAGCCGTCCCCGGGGGCGGGCAGAGCGGTGCGTACGAGACTGGCGTAGTACCGCACGCCGACGTCCAGGACGTCGTCGTTGAAGTCGAAGTCCGGGCTGTGCAGCGCGGTGCCGCCGGCGCCGGGCGCCTCCCCGGTGCCCAGCAGCGCGAAGCAGCCCGGCACGTGCCGCAGGAACGCGCCGAAGTCCTCGCTCGCCGTCCACGGCGCGGTGTCCGGGTCGACGCCCTCGTCGCCGACCGTCAGCCGGGCGGCGGCCACGGCGGTGGCGACGGCGGCCGGGTCGTTGACCGTCGGCTCGAACTCGTGCGTGTACGTCACCTCGCAGGTCGCGCCGTGCGCGGCGCAGATGCCGGCGGCCAGCTGCCGGATGCGCCGCTCCAGCAGCGCCTGCACCGCCGGGGAGAAGCTGCGGGTGTCGCCGCGGAGCACGACCTGCCCGGGGATCGCGTTGCGCGCCCCGTCGGAGGTGATCTCGGTGCAGGACACGACTGCCGGGTCGGTGGGGTCGACGTTACGGGCGACGACGGTCTGCAACGCCAGGACGATCTCGGCGGCGACCACGATCGGGTCGACGACCATCTGCGGCCGGGCGGCGTGCCCGCCGCGGCCGGTGACGCGGATCTCGAAGTTGTCCTCGCTCGCCATGAGCGCACCGGGGCGGGTGCTGATCCTGCCCGCCGCGTGCCCCGGCATGCCGTGCAGGCCGAACATCGCATCGACCGGGAACCGCTCGAACAGCCCGTCGGCGATCATCGCCTTGGCGCCGAGCCCGTGCTCCTCGGCCGGCTGGAAGACCAGGTGCACGGTCCCGGCGAACCCGCCCTCGGCCGCGAGCATGTGGGCGGCGCCGAGGACCATCGCCATGTGCCCGTCGTGACCGCAGGCGTGCATGACCCCGTCGTGCCGGGACCGGTACGGCCGCTCGCCGCGCTCGGTCAGCGGCAGCCCGTCCATGTCGGCGCGCAGCCCGACCGCGCCGCCGGGCCCGTTGCGCAGCGTCGCGACCACGCCGGTGCCGCCGACGCCCCGGGTGACGTCCAGGCCCAGGCCGGTCAGGGCCGCCGCCAGGTAATCGCCGGTGCGGTGCTCGTGGAAGCCGAGCTCGGGGATCTGGTGCAGGTCGTGACGCCACCGTCGGACATCGGGCTCGGGCACGGCTGCTCCTTCGGGGTTCATGTTCGCTGCCGGCCCCGATTGTCGCGTGCGGTGCCGTGCTGCTCGTACATTGGGCGCCGTGAAGGTGCGAAGGGCGATCGTGGCCGCGGCCGTGCTGCTGGCCGGCTGCGACGCGGGCACCCCGGCGGCGCGTCCGGCCCCGTCGGCCTCCGCCAGCGTCGCGGCATCGGTGTCGCCGTCGCCGTCGCCGCCGGCGGACCTGGCGTTGACCCTCGCGTTCGGTGGTGACGTGCACTTCACCGAGCGCACCGCCGCGCTGCTGCGGCAGCCGGCGACCGCGTTCGGCCCGATGGCCGCCGAGCTGGCCGCGGCCGACCTCGCCGTGGTCAACCTGGAGACCGCGGTCACCACCCGCGGCACGCCCGAGCCGAAGGAGTTCCACTTCCGGGCGCCGCAGGTGGCGTACGAGGCGGTGAAGGCAGCCGGCGTCGACGCCGTGTCGATCGCGAACAACCACGCCCTCGACTACGGCCGGGTCGGGTTCGCCGACACCCTCGACGGCGCGGCCGCCGCCGGGGTGCCGGTCTTCGGCGGCGGCCGCACGATCGACGACGCGTACGCGCCGCTGGTCCTCACCGCGCGGGGCGTGCGCGTGGCGTTCGTCGGCTTCAGCCAGATCCACACCCTCGCGGAGAGCTGGAAGGCGGGGCCGTCCACCCCGGGCATCGCCCTGGCCTGGGACGTGCCGCGCGCCGTCGCCGCGGTCAGGGCCGCCCGCGACCGCGCCGACCTGGTCGTCGTGTTCAACCACTGGGGCACCGAACGCGAGTCGTGCCCGAACGCCAACCAGAAGACGTTCGCGAAGGCCCTCGCCGACGCCGGCGCCGACATGATCATCGGGGCGCACGCGCACGTGCTGCAGGGCGACGGGTGGCTCGGGCGGACCTACGTCGCCTACGGCCTGGGCAACTTCGTCTGGTACGTCGGATCCGCCGCCACCGGCGTGCTCAAGGTGCACGTGCGCGGCCGCTCGGTGACCGGCGCCGAGCTCGTCCCAGCCGTCGTCTCCAGTACCGGCCAGCCGAAACCGCTGACCGGCGCGGCCGCGTCCGCCGCCACGAAACGCTTCACCGACCTGCGCCGCTGCACGGGCCTGGCGCCCGCCCCGCCCCCGGCGTGAGGCCAGCCCGTGTGTCAGCCGACGGCGGCGTGCACGTCGTCGAGTGTCACCGCCGTGTTCGCCGTGGACACGAACGGCGACGGGCCTGCGAATGCCGGCTGTCCGCGCGGGTCGACGGTGGCGATGCCGGCGACGTACGGCCCGGCGACCTTCACCGGCACGGTGGCCGGCTTCGGTGCCGCGAAGACGGCGAACGTGGTGCCGGCCAGTTCGGACGGGCTCTTGAGCCGCGAGTCGGCCTTCTGCACATCGGCCAGCTTGTCGTGGGTGTACCCGAGGCGGGGACCCTTCTTGTCAGCGGTGTTCCACGTGCCGCTCAGGAACACGATCGTGAGCGTGGCACCGGGCTCGACGTCGCCCGGTACCAGGGAACGTCGACGTCACACGGGTGGCTGACGCGTGTACCCGGCGACGACGGTCACCCGGCGGGCCGTCTCGCGCAGCTCGTCGAGGAACTCCGCCCTTCGCTGCGGCAGGTCCGGCGTGCCCGCGTCGAGGAGCCCGCGATGACGGGCCAGCTGCAGCGCCGGTTTGAACAGCTCCAGCGACACCGACTCCTCGCTGGACAGCCGCCCCTGCAACGCCCACTGCCGGCCGACGCGCAGGCACTCGTCCAGGAACGGGGCCTCCTCGACGTTCCCGTCCCCGGCGGCGGCGAGCCGGTCGGCCACCAGGTGGTAGGCGTCGAGGAACGGCCGCAGCACCAGCGGGGCGACCAGCGGCTCGGCGTGCTGCAGCCAGTGCCGCGCGTCGGCGGGGGTGAACTCGCGCAGCCCGACGCCGTCGCCCGGCTCGATGATCGCCAGCTCCAGCGCCATCTGCTCGGCGAAGTCCCTGCGGCGGGCGAAGAAGAAGTCGAACTTCAGCAGGTCCCGCAGCCGCAGCGCCTCCTCGGTCGCCGTCGTCAGGCCGTCCGGGTCGCCTTCGGCCGCGGCGACCAGGGCGAGCTCCCCGATCGCCCGGTCGACCAGCAGGTGGATCGCCGTGTTGCGGTAGAACGCGGCGACCAGGTGCTGGCCCGGGCCGATCACCCACACCGTGTCGGTGCCGCCGTCGTAGCTCGTCAGCACGCCGGAGGCGACCAGCTCGTGCAGCGTGCGGCCGACGGTGTCGCGGTCGGTGAGGTCGGCCGCACCGGCCACCGGCCAGCGCCGGGACTCGATGTAGGTCGCCATCGGCGCGATGGTCTGCAGCACCCCGTCCAGGGTGAGCGCCCGGTCGGCGGCCAGCAGCGCGAGGCAGACGACGGCCGTGACGGTGACCGGGGTCGCCTGGTTGATGCGGTGCGACACGTCCAGGGCGATCCGCTCGACGACGTGCCGGTCCTGCCGGTCGCCGTCGCGCAGCTCGGCCATCCGCTCGCGGAGCGGGACCGGCTCGCCGAAGTCCAGGTAGGCACGGCCGAGCCGGCTGGCCTGCAGCCTGGCGAACCTGATCAGCCAGCGCACGTCCTCGGGTCGTTTGCGCGCGCCCCGGGCCTCCGCGGTCATCGCGCCGACCTCGTGCAGCTGCTCGTACACGATGGACACCGGCACGATGAGCGCCTCGGTGTCCGGGTCGGCGTCGAGCGCGTCCACCACGTAGCGCAGGATGCCGTAGGTCGGCGGCCGCAGCTTGCCGGTGCGGGTCCGGCCGCCCTCGATGGACCAGCTGAGATTCTTCCTGTTGCGGATCAGCCGGCCGATGTAGGCGCGCAGCGTCAGCCGGTACACCGGCAGCTTCTGCGTCGCACGGCGGATGTAGACGATGCCCGCCCGGCGGGCCAGCCGGTTGACGGGAAAGAAGCTGAGGTTGGCCCCGCCCAGCGTGTACGCCGGGCTGAGGCCGTGCCGGTCCAGCGCGACCGGGACCGCGGCGCCGTCCAGGTAGGACCGGTGGGAGAACAGGAACAGCAGCGAATACCTGCGGTCCAGCTCCTGCAGCCGCCGCGCGGCCTCTTCGTCCACCAGCAGCTCGTGCGCGCGGAACATCCACGTGGTGAACCGGGACCAGGAGCGCATCGCCCGCGGGCTGTGCATCGCCCCCATCTCGCGCAGATACCCCGCGGCCTCGGCCGTCACCTCGCCGCGGTCGCGCCCGAGCGATCCGGCCAGCTCGGCCAGGCGTGCGGCGAAGCCGTCGTCGGCCAGCAGTTGGTCGACCTCAGGGGTGTCCGAGGACATCAATCACCTCGCAGATGGGCGGTGCGCCGTGGCAAGTCTGGAAGCAGCAACCGGATCCCGTCAACGACGCCGCCCAGAATGCACCTTCCGCGAGTTACCCGCTGATGGTCTGAGCGCCCGCCGGGCGGGTACAGGGATCAGGTGACTGGCAAGGTGATGGTGTTCGCCCCGGCGCCGGTGCTCACCGTGACCGTCGAGCAGACCGCCGAGCTGCCCGACCTGCACGTCCACCCCGGTGGGCAGGGCGTGTGGCAGGCGCGGATGGCGGCGACCCTCGGCAGCGACGTCACCCTGTGCTTCTCCGTCGGCGGGGAGACCGGAGCGCTCGTCGACACGCTCCTGGCCGGGCTGGAGGTCACCGTCAGGTCCGTGCAACGCCCGGCCGGCAGCGGCTGGTACGTCCACGACCGCCGCGACGGCGCCCGCCGGGAGATCGCCGCCTGGCCCGGGGCACCGCTGCAGCGGCACGACCTGGACGAGCTGTACACGATCGCCCTCGCCGAGGGGCTGCGCAGCGACGTGACGGTGCTCAGCGGCCCCGCCGACCCGCGCGTCGTGGACCCCGACGTGTACCGGCGGCTTAGCACCGACCTGACCGCGAATGGCACCCGCGTCGTCGCCGACCTGTCCGGCGGCCACCTCGCCGCGGTCCTGCGCGGCAGCGCGTCGTTCGTCAAGGTCAGCCACGAGGAACTGCTGCGCGACGGCCGGGCCGCGAGCGGCGCCGAGGACGCGCTGGTCGCCGCAGGCAGCACGCTGCTGGCCGACGGCGCCGGCGCGGCTCTCGTCAGCCGGGCCGGCGACCCCGCGCTGGCGTTCTTCGACGGTACGGTCCAGCGCGTGCACGTGCCGCCGCTGCAGATCAAGGAGCACCGCGGCGCCGGCGACTCGATGTCGGCGGGGGTCGCCGCGGTCCTGGCCGGCGGCGGCGACCTCGGCGAGGCGATCCGCACCGGCGCGGCGGCCGGCGCGCTCAACGTCACCCGCCACGGCCTCGGCACCGGCCGCGCCGACGCCGTCCAAGAGCTGCTGGCCAGGGTGCGCCTCGAACCACTCGGGTAGTCATCCGCGCCGGGTGAGCCGCCTGGGAGGATGGAACCGTGGCCGATGACCGCGGGTACCTCCTGGACAACCGGCAGGCGGAGGCGGGCAGCCGCTTCGACGCGCTCGCCGAGCTGTTCGACGCCGCCACGTTCCGGCACCTCGACGCGCTCGGCGTCGGGCCCGGCTGGCGCTGCTGGGAGGTCGGCGCGGGCGGCCCGAGCGTGCCCACCTGGCTCGCCGGGCGGGTCGGCCCGCACGGCGCCGTGCTCGCCACCGACATCGACGTCACCTGGACCGCCGCCGGCACCGGGTACGAGGTCCGCCGCCACGACGTGGGTGCCGACCCGCCGCCCGGGGACGGGTTCGACCTGGTCCACGCCAGGCTGGTCCTCGTGCACGTACCGCGGCGGGACAAGGCGCTCGCGGCGATGGTCGCGGCGCTGCGGCCGGGCGGGTGGCTGCTGGTGGAGGAGGCCGACCCGGCGCTGCAGCCGCTGGCCTGCCCCGACGAGTCCGGCGACGCGCAGCGCCTGGCGAACAAGCTCAAGCACGACTTCCGCACCCTGATGGCACGGCGCGGCGTCGACCTCGCGTACGGGCGGACCCTGCCACGGCTGCTGCGCGCCGCCGGGCTCACCGAGGTGCGGGCCGACGCGTACTTCCCGGTCACCGGCCCGGCCTGCGCCGCGCTCGAGGACGCGACCGTGCGGCAGATCCGTGGCCGGCTCACCGCCGCCGGGCTGGCCACCGACGCCGAGATCGACGAGCACCTCGGCAACGTCGCGGCCGGCCGGCTCGACCTCGCCACCTCGCCGATGATCTCGGCGTGGGGGCGGAACCCCGGCGCGGCCTGACGGCTTTTCGCGCATTCGGCACGATTCAGGGGAACTCGGATGCGCCGGGCCGCCGGGTGCGAGCATCATCGATGCCTGTCGCATGCCGGGCACGTCCACGGGGGGTACGTCATGCAGAAGCCGCTTCGAGTGGCCGCCGCGCTCACGGCGGCCGTCCTGGTCGCGTCCTGCGGCACGGGCGCCGGCGGGGCGAAGGACCCGCAGTCGGCCGCGACGGCGCCGGCCGGGTCGCACGCCGGGCACTTCTCGGCGCCGCCGGCCCAGCCGCTGCGGGCGGGGGAGCGCTTCCAGGAGCTGGCGATGCCGGCGCAGTACACGCCGAGGGCACCCAACGGCGGCACCGACGAGTACCGGTGCTTCCTCATCGACCCGAAGCTGACCAGGGAGGCGTACCTGACCGGCAGCCAGTTCCTGCCGCAGAACGCCGACATCGTGCACCACGCGATCTTCTTCCGCATCCCCCCCGGCGCCGCCGGCGAGGCCCGCAAGCTCGACGACGGCACCCCCGGCGACGGCTGGACCTGCTTCGGCGACTCCGGCGTGGCCGGCGACACGTGGGTCGCGTCGTGGGCGCCCGGCGCCAACGAGACGCTCCTCGCGCCGGAACTCGGCTACCCGATGCCGCCCGGCAGCCTCATGGTCATGCAGATCCACTACAACCTGCTCGCCACCGGCGGCAAGGCCGGCGGCGCGGACCGCTCCAGCATCCGGCTGCGGCTCAACGACACCACCGCGGCGATGACCCCGCTGCAGACGTCGCTGCTGCCCGCGCCCATCGAACTGCCGTGCACGGCGGGCGAGTCGGGCCCGCTGTGCGACCGTGCCGCCGCGGCCGCCGACGTCACCCAGCGCTTCGGCGCCGAGGTCGGCGGCCAGGCGGAGCAGCTCGTGAAGCTCTGCAACCGGGGCCGGCCCGTGACCGCCGGGCCGACCCAGCACTGCGACCGTCCCGTCCCGCGGCCCGCCACGGTCCACGCCGTCGCCGGGCACATGCACCTGCTCGGCCGCGCCATCACGATCGAGCTCAACCCCGGCACGCCGGGCGCCCGGACGCTGCTGGACGTGCCGCGGTACAACTTCGACGACCAGGCGATCCACCCGCTCAGCGAGCCCGTCGCGATCAAGGCCGGCGACACGCTGCGGGTCACCTGCACCCACGACGCCGCGCTGCGCGGCCAGCTTCCGCAGCTGCGCGGCACCGCCCCCCGCTACGTCGTCTGGGGTGACGGCACCAGCGACGAGATGTGCCTCGGCCTGGTCATCATGACCGGCGGGTCCTGAGCCGCCATGGACGCCGCCGCTCGCCGCATACTGGCCGGGCACGCGCTCGGCGGGTACGCGCACGGCCCCGACGCGCCGATCGAGGCCACAGCCAGGGCCATGGCGAAGGTCGGTACCGCCGCGGCACTGATCCTCGTGGAAGGCGTCAGCGACCAGATCGCGGTCGAGACCGCCGCCACGGCCCTCGGCCGGGACCTTGCCGCCGACCGGGTCGTGGTCGTGCCGATCGGCGGCGCGCACGCGATCGGCCGCTTCCTCGCCACGCTCGGCCCGGCGGGCGCCGCGCTGCGCCTCGCCGGGCTGTGCGACCTGCGCGAGGCGGAGCTGTTCCGCCGCGGCCTGACCGGCGCCTTCCGCGCCACGGTGGACGACGGCGTCTCGCCGGCCACGGCGCCCCCCGAGGTCTCGCCAGCCACGGTGCAGGACGGCGTCTCCCGCGCCACGGTGCACGTCTGCGTCGAGGACCTTGAGGACGAGCTGATCCGGGCCGTTGGCGTCGCCGCCGTCGAGGCGCTGTGTGACACCCAGGGCGACCTGAGGTCGCTGCGCTCGCTGCAACGCCAGCCCGCCTGGCGCGACCAGCCGCCCGACGCGCAGCTGCGCCGGTTCCTCGGCAGCGGCGCGCGGCGCAAGCTGCGCTACGCCAGGCTGCTCGTGGCTGCGGCGGCCGTCCGGGGGACGGTACCGGCCCCGCTCTGCGCGCTGCTCGCCGCCGTGTGACGGCCGATGAACCCCGGCGCCGCGGGCCGGCCGGACCACCCTGATGATCCAAGTCGTGCCCCGGCCGTCCGGACGACTACGACGCGACTTCGATCAACCGGGCAAGATGCCGAACGCCTTCGCGTAGCGCACGACGCCGCTCGGCGCGGGGCCGGTGCCGTCCAGCCGCAGCGCCATGAACGCCTCGTCCGGCACCGTGAACGGCGCGCTGATGGCGTACCTGGATGCCGGTGCGAACCCGAACCGCGGGTAGTACCCGGCGTGGCCGAGGACGATGACGAGGTCCTCACCCCGTTGCCCGGCCGCGGCGAGGGCGGCCGTGATCGCCGCGGATCCGGCGCCGGTCCGCTGGTACGCGGGCAGCACCGCACACGGCGCGAGGGCGAGCGCCGGCGCGTCACCGACGTGGCAGCGGGTCAGCAGGGCGTGCCCGACGACGGGGGCGCCGGGCGCCACGGCGACGACGGAGAGCCCGTCGATCCACGCCGCAGGGTCGGCTCGCAGCGCCTCGACGAGGTCGGCCTCGGCAGCGGTCGGGAACGCGGCCACGTTGACGGCGCGCACCGCCGCCACGTCCGCGGGCGTCTCCGCACGGGTGGTCCAGGTGGTCATGGCGCTGCTCGCTTCCTATAGTCGCCGGGTGAACGTGGATCAGGTCCGGGACGCGTACGCCTCCGTCGCCGAGCTTTACATCAGCCTGTTCGGCACGAGCCAGCAGGTCCACGCCGACGACCTCGCTTTCATCGGTCGCCACCTGTCGGCGCTGCCCGGCCCGGTGCTCGACGTCGGCTGCGGCCCCGGCCACATCACCGCCCACCTGCGCTCGCTGGGTGCCGACGCCAGCGGGATCGACCTGGTGCCGGAGTTCATCGCGTACGCGAAGACCACCCACCCGGACGTGCCCTACCGGCTCGGGTCGATGCAGCGCCTCGACCTCGAGGACGCCTCCGTCGCCGGCATCCTGACCTGGTACTCGCTGATCCACTACCCGCCGGCCGAGCTCGACGGCGTGCTCGCCCAGTTGCGGCGGGTCCTGGCCCCGGGCGGCACCCTGGTCGCCGGCTTCTTCGACGGCGCCGAGGTCGCCGCCTTCGACCACAAGGTCACGACCGCCTACTGGTGGCCCGCCGACGAGTTCTCCGCCCGCCTGGCCCGAGCCGGCTTCACCGAGATCGCCCGCGACCACCGCCCCAGCGACGGCACCCACCGCTCACACGCCGCCATCGCCGCCACGGCCTCTCCGGTGGCCTCCTGAACGACGACGCCTGCTGGACGGTGACGGGCCGGGGCCGGGAGGCCCGGTCCGCCGGTGCGCGCCGGGTCCGGGTCAGCAGCGCCGCCAGGTATGCGGGGAACGTGTCCGGTTCGCCGGCCACCGGTGCGAACGCGGGCGCGCGGCGCGACAGGTACGGCGACGACCTGCCCGACGAACGAGTGGACTGTAACGCCTCCCCGGGTGGCCGTCCAGACTCATGCACCTCGATGTCTGGTCGGCCGCCAGCGGTGCGTCAGCCGGTGTGCACGGGCAGCTCGGTGAGCAGCTGCTCGACGCGGGCCTTGATGGCGTCGCGGATCTGGCGGACGGCGGCGAGGTCCCGGCCGGCGGGGTCGTCGAGCTGCCAGTCGAGGTAGCGCTTGCCGGGGAAGACAGGGCAGGCGTCGCCGCAGCCCATGGTGATGAGCACGTCGGAGGCCTCGGCGGTGGCGTGGTCGAGCTTGCGCGGGGTGCTGGCGGTGATGTCGATGCCGACCTCGCGCATCGCCTCGACCGCGACCGGGTTGAGCTGCGCCGCGGGCTCGGATCCGGCGGAGCGGACCTCGACGGAGCCGCCGGCGAGGTGGCGCAGCCAGCCGGCGGCCATCTGGGAGCGGCCGGCGTTGTGCACGCACACGAACAGGACGCTGGGCTTGGCATTCATGACGCCTCCACACGCGACGGAGAAGGGGATGGGACGGCCGTGGCTGTCGGGTACAGCGCCAGCAGCAGCGCGACACCCCCGACCAGGCCGGCGAGCTGGGCGGCGACGAACGCCGGCACCGAGGCGGGGGCGATCCCGGCGAACGTGTCGGTGAACGCCCGGCCGACGGTCACGGCGGGGTTGGCGAAGCTGGTGGAGGACGTGAACCAGTAGGCGCCGCCGATGTACGCGCCGACCGCGGCGGGCGCGACCGGTGACCGGCCGGAGCGGGCGAGGGCGAAGACCAGCAGGACCAGCCCGGCGGTCGCGACGACCTCGCCGAGCCACAGGTGCCCCGCCGCCCGGTCCTTGCCGGAGGCGGTGGCCGCCGGCAGGCCGAACATCAGGTTCGCCAGGATCGCGCCGCCGATCGCGCCGGTGGTCTGGGCCGCGACGTAGCCGGCCAGGTCCCCGACGGGCAGGCCGGTGCCGGTGCGGCGGCCGAGGTACCAGTCGGCGGCGGACACCACCGGGTTGAGGTGCGCGCCGGACACCGGCCCGGCGATGAGGATCAGCGCGGCGAGGGCGAACGCGGTCGCGACCGAGTTCTCCAGCAGCCGCAGGCCGGCGTCGCCGGGGGAGAGGGTGGCGGCCATGATGCCGGAGCCGATGACGGCGGTGACGAGCAGCAGCGTCCCGGTGAATTCGGCCAGCAGCCGGCGCCACAGCTCGGGCCGGATCATCGGACCGGCGCCACGACGGGGGCGAGGCGCTCGATGCGCCCGGCCAGCTCGGCGAACGTGGCCTCGAACGCGGCGTCGGTGTCGGCCGGGGCGGGCACCGACCAGTGCAGCCGCTGCCGGACGCCCTGGGTGAGGCCCTCGTGGGCGTTGTCGCAGACCGCGACGACGAGGTCGGTGTCGTGCACGACGTCGGTGACGTGGGCGGTGCCGGCCGGGTCGAGGTGCAGTCCGTGCCGGCGGGCGACGGCCACGGCGCGCGGGTGGACGCGGGCCGCCGGGTGCGTGCCGGCCGACGCCGCGGGGATGTCGGCCTGGTCGGTCCAGATGGCGGCGGCGAGCTGCGAGCGGGCCGAGTTGTGCGTGCAGACGAACACGACCCGCGGCACCGGTGGCAGCGCCGGCGCGGCGAGGCACGCCAGGGTGCCCGGCTCGAGGCGCAGGTAGGTGCGGCGCCGGTCGCCCTCGGACCGGACCCGGGTGAGCAGGCCCGCGTCGTGCAGCACGTTCACGTGGTGGGCGACGAGGTTGGTCGGCAGGTCCAGGGCGCGGGCGATCTCGCCGGGGGAGGCGTCGCCCAGGGTGAGCGTGTCGACGATGGCCAGCCGCGCCGGGTCGCCGAGTGCGGCGTGCACCCGGGCCCGCCGCTCCACCGAATAAAGCTCAACGTTCATTGACTCAATGATCTGTGAGCGGTATCGGCGCTGTCAAGGCGAAGATGCCGCCGGCGGCGACGAGGCCGGCCGCGCCGATGGTGAGCAGGACCGGCGTGTAGCTGCCGGTGCCGGTGTACAGGGCGGCCGCGCCGAGCGGTGCGCCGGCCTTGGCGAGGGTGACCGGGGCGGCGAGGGTGCCTGCGATGCTGGCGTAGGCGCTCGTGCCGTACCGGTCGGCGAGCAGCGCGGGCGTGGCGAGGCTGGCGACGCCGAACCCGAGCCCGAACCCGGTCACCGCGACGACCGCGCCCGCGCGGCTGGTGCCGGTGAACGGCAGGCTGCACGCGGCCACGGCCTGCACGGCGAACACGGCGCCGACGACCCGGTGCAGCCGCAGCCGGCGCTGCGCGCCGGTGAGCGCGAGCCGGCCCGTGACGGACAGCACGCCGAGCAGCCCCGCGACGGTGGCGGCGAACGTGGCCGGGTGCCCCGCGTGGACGAGGAACCCCACGAGGTGCACGGTCATCGCGCTCATCGCGGCGCCGTGCGCGACGAACGCGACCGCCAGGCACCAGAACCGCCCGTCGCGCAGCGCCGCCCGGACCACGGCGCCGCGTCCGGCCACAGTGGACATCCGGGCGGCCGGCGCCGGCGGGCGGCGCACGACCAGGGCGTGCAGCGGGACGGCGACGGCGGCGTACCCGGCGGCGAGGGCGAGCAGGGTGGCGCGCCAGCCGTACCGGTGCTCCAGGACCCCGGTCAGCGGCATGAACACGGTGCTGGCGAACCCGGCCACGACGATCATGCCGAGCAGCGCGCGGGGCCGGCGGGCCGGGTCGAACCACGACACGATGACGGCCGTGGCCGGCTCGTACAGCGACATCGCCATCGCGGCACCGAGGCCGAGGAGCACGGCGTACAGCTGCCAGACGGCACGCACCTGCGAGCAGGCGGCGAGCAGGCCCGCCCCGGCGAGCGAGCCGGTGGTCATCATGGCCCGGCCGCCGTGGCGGTCCAGCCACCGCCCGGCTGGGACCGCGGTGGCGGCGGAGGCGAGCAGCGCGGTGGTGACCGCGCCGGTGACGGCGGTCGTGGAGGTGTGCAGCCCGGCGGCGATCGGGTGCAGCAGGACCGCGAACGCGTAGTACAGGCAGCCGTAGCCGGCGGTCTGGGTCACCGCGAACGCCGCCACGATCCGCCAGCCGTGGAACGCGGCCGGTCGCCGGCCCTCCGCCGGACCGGGAGTCAGACGGTGGGCCGGCGGGGTCGTGGCCATCACCCGCAGCAGCCGCCGCCGGACGAGGACTCCTGGGAGGACTCCTGGGAGGACTCCTGGATGGTCACGGGGTTGCTGGAGCACACCCCGGTCTCGGGCAGGTCGAGCTGGACGTCGCGGGCGGCGGCCCAGTCCCCGGCGAGCGCGGCGGCGACCGAGCGGGCCTGCTCGTAGCCGGTGGCGAGCAGGAACGTCGGGGCGCGGCCGTAGCTCTTCACACCGATGGCGTAGAAGCCGGGCTCGGGGTGGGCGAGCTCGTCGGCGCCGTGGGGCGGGACGGTGCCGCAGGAGTGCTCGTTGGGGTCGATGAGCGGGGCGAGGGCCCGGGTGGAGCCGAGGACGGGGTCGAGGTCCAGCCGCAGCTCGGCGACGAAGCCGTGGTCGGGGCGGAACCCGGTCGCCGAGACGATGCGGTCCGCGACGACGATCCGGCTGCCGTCGGACACCTCGACCGCGCCCTCGGGCAGGACGGTGATGCTGCCGGCGGCGAAGCCGGTGATGAGCTGGATCCGGCCGGCGGCGACGTGCTCGCGCAGCTGGGTGCCGATGGCGCCGCGGGCGGGCAGCGCGTCGGCGGTCTCGCCGCCGTAGGTGCGCGCCGGGGTCGCCGCGCGGATCGCCCAGGTGACCTCGGTGCCGGGAACCTGCGTGGCGAGGTCGGCCAGGACGAGCAGGGCGTTGGCGGCGGAGTGCCCGGCGCCGACGACCAGGGTGCGCCGGCCCGCGAACCGGTCCCGGTCGGCGCCGAGCACGTCGGGCAGCGCGTGTTCGATGTACGCGGCGGCCTCGGTCTCGCCGTGGGCGGGGATGCCGGACGCGCCGAGGACGTTCGGCGTGGACCAGGTGCCGGAGGCGTCGATGACAGCCCGCGCGAGGACGTCGGTGCCGCCGGCGAGCCGGACCAGGAACGGCACCTGGTCACGGCCGGCGGTTCGCAGCCGGTCCAGGCCGAGCCGGGTCACGGCCACGACCCGCGCGCCGTAGCGTACGTGCGGCTTGAGCTCGGGCAGGTCGGCGAGGGGCTGCAGGTAGTCGGCGGCGAGCTGCCCGCCGGTCGGCAGCTGCTCGGCGTCGGGCTCGACCCAGCCCGCGGCGGTGAGCAGCCGGCGGGCGGCGGCGTCGATGTCGTACCGCCACGGCGAGAACAGCCGCACATGGCCCCACTGCCGCACGGCCTCGGCGGGGCCGTCACCGGCCTCGAGGACGACGAACGGCAGGCCGCGCTCGTGCAGGTGCGCCGCGGCGGCGAGCCCGACGGGGCCGGCACCGATGACGGCGACGGGGAGAACGCTCATGACGGAAGCTCCTTTGTCTAGATGAAAGTCGAAATACGGGAGCGGGGTGCGCCCAGGTCCGGCGCGGATGGGGCAGGGTCAGATGCGGGGGCTGCGGCGCTCGATGAAGACCACGTCGCGCCACGCGTTGCCGTGCGCGGCGTGCCGGCCGATGCGCTCGCGGACGCCGACCTCACGGAAGCCGGCGGCGCGGTGCAGGGCCCGGCTGGCGGTGTTGTCCGGGAACACGCCGGACTGGATCGTCCAGATCCCGGCCGCCTCGGTGGAGTCGATGAGCGCGTCGAGCAGTGCCCGCCCGGCGCCGCGGCCGCGGGCCGCCTCGTCGACGTACACGGAGTGTTCGACCACCCCGGCGTACACCTGCCGCGCCGACACCGCGGAGACGGCGACCCAGCCGAGGACGGCGCCGGTGGGGCCGGCCGCGACGAGGCGGTGGGCCGGCAGCCGGGTGGCGTCGAACGCCTCCCACGACGGCGCGGTCACCTCGAAGCTGGCGTTGCCGGCGTCCAGGCCCGCCTGGTAGATCGCCAGCACCGCACCCGCGTCGGCGGCGGTCATCGGGCGGATCGTCAGGTCGCTCACGTGCACCCTCCGGCGGCGTCCGGCGCGGGCCTGCCCATCACGACGTCCGCGGCGGACGGAAAGCAGGCGATACAGGCGGTGTTGATACGGTAGTGCCGGGCCGTGCCGACCGCCTCGACCAGCACGAACCGGACCTCGGTGAGGATCTTCAGGTGCTGGGAGACGGTCGACTGGGCCAGGCCGACCGCGGCAACGAGCTCGCCGACGCTCAACGGCCGGCCCTGCCGTGCCAGGTACTCGACGATTTGGACCCGGGACGGGTCGGCGAGGGCGCGGAACCAGGAGGCGTACTCCTCCGCGGTCGCGCGGTCCAGCAATCCGTCCACCGTCCACCAACTTCATCGTCCATCGCCGATCAACGATCGAAGCATACCCCATCCCGCTCCTCGGCTCATTGTCTCGATGTCTGTCGAATCAACGGTTGCACGCTGATTCGAGATCTGTCAACCTAGAGGCATGTCAAAGCAGCCGGTGGTGCTCACGCTCACGGATCTGCAGGCGGAGGTGCCGTGCTGCCCGCCGATCACGCGGCAGCGGTTGCCGGCGCCGTCGGCGGCGGTCCTCGCCGCGGCGTTCAAGGCGCTCGGGGATCCGGTGCGGTTGCAGCTGCTGTCGATGATCGCGTCGGCGCCGGACGG
>NZ_JBFAIC010000058.1:0-28930 GCF_040654515.1 Dactylosporangium sp. NPDC050688
CACGACCGCCGGAAGTCGCACCATGAGCACTGCGGCCCCGGCGCCACCGGGAAGGCCTCGTCGGGGTTGCCGCCCGCGGCCAGGGCGGCGTCGGCAGCGCGGAGCCCAACCAGGCAACGCTGGCAGCGCCGACCGGGCCGTCGCAGGCATACGACCGCCGGACCGCCGGGCGGCACCGACGGCGCCGGTTTCCCCGGGCGGGCGGCTCGTCTGGCACCATCGGAGCGTGGAGCGTTCACCAGCCGCCGGTTGCGAGGCCTTCCGTGAGGCGCTCTCAGCCCGCCTCGACGGTGAGGCCGAGCCGGTCGACGCCGCCCTGACCGATGCGCACCTGGCCCGCTGCGCCGGCTGCCGCACCTGGCACGCCGAGGCGGCGACGGCCACCCGACTGTTCCGCGTCCGGCAGGTCCCGACCGAGCCGGCCGGCGTCGACGACCTCCTCGCCGCGCTCGACGCCCACGGCGTGCTGCCCCCGGCGGCGGTGCCTCCACCGCCCCGCCGACGGTTCGCCGCCCTCACCCGCCTGGTCGGCCCTGCCCGCTTCACCGGCGACAAGGGCCGGCGCGCCCTGGTCGTGGCGCTGCGGGTGCTGCTCGGCGCGTTCGGCGCGGCCCAGTTCGTCCTCGGCATCGCCCAGGTGGCCAACGCCGCCAGCGCCGCCGAACTGCACGGCGACGGCTCGGGGCACCTCTGGCACGAGTCCGCCGCCTGGAACGTCGCCATCGGTGCCGGCTTCGGCTGGATCGCCAGCCGCCGCGGCCGCCCCGCCGGCGCGCTGCCGATGCTCACCGCGTTCGTCGCGCTGCTCGCCCTGCTCAGCGTCAACGACGTCCTCGCCGGCCGGGTCGAGACGGCACGCCTGCTCAGCCACGGCTTCGTCCTCGCCGGGTACGCGATCGTCATCGCCCTCACCCGCCCTGCCCTCGACCCGGGCCGCCCACCGTCCCGCCGCTCCACCGACGGCTCATCCTCCGGCTCCGGCCGCCCGCCGTCCGACGCCGACGGCCCACCCTCGGGCTCGGGCGGCACTCCCCCGCAGCGCCGGCTCCGACTGATCCCCGGTCAGGCGACCGCCCGAACCTCCGACCGCAAAGCCGCCTGACCCTTCCCCTCCCACCGAACGGCACCCACCGCCACCCACGGGCCGGGCGCTCCCCGCTGCCCGAACCACCCCGCACCACCCACCACCGGCCGGACCGTCACCAGGACCCTACCGCCCGGGTACGACACTTTCCGCCTCACAAAGCCGGCCGGCACCCTGCGCCTGACAGCCATCCGACGCGTGTCGAGCCTCACCGCCGAATCGGCTGAGATGATCTTTCTGAATCGATACAGTTGACGGCAGAACCACACCGGAAAAGGAGACACCAGATGGCCACCCAGACCACCGCGAGCCGGGTCCGCAACGCCGTGACCAGCCGGTTCGAGGCACGGCGCGCCCGGCGTACGCTCGCGCGGGAGATCGCCGCGTACCGGACGCCCGCCGAGCGCCTCGAGCTCGACCTGATCCTCGGCCGCCACACCGCCGAGGAGACCCGCGAGATCGACGAGATCCTGCGCTCCCAGGCCGCCGCCGAGCGTTCGACCTGCCAGGCGCTACAGGTCGACCAGACCTAACGCGCGACCGCAGCATGCAGGCGCGCGCCGGATCAGCTGACCGGGCCGACCCGTAGACGCGGTGGGGTGGTGCCGGCAGAGGTCGCGGCGCTGCGGGCCCAGGCCACCAGGCCCGGCACATCGATGCCGTACGGGGCGGAGCCGTAGTCCGAGAGCCGGTCGGCGGCGCGGGACAGCAGCCTGGCAGCGCCCGTCGGGTTGCCGCGGCGCAGGTGGGTCAGGCCGACCGCCAGCTGCGCCAGGCCCCGCCACAGCTCGCGCTCCCCCGCCGGCGCGCTCTTCCACGCCGCCTCCAGCACCTCGTGCGCGTGGAAAGGGCGGTCCGCGTCGAGCAGCGCCTGTGCCTCGGTCAGCGCGCTGTCCGGCGTGACCTGCAGGTCGTCCGGCATCGTCGGTACGCCCACCGCGCCGCGCGGCAAAGGGCGGCCCAGGCCGTCGCGCGGGCGGGCGTTGCGGGCCCGGCCGGCGTCATCGCGATCGCGTTCCACAGCTCCAACGTAGTCCCAGGACACTGCGACCGTTCGATGTCCGGCATGATGGACGGGTGACGCAGTGGGAGTATGCACGACTGGAGTACCGGGCCGCCGGGACGCTGGGCACGGACAAGTTCGAGGACTGGGACGCGGTGTTCCACTACCCGGGTGGGGTGCAGCGGTGGGGCACCGATGAGCGGTACAACGACCTGCGGCATTTGAACCGGGCCGGGGCCGAGGGCTGGCAGGCGTACGACCGCGCCGCGCTGGTGATCGGGCAGCCGCACCGGTTGCACGCCGTCACGTACTCCCTGCGCCGGCCGATCCAGCGGTAGCGCCGTTCCCCGATGACGCCCTCGCCGGGCACTGGAGGCTGACCAGCGCCGACGTGCGCCCATACCACGGCGGGAGCCGGTACGTCGCGAAGGCCGCCGGTGGCTGGTTCCCCCGGCGGTGTCGCCGACGTCTGGTCGACGGACGACCAGGGCGTCATCGGCGCGCCCTGCACCACTGGCTCAGATCAGCCGCATGCACCACACGGCCTTGCCGTCGGCGGTGGGGCGGGTGCCCCAGCGGTCGCACAGCGAGGACACCAGCTGCAGCCCGCGGCCGTGCTCGTCGTCGGGCGTCGGGCGCTGCTTGCGGGGCAGGTAGGTCGCGGTGTCGTGCAGCTCCAGCACGACGTGGCTGCCGCCGTTGCGCAGCCGCAGCTGGATCGGCGGGCGGCCGTGCATGACGGCGTTGGCGGCCAACTCGCTCACGACGAGGACCAGGTCGTCGATGACCCGGGTCGGGACGTCCCACCGGCGCAGGGTGGCGTCGACGAACCGGCGGGCGCTGCGCACGGCCCGCTCCTCGGCGGGGACGTCGTGGATGACGGACTGCTCGTCGCCGGGCTCGGCGACGACCCGGGCCAGCAGGACGGTGATGTCGTCGTCGGGGCCGTCGGGCAGCAGCGCCGCGACGAGCCGGTCGGGGACGTCGGCGAGCGGCCCGCTGACGGTGCCGACGTGCGCGGCCAGCGCGTCGATGCCGGTGTCCAGGTCGCTGTCGCGGTGCTCGACGAGGCCGTCGGTGTACAGGGTGAGCAGCGCCCCGACCGGCAGCTCGACGCGCTCCTCGACGAGGGTCAGCGGGCCGGTGCCCAGCGGCGGGCCGGAGACGCTGAGGGGGCGCACCGTGCCGCCGGGAAGCAGCAGCAGGGGCGGCAGGTGCCCGGCGTTGGCGTAGGTGAGGCTGCGCTCGCCCGGGTCGTACACGGCGTAGACGACGGTGACGATCTGGTCCTCGCGCAGGTCGCGGACTACACCGTCGAGGAACTCCAGCACGTCGGCGGGCGGCAGGTCCAGCCGGGCGTAGGCGCGCACCGCGGCCCGCAGCTGGCCCATGACGGCGGCGGCGGGGACCCCGCGGCCCATGACGTCGCCCATGACGAGCGCGGTACGGTCCGCGCCGAGCTCGATGACGTCGTACCAGTCGCCGCCGACCTGGGTGCCGGCGACACCGGGCCGGTAGTAGGTGGCGACCTCCAGGTGCTCGGGGTCGAAGGTCAGCGGTGGCATGAGGCTGCGCTGCAGCTCGTCGGCGATGCGGTGCTCGCGGGCGGCGGCCTCCTGCAGGCCGCTGGCGGCGGCGAGGGCCTGTTCGGCTCGGCGCTGCTCGGTGATGTCCTGGTTGGACCCGCGCAGCCGGACCGGGGCGCCGGTGGCGTCAAGCTCCAGCTCGCCGATGGTGCGGAACGTGCGCAGCGTGCCGTCGGGGTGGTACACGCGGGCGTCGTACTCCAGGGGCGCGCCGGCGATCGCGGCGGTCATGGCGGCGTCGACGTGGGCGCGGTCGTCGGGGTGGAGCCGCTCGTTGATGACCGCCCGGGCATCGGCGTCGAGCAGCTCCGCGGCCGTCACGCCGAGCTGGCGCAGGAACTCGTCGGAGCCGCGGATGTCACCGGTCGCGAGGTCCAGCTCCCAGCTGCCCACCGAGGCCAGGCGCTGGGCCTGGTCCAGCAGTTCCCGGCTGCGTTGCAGTTCGTCGCGGGTACGGCGGACGCGGTCGAACTCCAGGTTGGCCCGCACCCTGGCGCGCAGCTCCCGCGGCGAGAACGGCTTGACGAGGTAGTCGTCGGCGCCGGCCTCGAGCCCTTCGACGGTCGCCTCGTCGCCGGCCCGGGCCGACAGCATGATGACCGGCAGGTGCGCGGCGGTGCTGTCCGCGCGCAGCGCGGCGACCAGCCCGAAGCCGTCGAGCTGCGGCATCATCACGTCGGTGAGCACGAGGTCGGGCTGGGTGTCGTGGAGCAGCCGCAGCGCGGCCGTGCCGTCGGTGGCCTCCACGACCTGGTAGTCGGTCTCCAGGATGCTGCGGATGTAGTCGCGCATGTCGGCGTTGTCGTCGGCGACCAGGACCGTCGGCGCGGTGGACGGCGCCGGCGGCTCGGTTGAAGGCGCCAGCGGCTCGGTTGAAGGCGCCGGCAGCGCGGTTGAAGGCGCCGACGGCTCGGCGGGGGCGATCCACCGCTCGACCTCGGCGAGGAACCCGGGCACGACCCGGTCCGCGGCTGGGCCCCCGTCGGTGAGCTCGACGCCGGCGGCCGGCACCGCCTGTTCGTCGCCGAACGGCACCCGGACCGTGAACGTGCTGCCGGTGCCGGGCGTGCTGCGGACCCCGGCGGTGCCGCCGTGCAGGGCGGCCAGCTCGGCAACGAGCGCGAGGCCGATGCCGGAGCCCTCGTGGGTGCGGGACCGGGTGCCCATGATGCGGTGGAAGCGGTCGAACAGGCTGGCCTGGTCGGCCTGGTCGATGCCGACGCCGGTGTCGGTGACGCTGAGCTCGGCGGTGCCGTCGACGGCCGCGACGCGGACCGTGATGGACCCGTCGAACGTGAACTTCAGCGCGTTGGACAGCAGGTTGAGCGTGATCTTCGCCCACATCTCGCGGTCGGCGTGGACGGGCCGGGGCAGCGGCGGGCAGTCCACGACGAGCCGCAGCCCGGCGCGCTGGGCGGCGGGCCGGAACATGCCGGCCAGCTCGGCGGTGACCGCGGCGAGGTCGAGCGGCTCGAAGCGCGGCTCGGCCTTGCCGGACTCCAGCTGGGAGAAGTCGAGCAGCGTGTTGACGAGCTTCAGCATCCGCTCGGCGTTGCGGTGCACGACCTCGACGCGTTCGCGCTGTACGGGAGGCAGCGGCGCGGCCTGGTCGGTGAGGGCGTCCTCGGCCGGGCCGAGCAGCAGCGTGAGCGGGGTGCGGAACTCGTGGCTGACGTTGGTGAAGAACGCCGTCTTGGCCCGGTCGAGCTCGGCGAGGGACTCGGCCCGGCGGCGTTCGGCGGCGTAGGCGCGGGCGGTGCCGATCCGCGCCGCGAGCTGCCCGGCGATGAGGTCGATGAAGCCGGCGTACGCGGCGTCGAACGGCCGGTACCGGTTGAGCCCGACGACGAGGAACCCGTAGGGCCGGCCGCCGCCGGGTGCCGGCAGCGGGACGAGCCGGACCTCGGTCGGCGGCTCGGGCCACGCGCCGGAGGGCAGGTCGGCGTAGCCGCCGAGGGTGAGCGCCGCGCCCCGGGCGAGGTCGGCGACCGGCCAGAAGGGCTCGTCGTCGGGGTCGAGGATCTCGGGCGCCACCGGGGAGCCGGCCGGCACGCCGGTGCGGCAGGCGAGGTGGGCGGTGTCACGGACGTCGGCGAAGAGGTACGTGAGGGTGAACGGCAGGTCGTCGGCGCGGGCGCCGAGGTGCCGGGCGGCGGTGGCGAAGACGCTCCGCTCGGCGACCCGCTCCTGGTCGCCGCCCTCGGCGTCGGCGGCGAGGTCGCGCAGGGTCGCCATGCGCCGCTCGCCGATGACCCGCTCGGTGTCCTCGCTGACCACGCAGAGCATGCCGGCGATGTCGCCGGCGTCGTCGGTGAGCGGGCTGTAGGAGAACGTGTGGTAGGTCTCCTCGGTGTAGCCGCTGCGGCCGAGGAACAGCTGCAGCGCCACGTCCCAGGTGGCGGTGCCGGTCGCCATGACCGCATCGATGCGGGGGCCGATCTCGGGCCAGATCTCGGCCCACACCTCACGGGCCGGCTTGCCCAGCGCCCACGGGTACTTCTTGCCGAGGGTGTCGCGCCGGTAGGCGTCGTTGCAGAAGAACGTGAGCTCGGGACCCCACGCCATCCACATGGAGAACCGGGAACCGAGCAGGATCCGCACGACCGAGCGCAGGCTCTGTGGCCAGTCCGCGGGCGGGCCGAGCGGGGTGGCCGACCAGTCGACCGCGCCGAGGTCGCGACTCACCTCGGAGTCGTCGGTCATCGACCAGGCAACCTCACCCATCCGACCAGCCTACGCATTCGGTCGGGTTTGCGACGATGTCGCGGGCGGTGCGCTCCAGTGCGCCACCGGCGATCCGGCCGCCCCCGTCAGCATCAGCCGCACCGCCGATGGCGAACCAGCTGCGGGAATGTGAGGATGACTCTGCCCTCCATCCGATCGTATATGATTGTGTGGGCGCCCGGCCCCTGTCAAGACTGGAACTCGCACGTGCAGCATGAGCACAGCAGCACCGGGCCGTCCGGGCCCTCCAAGCACGAGCTCGCCTATCGCCGCATCCGCGAGCGCATCCTCGACGGTCGATACCAGCCCGGGCACCGGCTCGTGCTGAGCACCCTGGCCCGGGACCTCGACGTGAGCCCGGTGCCGGTCCGCGAGGCGATCCGGCGGCTGGAGGCCGAAGGGCTCGTCAGCTTCGAGCGCAACGTCGGCGCCCGGGTGGCGACGCTCGGCGACGACGACTGGGCGCAGCTGGTGGAGATGCTGGCGCTGCTGGACGGGTACGCGTTCGCGGCGGCGGCGCCGCACCTGACCGCGGTGCAGATCGGGGTCGCCAGGGGGCTCAACGCCCAGTTGCGGCAGGAGCATGCGCGCGAACGGATCATGGGGCTGCACCGGCAGTTCCACCGCACCATCTACGGCTGCTGCGGCAACCGGCACATGGTCGAGGCGCTGGATTGGCTCTGGGACCGCATCGACGCGTCACAGGTGCTGGCGTCGCTGTACCCACGGCTGCGGGTGCGGGCCGCCGTGGACGAGCACGACGCGCTGCTGGACCGCCTGGAGCGCGGCGAGGACGACGCGGCGGCCCTGGAGTCGTGCGCGCGCGAGCACAACCTGAACACGATCCGCGCGATCCGCTCGGCGCAGGCACCGGCCCAACGGGAGCCCGAGCGATAGACCCCGGACAATAAGAAGACCGGCATCCACGGGGGAAGATGCCGGTCTCGTGTTCAACTATACGACGCCTATTCGTTTCCCGCCAGTGGGCAGTTCTGCGGCTCGGGGTCGCCCGGCCGTCAGGTCGGCTTGCCGACCTTCTGCGGCTGGCCGCCGGGGTCGCTGATCGTGTCGCCGAGCGTGGCCAGGTAGGCGGCCTCACCGACGGCGAGGTACTCCAGGTTGCGCCGCAGCTGCATCGGGGTCGTCACCGGCGGCTCCCCGGCGGGCCGGCGGGCCCGGCCGACGGCCAGCAGCAGCGCGCCGACCAGGATCGCGGCGATGATCCCGTCGAGCCAGTAATGGTTGGCGGTACCGACCACGACGATCATGGTGATCACCGGGTGGGCGAGCCACAGCCAGCGCCAGCGGCTGCGGGTAGCGACGATCAGCCCGCAGGCGACCACGAGCGCCCAGGCGACGTGCAGCGACGGCATCGCCGCGTACTGGTTGCTCAGCGTGTCGGTCTGCGGCGGCCCGTACACCGACGGCCCGAACTTCGCCGCGGTGTCGACCATCCCGATGCCGGCGAGCATGCGGGGCGGCGCGAGGGGGAACGCGAAGTGCATCACCAGCCCCGCCGCGGTCAGCCAGGCGAGGATGCGCCGGAACCGCAGGTAGTGCGCGGGCCGGAAGACGTACATGAACAGCAGGAAGGCGACCGTGGCCGGGAAGTGCACCACCGCGTAGTAGATGTTGGCGGCGCGGATGACGGCCTCAAAGGTGAGCAGCAGGTGCTGCAGGTCCATCTCGTCGGGCAGCCGGAGCGCCCGCTCGGTGTGCCAGATCAGCTCCGCGTTGGCATAGGCCTGGCCGACCTTGCCGTCGACGAGCAGCCGCCCCATCTTGTACGCCAGGAACAGTCCGACGACCAGCAGCAGTTCGGCCCATGCGCGAGGGCGCACCCGCGTGCGGTGTTGGGATCCGGTTCGTGTGGCGGCATCGTCCCGTTCACGTACCCCCGGCCCCCTGTTCACGATCGACAACGTACCTGATGTTGCCAACCCGGCAATATTGCTGTTCAGGCAGGACCCGCCATGTCCTGCGTCACAAACTTGTTTATCCTTCAAGAAAAAAGTCGATGTTCAAGGGTTGAGGGAGCACCATGACCAGCCGAGCCGACCAGGCGATCGCCGCCCTGCGCAAGGGGCACGAGGACCTCACCGCCGTCGTCCGCGGGCTCACGTCCGAGCAGCTCACCGGCCCTTCCGCGGCCACCGAGTGGGACATCTCCCAGGTGGTCAGCCACCTGGGCAGCGGCGCCGAGATCAACCTGGAGGCGGTCCGCGCCTCCCTCGAGGGGCGCCCCGCGCCGGAGTTCGAGTTCAACAAGGGCGTGTGGGCCCGCTGGGACGGGATGACCCCGCAGGAACGCGCTGTCGAGTTTCCGATCGCGAACCAGCGCCTGGTCGAGGCCTACGAGGCGTTCGACGAGACCCAGCGCGCCGAGCACCGCATCGACATCGGCTGGATGCCCGAGCCCGTCGACGTGGCGACGTCGGCCGTGCTGCGGCTCACCGAGTTCGGCTACCACGACTGGGACATCCGGGTCGCCCTGGACCCGTCGGCGACGCTCGCCCCGGAGGCGGCCGTTCTCATCGACGAGCGGGTCGAGGGGCTGTTCGGCTGGATCGCGAAGCCGGCGTACCTCGACGGCCGCACCGCCGACCTGCTCGTCACGCTCACCGACCTCGGCGAGCAGCGCGGCCTGCGCCTGGCCGACCCGGTGGCCCTGACCGGCGCGCCGGCCTCACCCGACGGCGAGCTGAGCCTGACCCTGGAGGCGTTCCTGCGCCTCGCCGCCGGCCGCCTCGGGCCGCGGTACACCCCGGCCGATGTGAAGATCACCGGCCCGATCGCCCTTGACGACCTGCGCGCCGTCTTCCCCGGTTACTGACTGACAGAGCGACCCCGGCACCGCAGTCGCGGTGCCGGGGTCGCGGGAACAGATGAACGGTGCTACCGGACGCTGCGGCGCTGTCGTGCCGGACGGTGCCGCCGCACCCGGTCAGCAGGTCAGGAGGCCTTCAGGTCCTTGAGGCAGAGCACGTCGCCCTTCTGGCCCGCCTTGCCCCACCACAGGATGCTGGTGGCGTCGGGGAAGGCCTTGCAGACGGTCTCACCGTCGGTCATCGCTTCCGACTGCGTCTTGCCGCCGACCTTGCCGACGACGGTGACGTCCGCGTCGGCGGCGTCACACTTGACGATCTTCAGGTCGTTGGCCGAGACCTCGTGCAGGCAGTCGCCGACGTTCGCGTTCTCGGCCGAGTCGCGGTTGAAGTACCACACGATACCGGCCAGGACGAGCAGGACGGCGATTGGGCCGACGAACCGGAGGACCTTGGAGCGACCGCCGCCGGAGGGGGTCTGCGGGGTCGTCGCGCCCGCGTCTGGGGCTGTGGGGGATGCCATGCGGAAGTTCTACCGGTGACGGAGCGTCAGCGTTGCCCCGTGCTCATATCGAATCCGTCACGGCGAGGTCTCACCTTGGCGCAGGCGGGACGATCGGTGCCCGCCTGCGCCGTGGTGGGGCTTATGTGCTCCGGTGCGGGCCTACAGGGTCAGGCTCCACGTGTCGATCCGGCCGGTGTCGAGGCTGGCGGCGTCACGGACCCGCAGGGTCCACGTGCCGTTGGCGGCCTCGCTCGACAGGTTGACGGTGAAGGTCTGGATGATGTTGTCGGTGCTGCCGCCGGACCGGTTCGACAGGTTGTAGACCGAGCCGTCGGGCGCGACGAGGTCGACGACCAGGTCACCCTTGTACGTGTGGTAGATCGTCACCGGCACGGAGCTGGTGGCCGAGGCGTTACGGTTGCAGCCACTGATGGTGATCGTGCTGGTGACCGTCGTGTTGTCCGGGATCGCCACGTCGTTGCCGTTGGTGCCGGTGCAGCCGGGCGCGCCGTTGACGGTCAGGTTGAACGTGGTGGTCCGGGTCGAGCTGGCACCAGTGCCCGTGACGGTGACCGCGTACGTGCCGGACGGCGTCGACGCGGAGGTCGCGATCGTCAGCGTGGACTGGCCGTTGGCCGAGCTGATCGAGGTCGGGCTGAAGCTGGCGGTCGCACCCGACGGCAGGCCGGACGCGGTGAGCGCCACGGTCTGCGCCGAGCCGTTGGTGACCGTCGCGGAGATCAGGCTCGTCACCGAGCTGCCCGGGTTGACCGAGCCGCTCGCCGGCGTGGCGGTGAGGGAGAAGTCGTTGCCGGTCGGGCAGGCGGCGTCGTTGCCGGCCACGTTCACCGCGGTCCACGCGGCCTGGACGGTCTTGTACTCCACCGAGCAGGTGCCGTACAGGTCGGTCGCGGCGCGCAGCGTGTACGCCCGGGCCGTGTTGGCCGGGTTGCTGGTGTTCACGTAGGACGTGTTCGAGGTGAAGTACACGTCGAGCGCGCGGTACCAGATCTTCTCGGCCTTGGCCCGGCCGATGCCGACGACCGCGGCCGCGGAGCCGCAGACCGGCGACGTGCCGTAGGCGGTGGCGCCGGTGCCCTCGGCGAGGTTGAAGAAGAAGTGGTTGCCCACGCCCGAGGAGTAGTGCACGTCGACGTTCTTCGTGCTGGTCGACCAGCAGCCGTGCGACGAGCCGTCCAGCGTCGGGTTGTACATGTAGCGCAACGGCGTGTTGTTGCCGTTGATGTTGATCTTCTCGCCGATCTGGTAGTCGCCCGGGTCGGCGGAGGTGTTGGCGTAGAACTCGACCATCGAGCCGAAGATGTCGGAGGTGGCCTCGTTGAGGCCGCCGGACTCGCCGGAGTAGACCAGGCCCGCGAGGGCCTCGGTGACGCCGTGGCTCATCTCGTGGCCGGCCACGTCGAGCGCGACGAGGGGCCGGCTGTTGCCGGAGCCGTCGCCGTAGGTCATCTGCGAGCCGTCCCAGAACGCGTTGACGTACGCGTTGCCGTAGTGCACGCGGCTCGGCACACCGTTGCCGTTGCCGAAGATGCCGTTGCGGCCGTGCACCAGCTTGAAGTAGTCGAACGTCTTCGCCGCGCCGAAGTGCGCGTCGACACCGGCGGACTGGCGGTTGGAGTTGGCGCCGGTGCCCCACGTGTTGTCCGCGTCCGTGAACGTGGTGCACGTGCTGGTGCCGTTGTTCATGTCGCAGGTGCGGCCGTTGCCGTGCGACGGGTCGATCATCTGGTACGTCGAGCCGGACAGCGTCGTGTCGATCGTGACCGCGCCCGAGTAGATGCTGTTGCCGGTGCCGTTGACCGTCTCGATCTCGTCGAAGGCGCCGCGGACCGCATTGCTGTTCGCGTCGGTGATGACGTGCAGCTTCGACGGGGTCTGATCGTCGGGCAGCCAGCCGCTGACCACGGTCTCGTAGGCCAGGACGCCGGTGCCGTCGCTGGCGTCGACGAACAGCTCCGGGCTGCCGACTGCGGTGATCGTGCCGCTGAACGCGGTCCTCGCCTTCGCCGTGGCGGACGCCTTCGCGACCGTGGCGGTGGTCCCGAGCGTGAGCGGCGCGTGCAGGCCGACCGAGGTCCCGGCGAACGTGCCGTCCGGCGCGGCGTGCACGACGAAGTCGCCGCCGTAGACCCGCAGGCCGTGGTACGTGCGCGTGTAGCGGGTGTGCGAGGCGCCGTTGGCGTCCTTCTTGCTGCTGGAGACCGTGTAGGCCTCACTGTCGGCGGCGCGGATGTCCGTGCGGTGCGCCTGCAGGCTCGACGGGGTCGGCGTGCTGGGCGCGGCGCCGGCGGGCGACGCCACGGCAGCCAGCAGGCCCCCGGCGAGCAGGAGTGCACTGGCGGCGGCGATAGATCGTTTCACTCGGCCTCCCTGACATATGACTCGTGGCGGTAGCCACGCATGTACATATAGCAATGGGTTTGCACGGCCGTTTCATATCACTTCGCCCATACCACCGGCGTCGTCACCCGTTGGGGTACGCGTCGCGACTCACCGCTCACGGCCGCCGCATCGCCTCCGGCAGGTCGTGTACGGAACGCAGCCGGCGGTCCGCGGGGACGTCGGCGCGGCCGGACGGGTCGATGAGGTACGCGGTCATCCCGAAGCGCTCAGGGCCGGCGAAGTCGGCGGTGTACGTGTCGCCGACGAAGACGGCCGCGCCGGGCTCGATGCCGAGCCGCTCCACGGCCGCGGCGTAGATGGCCGGGTGCGGCTTGCGCCGGCCGACCTCCACCGACGTGACGACGGCGTCCATCGCGTCCAGGATGCCCATGGCGGCGAGATGGCCGGGGACCAGGTCCGGCTGGTGCGTGTTCGTGACGACCGCGAGCCGGTACACCCGCGACAACGACCGCACGAGCGGCACCACGCCGTCGGGGTAGGTGACGCCGGCGCTCCACTCGGCCAGGTAAAGGCGGATGAACGCGTCCACCTCGCCGGCGGCGGGCCGCCGCCCGAGGACCTCGGCGAGGTAGGCGGTGCCGACCTGCGTCATCGAGAACTCGTGGTCCCCGGCCGCGCTGCCCAGGTCGAACCCGGCGAAGGCGCGGTCCCAGCCCGCCAGGAACTCCGCGTACGACACGCCGGCGCCGAGCCCCACCAGCTCGGCGTGCGTGCGGGGGAAGCCCTGCGCGGTGCGCCGCGCGTCGTAGTCCACGAGGGTGCCGAAAAAGTCGAACAGGATGTGCGTGGGCATCCCGCACCCTAACCGCGGCCCGCATCGACCGGTCTTGAAGCCTGGGCTACCCGGGAGTAACTTGACCGGATGCGAATGGTGGCACTGGTCATCGCGGCGGTCGGGGTCCTCGTCGAGGGCGTGGTCGTCGGCGCCGCCCTGTTCGTGGTGGGCGGGGTGATCGGGGCGTACTCGATGTCGCTCAACGGCGCCGACCCCGGCCACGCGCAGGTCGCGATCCGGGTCGCGGCCGTCGTGCTCGGGGTGTTGCTGGTCGCCCTGGGCGTGCGGCTGCTCGTCGCCGCGCTGCGGCAGCGGGCGGCCCGCCGGTGGACGGTCGTCGCGCTGGTCGTGCAGTGCGTGGTCGTCACGATCGCCGGGGTCGCGCTCGGCTGGGAGGTCTTCGCCGGCACGCTGCTCGTGCTGGGCACCCTCTTCTACGTCACGCTCGACGAGAGCGACGAGCCCGCCCGCGCACTGTCCGGCAGCTGACCCGGGCCGGTCCCCTGCGACGATCAACGCGGTAGCGTGGCGCGCAGCGTGCCGCGGCGTGAAGGGGGCCAGGAGTGCAGCAGGTCAAGGTGGGCCGGCGGGTCGGCCGGATGCTCGGCCGGATGATGCGCCACCTGCAGCCGGAGCCGCCGCTGGCGCACCTGCTCGCCGACGCCGCCGAGGACGACGCGGTCGTCGACTGTGCGCTGTACGTGCGCGGCGTACGCCAGCCGGGACCGCACACCTTCCACGAGGCGTACACGGCGGCCCGGCGGCGGCGCAACGGGTTCGTGTGGCTGGGGCTGTTCCAGCCGACGCGGGCGCAGTTCGCGGCCGTCGCCGAGGAACTCGGGCTGGACGACCTCACCGCCGAGAAGGCCCTCGCGCCCGAGCGCCGGCCGGCCGTCGAGCGCCGCGGCGACGTGATGATGCTGATCGTGCGCACCGCCCGCTACATCGAGCACGCCGAGCTGACCGCCACCTCCGAAATCGTCGACACGGGCGCGGTGACGCTGCTCGTCGGCGCGCACTTCGTGGTGTCCGTCCGCCACGGCGGCGCCGGCGCCCTCGCCGACGTCCGCCAGCAGCTCGAGCGGCGCCAGGCCATGCTCGCCAATGGCCCGTGGTCGGTCGCCTACGCGGTGTGCGACCGGATGGTCGAGGTGTACCACGAGGTCGCCGCCGGCGTGGAGCAGGACGTCGAGCACCTGGAGCAGACTGCGTTCCTGCGGGCCGGCGGCTGCGACGTGCAGCAGATCTACCAGCTGAAGCGGGAGCTGGTCGAGTTCAAGCGGGCGGTGCTGCCGCTGCAGGCGCCGCTGCGGCGGATGAACGACCCGGCCGTGGTGGAGCTGCCGCCGCAGCTGCGGCAGTACTTCGCCGACATGCTCGGCCGGCTCACCCAGGTGGTGGAGCGGGTCGCCTCCGACAACGAGCTGCTCGACTCGATCTTGCAGGCCCGCCTCGCCCAGGTCGGCCTGGACCAGAACAACGACATGCGCAAGATCGCCTCATGGGCCGCCATCGCCGCGCTGCAGACCGCGATCGCGGGGATCTACGGGATGAACTTCGAGCACATCCCCGGGCTGCAGTGGCAGTACGGCTTCTACCTGACCCTGCTGATCATGGCCACCGGCTCGGTGGTCCTGTACCGCCTGTTCCGGCGGTCCGGCTGGCTGTGACGCCTGGCCCGCCGCCGCGCGCGGCGGGAAGAGTTGCGCCGGTCCGCTCAGGAGGGCGCACGGCGCCGCAGACCTTCCGGCCCTGCTGGTCGACGAGCTCGAACTCGTGCTTGCCGACCTTTGTGCGCTGCGGCACATCCCCGCCGGAACCCACCGCCCTGGTCGCGACTCCGGAATGCGTGAGACTTCTCGTGCTCTTCCCGGCCGTCGTGGTGCTGGCCGCCGGGTGTACCGCATCGGCACCGCCGCAGGCCGCGCCTCGGTCCGGACCTCAGGCGGCGCCGCAGTCCGCGTCTCAGGTCGTGCCGGGCGCCCCGGCCCGCACCGGCTGCGGCTCCGTGGTCGAGACCGGCCCGCTGCCCGAGTGGGCTCGCGCCGGCTTCTCCGGCGACGCCCGCATACCGCACGTCATGGGCGACGGCGGCAACATCGTGGCGGCCGTCTTCGGCCACCCCCTGGCGGTCACCCGGCCCGACGGCTCGTCCAACAAGATCCTCTGGGTCTCCAAGCCGCCCTACCCGCCCGGCGACCTGCAGATCGACGCGACCCGCGACGGCACCGGCGATGCGGCTCAGCGCCGCGTACCCGGCGGCCCCGGCCCGTCGATCATCGACCTGCCGCAGGCGGGCTGCTGGCGGCTCACCCTCACCTGGTCCGGCCACTCCGACACCATGGACCTCGTGTACCAGCCGTGACCCCGCCTCACGCTGCGGGCCGTCCGCTGCCGCGCCGACGCCGACCCCCGCCTCATGGCAGGCGTCGTGACTGACCACCCACACCGGACTGGCGGCCCCTGCCCGTGGCGGGTGCCGCCCACGGGTAGTTGAAATGACCGGTGGCGGCGCCGTCGCACCGACCCGGTCGCGGAACCAGTGAACGCTGCGACCAGCGCCCAGGCGGGACGGGCCGGCGACAGCGGACGAGGCGACCAGTCGGCGTGCAACCCGGCGCAGACGATACGGTCCGCGACCCGGCCGAACAGCGCGGAACTCAGCCCGAGCAGCCCGGGACCCACCGCGGACGACGTGGCCCGCGACCCACCGCAGGCTACGCGGCACACCACCCCGCCCGAGCAGCCCGGAAACAGACGGCACAACACCGGCCCACCCCGAGCAGCCCGGTTCCCACCGCAGACGACGTGGCCCGGGACCCGCTACAGGCGACACGGCGCACAACCCAGCCCGAGGCACCTCAGGCCCGACCCGAGCAGCCCGATCAACGCGACGCCCCCAGCCCACCGCGGTCCCATCAGCGCGACCCGGCGCCCGGCCCGAGGAGCGGAGCGCCACCCGGGCCGGTGCGGCAGCGGGACAGACCCCGCGATCAGCCGCGCTCGACCAGGTGGCCGACGATCTCGGGGGCGCGCAGCTGGACGCCCGAGCCGTCGCGGCGCTGGTCGGCGGCGGGCAGGTCGCGGGGCTCGCCCTTGGCTGAGGAGGCGGCCGGGCGGGGGCCGACCCAGGCAAGGACGAGACGGGTCTCGCCCTTGAGGAAGCGCTGGGCGCGCACGCCACCGGTGGCGCGGCCCTTCGCCGGGTACAGCCGCAGCGGGGTCGTCTTGGCGTTGCCGATGGTGGCGGTGACGACCATGGGCTCGCCGTGCTGCTGGTCGTGGGTGTTGACGGCGCCGAAGAAGAGGACCTGGGCGCCGGCGGCGAGGGCGATGCCGGCCATGCCGCCGCCCTTGAGGCCCTGGGGGCGCACGAGCTTGGCGGGGAAGCGCAGCAGCGACGCGTCGGAGGCGACGAACGCGAGCGTCTCCGCGCCGTCGGTGAGCCAGGTGCCGCCGACGACCTCGTCGCCTTCGCGCAGGCCGATGACCTCGAACTCGTCGGCGCGCACAGGCCACTCGGGGGCGCAGATCTTCACGATGCCGTTGCGGGTGCCGAGGGCGAGGCCGGGTGAGCCTTCGGCGCCGGGGCCGCCGAGCGGGGCGAGGGCGACAACGGTCTCGCCGGCCTGCAACGGCACGAGCTCGGCGGTGGACATGCCGCCGCGCAGCGAGACGGTGCCGGTCTGCTCGGGCAGGACGGGCAGCGGCAGGACGTCGACCTTGAACGCGCGGCCGAGGCTGGTGACGAGCAGGACCTGGCCGCGGGCCGTGGTGTGCGCGACGGCGCGGACGGTGTCGTGCTTGTCGCGGCCCGCCTTGCGGCTGCCTTCGGGGGCCTCCTCCGACTCGGCGGCGGTGCGGGCGACCAGACCGGTCGCGGACAGCAGCACCTGGCACGGGTCGTCGGACACCTCGAGAGGGCCGGCGGGGACGGACGCGGCGAGGACCTCCTTGAGGTCGCCGTCGATGAGCGTGGTGCGGCGCGGCTGCGCGAATTCCTTGACGACGGCGGCGAGCTCGTCGGAGACGACCTTCTTCAGGACCTTCTCGTCGTCGAGGATCTGGCTGAGCGCGGCGATCTCCTCGTTGAGCCGGGCCTGCTCGGCCTCCAGCTCGATGCGGTCGTAGCGGGTGAGGCGCCGCAGCGGGGTGTCCAGGATGTAGCTGGCCTGGATGTCGCTGAGACCGAACTCGCTCATGAGCGACGCCTTGGCGGCCGCGGCGTTCTCGCTGGCGCGGATGAGGGCGACGACCCGGTCGATGTCCAGCAGCGCGACGAGCAGGCCGTCGACGAGGTGCAGCCGGTCGAGGCGCTTCTTGCGGCGGAACTCGGTGCGCCGGGTCACGACCTCGTAGCGGTGCGCGAGGAACACCTCGAGCAGCGGCTTGAGCCCGAGGGTCTGCGGCCGGCCGTCGACAAGGACGAGGTTGTTGACGCCGAAGGACTGCTCCAGCGGGGTCAGCCGGTAGAGGTCGGCGAGCAGGGCCTGCGGGTTGACGCCGACCTTGCACTCGATGACGAGGCGGGTGCCGTTCTCCCGGTCGGTGAGGTCCTTGACGTCAGCGATGCCCTGCAGCCGCTTGGTCTTGTTGACCTCGTCGGTGATCTTCTCGATGACCTTCTCGGCGCCGATGCCGTACGGCAGCTCGGTGACCGTGATGGCCTGGCGGCCGCGGCTGCCCTCGAGCAGGCCGATCTCGACCCGGCCGCGCATGCGCACGACGCCGCGGCCGGTCTCGTAGGCGCGGCGGACCTCGTCGAGGCCGAGCAGCAGCCCACCGGTCGGCAGGTCGGGGCCGGGGACGAACTCCATGAGCTTGTCGAGGCTGGCGCCCGGGTGGTTGATGAGCCAGCGGGCGGCGGCGACGACCTCGCCGAGGTTGTGCGGGATCATGTTGGTGGCCATGCCGACGGCGATGCCGGAGGAGCCGTTGACCAGCAGGTTGGGGAACGCGGCCGGCAGCACCGACGGCTCGTCGAGCGAGCCGTCGTAGTTGGGCCGGAAGTCCACGGTGCCCTCGTCGAGCTCGCCGACGAGCAGCATGGCCTCCCGGGACATCCTCGCCTCGGTGTACCGGGAGGCGGCGGGGCCGTCGTCCGGGGAGCCGAAGTTGCCATGGCCGTCGATGAGCGGCACGTTGAGCGAGAAGTCCTGCGCCATGCGGACCATCGCGTCATAGATCGCGCTGTCGCCGTGCGGGTGGTACTTACCCATGACGTCACCGACGACGCGGGACGACTTGACGTGGCCGCGGTCGGGGCGGTGCCCCTGCTCGCTCATCGAGAACAGGATGCGGCGGTGCACCGGCTTGAGGCCGTCGCGCGCGTCGGGCAGCGCGCGGGAGTGGATGACCGAATACGCATACTCCAGGTAGGAGTCCTCGACCTCGGTGACGAGCGGGTTGTTGAGCACCCGCGCGCCCGCCTGGTCGAAGGCGGACAGGTCGGCCTTCGCTGGTGTGGCCTTGCGTGCCATGTCGGCGGACTACCCTTCCTGACTCAGGCGTCGATGTTGTCTTGGTCGACCCGCGGCGCGGCGTCGATGAGCCAGTTGCGGCGGGGCTCGACCCGCTCCCCCATGAGCAGCTCGAGGACCTCCTCGGCGGCCTCGACGTCATCGAGGGTGATGCGCCGCACGGCCCGGGTCGCCGGGTTCATCGTGGTGTCCCACAGCTCGTCGGCGTCCATCTCGCCGAGACCCTTGAACCGCGGGATCGGCGTGACGACCTGCTTGCCGGCCTTCTCCAGCCGGGCGACGGTGCTCTCCATCTCCGCCTGGGTGTACGTGTAGATCGTCTCCGGGTTGCGCCCCTTGGTGACGATCTTGTGCAGGGGCGGGACGGCGGCGTAGAGCCGGCCGTCGGCGATCGCCGGGCGCATGTACTTGGCGAACAGCGTGATGAGCAGCGTGCGGATGTGCGAGCCGTCGACGTCGGCGTCGGCCATGATCAGGATCCGCCCGTAGCGCATCGCCTCCAGGTCGAAGGTGCGGCCGGAGCCGGCGCCGAGGACCTGCACGATCGCGGAGCACTCGGCGTTGTCCAGGACCTGCTGGATGTTGGCCTTCTGCACGTTGAGGATCTTGCCGCGGATCGGCAACAGCGCCTGATACTCCGAGGAGCGGGCCATGCGGGCGGTGCCCAGTGCGCTGTCACCCTCGACGATGAACAGCTCGCTGCGCTGCACCCCGGTGGAGCGGCAGTCGACGAGCTTCGCCGGCATCGACGCGCCCTCGAGGGCGGTCTTGCGCCGGGCGGCGTCCTTCTGCTGCTTCTGGGTGAGACGCACCCGCGCCGCGTCGACGATCTTCTGCAGGACCGTGCGGGCCTCGACCTTGGTCTTGCGCGCCTCGACCCACGCCTTGATGTGCTGCTCGACGATGCCCTGCACGACCCGGGTGACCGCCGCCGTGGACAGCTCGTCCTTGGTCTGCGAGGTGAACTGCGGCTCGGGGATGCGCACGTGGATGACCGCCGTCATGCCCTCGAGCACGTCGTCGATCGTCGGCAGGTCCTCCTTGGGCCGCAGCAGTCCTCGGGTGTTGCGGATCGCGTCGGCGAGGGCGCGCAGCGCGCCGCGCTCGAAGCCGCGCCGGTGCGTGCCGCCGTGCACGTTGCGGATGGTGTTGGTGAACGACTCCACGACCCGCTCGTAGCCGGTGCCCCAGCGCAGCGCGATCTCGACCTCGGCGCGGCGCTCGACATTGGCCTTCATGACGCCGTTCTCGTCGGCGGCATTCTCCTTGTAGGTGCCCTCGCCGGTGATGTGCAGCATCCCGCACACGGCCCGGTCGCCGGACGGCGCCAGGAACTCGACCATGTCGGCGAGGCCGTGGGGGTAGTGGAACGTCTCGGTGGCGATCTGCCCGCCGGTCGCGTCCTTGAGCACATAGGCCACGCCGGGCACGAGGAACGCGGTGTTGCGCAGCTTGGTGCGCACCGTCTCCACGTCGAGCGCGGCGCCGGTCTCGAAGTAGCGGGCGTCGTGCCAGTAACGGATCGACGTGCCGGTGGACTGGCCCCGCTTCATCCGGCCGGTGACGCTGAGCCCCGAGCGGCGGGTGAACGGCGCCGACGGGCCGCTGCCGTCGAAGTCGCCGGGCACGCCGTGCTGGAACGACATGTGGTGGACCTTGCCGTCGCGGCGCACTGTGACGTCGAAACGGTGCGACAACGCGTTGACCGCGGAGGCACCGACGCCGTGCAGGCCGCCGGAGGTCTTGTAGCCGGAGCCGCCGAACTTGCCGCCGGCGTGCAGCCGGGTCAGCACCAGCTCGACGCCTGACATCCCCGACTTGGCGTGCACGTCGACGGGGATGCCGCGGCCGTCGTCGTCGACCTGGACGGAACCGTCGGCGTGCAGGGTCACCTCGACGCGGGTCGCGTGACCGGCGATGCCCTCGTCGGTGGAGTTGTCGACGATCTCGTTGAACAGGTGAGCGACGCCGCGGCTGTCGGTCGAGCCGATGTACATGCCGGGCCGCTTACGGACAGCGTCCAGCCCTTCGAGGAGCGTGAGGTCGTCAGCTCCGTACAAGGTCTCGGGTTGTGCGGTCAACTCGATGCTCTCCAATGATCCTGGTGCGCTGCTGCCGCGAGCGTAGCCGCAGGGTCTGACAATTCCGTGGCACCCTCGCCGGTTGTGGTGCCCGACGCGTCCCGGAACGCAAACCCACCGCCGCGCGCTCCCGGACTTCCACGACACGCGGGTCGGCGGCAGGATCTACCGGCCGTCGTCCTGGTGGCGGTCGCGTCGGCACTCTGTCGATCGCCCGGACGAGCACGCTCGACGAGCGGCTCACCACGATCAAACGCGAGAACGTCGATGGCTTGCGCTACGCGGACACGGCCCGCGGCGGGATCGAGAAGGTGTATTCAGACCCGGCATTCTACTTCGCCGTCGAGGTCGACGACCCGCAGGGACCCGGTGTCGCGAAGTACCTGGCCCCGGTGCACGCCGACGACCGGCTGGTGTCACGGTGCAACGACTGAGCGGCCGCCGAACCGGTCGACGGCCGCCACGATCTCCGGGTCGGTGCGGTCGTTGAGCCGCAGCGGCACGAGGTAACGCACGCCGCCCGCGGTGACGACCAGCATCCGGAAGATGACCACCCGGCGCCGCCTGACCTGCTCGACCGACTCCCACGGCAGCCAGACGGCGCGGGCGAACATCCCGGTCGAGTTCTTCACCCAGAGCCCGGCGTGGTCGAGGGCGAGGACCGGGCCGTTGCCGACGACGAGCCGGACGGTGATCGCCACCATCGCGCCGAACACCACCAGCCCGCAGACGCCCACGGCCACGGCGGCCACGGTGTCACCGCCGGTGCTGTCCGGCGAGTCGGTGAGCAGGCTCACGGCCACCTGGACAGTCACCAGCACCCAGCACATGAAGTAGATGGCACCGTAGAGCAGCGCCACCTTGCCTGTGCTGCGCCGCACGACGAACGGCAGGTCCTCCGGGATTCGGCGGCGCGGTGGCGGCGGCGCCCCACGCCAGGAGGGCGGCCTCGGTGCGGTCACGCGAGCAGGATACGGCTCACGTGGTCACCTCCGCTGCGCTGGCCGCTCACGCGCTCGTGCGGTCGATCCACGACCGGTAGCTGTCCCCGGTGCCGTGCGACTCCATGTAGTACTCGCGCAGGTCGCTGCGAGTGACGAAGCCGGCGACGAAGAACAGCAGGCACGCCGCGCTGAACCCGGCGACGCCGTGCACCCACAGGTACCACTCAGGCACGGTGCGTGCGTATTCCTGCCGCAGCAGCTCCGGCTCGTCGCCGGTCGGCGCGACCGCCCACTCGGGCCCGCCGACGAGCCCGCACAGCAGGGCCAGGCCGAGCAGCGGGCCGATGACCCACAGCGCGGCCCTGATCTTCGGGTTGTGCCGGCGCACGACCAGTGCCAGCGCCGCGAGCAGCACCGCGCCGACGGCCGCGACCAGCAGGTTGTTGTGGTAGTCGGCCTCGACCTGCTGCAGCGACCGGGGCGACATGAGCTTCGTGTCGAGCGCGGCCAGGTCGCGCAGCACCGTCGCGGTCACCGCGGCGTCCACCACCAGCAGCGCGGCGGCCGTCAGGACGGACCAGAAGACCAGCCGGATCTGGGTATCCACCCGCATCGCCACACGCTAACGGGGTGATCCCGCTCGCCGCAGCCCCGTTTCGTATCTACAAAGGCGACCAACTTAGTGCACAATTCTCCGATGGACCCAGTGATGGCCCTGGCAGGGCTCGGCGTCGGCATCGTCGTCGGTCTCACCGGCATGGGCGGCGGCGCGCTCATGACCCCGATCCTGGTGCTGTTCTTCGGGGTCCCGCCCCTCGCCGCGGTCTCCAGCGACCTGGCGGCGAGCGCGGTGATGAAGCCGTTCGGCGGCTGGGTGCACGCCCGCCGCGGCACGGTCAACTGGGCGCTCGTGCGGTGGCTGTGCCTGGGCAGCGTGCCGTCGGCGTTCCTCGGCGTGCTGCTCATGCGGGCCCTCGGCGACGGCGAGTCGGTGCAGGACGTCGTCCGCATCGCGCTCGGCGTCGCCCTCCTGCTCGCGGTCGCCGGGCTGCTGCTCAAGGCGTACAACAGCCGCAAGGCAGGCGCGTCGGACGGGACGCCGCAGGTCACCGTCCGCCCGATCCCCACGCTGCTGCTCGGCGCGGTCGGCGGGCTGGTCGTCGGCATGACCTCCGTCGGGTCCGGCTCGCTCATCATTGTGATCCTGCTCGCGCTGTACCCGATGCTGCGCCCCAACGACCTCGTCGGCACCGACCTCATCCAGGCCATCCCTCTCGTCGCCGCCGCGGCCCTGGGCCACGCCATCTTCGGCGACCTGCAGCTCGACCTCGCCGCCGCGGTGCTGGTCGGATCCGTGCCCGGCGTGCTCATCGGCGCCCGGCTGTCGTCGCGGGCACCGGCGGGTGTGGTGCGTGCTGCCCTGGTCATCGTCCTGATCGCCAGCGCGCTCAAGCTGTTCGAGGTGCCCACCGCCGCCGTCGGCGCCGTCGTCGCGGCCACCACCGCCGGGGCCGTCCTGATCGCCGTGCGCCGACGTCCGGCATTTTCGGCAGGTGTACCGGTGGATCGCGCCGAACCCGTCGGGGCCCTCGCCAAGGGGTGGGACCAATCGCAAGATCGGCGCACGGAGGACGAGACGGACGCGAAAGGGGCACAATCCCAGTGAGAGTGTGACCTCGCTGAAGGAGTGCTTGATGTCTCACGGCCGTCCCAACCAGCTACCCGAGTGGGCAGCGCTGGCCAAACACCGCGCCGAGCTGGGTGAGGTGCACCTGCGGGACCTGTTCGCCGACGACCCGCGGCGCGGCGAGAAGTACTCCCTGCAGGTCGGGGACCTGTATCTCGACTACGGCAAGCACCTGGTCACCGACGAGACCCTGGGCCTGCTGCGCGACCTCGCCGCCGCGCGCGGGGTCGCGCAGCTGCGCGACGCCATGTTCCGCGGCGACAAGATCAACTTCACCGAGCACCGGGCCGTGCTGCACACCGCGCTGCGCGCGGCCCGCGACGCGGTCGTCGAGGTGGACGGCGAGAACGTGGTGCCCAAGGTGCACGCCGTGCTGGACCGCATGGCGGCCTTCGCCGAGCGGGTCCGCTCCGGGGAATGGACCGGCTACACCGGCGAGCGGATCACCACCATCGTCAACATCGGCATCGGCGGCTCCGACCTGGGCCCCGCGATGGCGTACGAGGTGCTGCGCGCGTACACCGACCGCAATCTGGAGATGCACTTCGTCTCCAACGTCGACGGCGCCGACCTCTACGAGGCGGTGCGCGCCGCCGACCCGGCCAGGACGCTGTTCATCGTGTCGTCCAAGACGTTCACCACGATCGAGACGATCACCAACGCGACCGCCGCCCGCCGGTGGCTGCTCGACGCGTTCGGCGACGACGCCGCGGTCGCCAAGCACTTCGTCGCCGTGTCGACCAACGCCGCCGAGGTCGCGAAGTTCGGCATCGACACGACCAACATGTTCGAGTTCTGGGACTGGGTCGGCGGCCGGTACTCCTACGACAGCGCGATCGGCCTGTCGCTGATGATCGCCCTCGGCCCCGACGGCTTCCGGGAGATGCTCGACGGCTTCCGGCTCATGGACGAGCACTTCCGCACCGCCCCGCCGGAGGCCAACGCGCCGCTGCTGCTGGGGCTGCTGGGCATCTGGTACCGCAACTTCCACGACGCGCAGACCCACGCCGTGCTGCCCTACAGCCACTACCTGTCCCGGTTCACCGCGTACCTGCAGCAGCTGGACATGGAGTCCAACGGCAAGTCCGTCGACCGCGACGGCCAACCGGTGCAGTGGCAGACCGGCCCGGTCGTCTGGGGCACCCCCGGCACCAACGGCCAGCACGCCTACTACCAGCTGATCCACCAGGGCACGATGCTCATCCCGGCGGACCTCATCGGCTTCGCGCAGCCCGCGCCGGGCCTCGGCGTCTTCGCCGACCAGCACGACCTGCTGATGGCCAACCTCTTCGCCCAGGGCCAGGCGCTCGCCTTCGGCAAGACGTCCGAGGAGGTTGCCGCCGAGGGCGTCGCCGCCGAGGAGGTCCCGCACCGCACGTTCCGCGGCGACCGGCCGACCACCACCATCCTCGCGGACAAGCTCACCCCGTCGGTGCTGGGGCAGCTCATCGCCCTGTACGAGCACAAGGTCTTCGTCCAGGGCGCCGTCTGGGACATCGACTCCTTCGACCAGTGGGGCGTCGAGCTGGGCAAGGTCCTCGCCAAGCGGATCGAGCCGGCCCTCACCGGCGCCGGGGACACCTCCGCGCTGGACCCCTCGACCGCCGCCCTCGTGTCGCGGTACCGGGCGCAACGCGGCCGCTGAGTGCCGCCCACCGACGACGAGCTCGCTCGGATGTCCCCGTCCGAGCGGGCCGACCTGGCCCGGCGCCTGGCCCGACTGCTGCCGGCGCCGGCCGCCGACGCTCGGGCCCGGCGCCGGTTCGTCGTGGTGGTCGCGACCGCCAGCCTGCTCATGATCCCGTGGGTGGCGGCGCTGGCGTGGACGCTGCCGCCGCGGTACCTCGCCGGGCACTGGCGGGCCACCTGGGTGGGCTTCGACCTGGTCCTCGGCGCCGCCCTCGCCCTCACGGCATGGGCGGCGGTGCGGCGCCGGCAGGTCGTCGTGCTGACCGCGCTGATCAGCGCCACCCTCCTGGCCTGCGACGCGTGGTTCGACATCATGACGGCCGCCGGCCCCGACCGCTGGGTCAGCCTCGCCACGTCGGTGCTCGTCGAGCTGCCGCTGGCCGCCTGGCTGTTCCACGTCTCGCACACCCTGATCCGGCACAGCATGCGCCGGATGCTGGCGCTGTCCGGCGAGACCGTCACCGACCTGCCGCTGCGGCGCATGCCGCTGTTCGGCGTCCCGCCGCGGCGCCATTAGTACCGTGGCCGCATGGCGACACACTGGACCCTCGGCTGCGACGCGGCCGACCCGCACGCCCTCGCCGCGTTCTGGGCGGCGGCCCTCGGCTACGTGCCCGAGCCCGGGTACGACGAACCGGACGGCGCCTCGATCGTCGACCCGGACGGGCGGGGTCCCGCGATCGGCTTCCTGCGCGTGCCGGAGGGCAAGACCGCGAAGAACCGGATGCACATCGACATCCGGGTGGCCGGCGAGCCGCCGTGGGACCTGCCGGAGCGGGCCCGGCTGATCCGGTCGCGAGCCGCCGAACTGGTCGCCGCGGGCGCCACGCTCGTGGGCGAGGAGTCCTACGGCGACCAGCTCGGTCACGTCGTCATGCGCGACCCGGAGGGCAACGAGTTCTGCGTCGCGTGAGCCTGCGCTCGCCGCGGGTCAGTGCGCGCGCAGCTCCTCGACGAGGGTGGGCCTGGTCGGGGTCCAGCCGAGCGAGCGTGCCTTCGCCGCGGTGGTCTGCTGGTCCAGCAGCAGTGCGTCGGCGAACGCGGCGCCGAGCCGCTCGCGGGACGCCTCGACGCTCTCCGGCGCCACCCCGGCGCCACCGGAGGCGGCCTCGCCGAGCTCACGGACCGTCGGGTTCACCCCCGACGCGGCGATCACGTACCCGAGCCGCTCGCCCCGCTCGACCACGGTGACGTACAGCGCGGCCACGTCCTCGACGTGGATCGTCGTCCAGTGCTGCGAGCCGTCACCGACGAGCCGGACCCGGCCCTGCTCGTCGCGGGCCGCCCCGAACACCCCGGCCGGGATGCCGCCGCCGTGGCCGTACACGATGCCGGGCACCACGATCGAGGCGACCAGGTCCGCGTCGAGCACCGCCTGCTCCACCCCTCGCCGCCACGCGGTCAGCGCCGGCGGCACGAACGGCGAGTCCTCGGTGACGGCGGCGTTGTCGCCGTACACCCAGATGCCGCTGGTGTGCACGTACGGCTTGCCGGTGCCGGACAGCGCCTCCACCGCCGCCGCGACGACCGCGCGGTCGAACTGTTCGCCGCTGCCGTCACTGGGCGCCGCGGTGTGCACCACCCCGTCGGCCGCCGCGAACAGCCGCGCCGTCCAGGCGGTGTCCTGCAGGTCCCCGACGGCCGCCTCCGCGCCCGCCTTGCGCACCTTCGCCGCCGCCTCGTCGCTGCGCACCAGCGCCGTGACGGCGTGCCCCGCCGCGACGAGCTGCTGGAGCAGCACGGATCCGATGTACCCGGTCCCACCGGTCAACACGATCTTCATGCCCCTGACCGTATGACCGCGGGGCGTGCGCCGCAGCGTGACCAACACCGCCTCATCCTGCGGGAATGCGGGCCGAGGAGCCTATTCCCGCCGGCGCCGGCCGGGATCGTGATGCTCACGATCCCGGCGGTCAG
Organism: Dactylosporangium sp. NPDC050688; assembly: GCF_040654515.1. NCBI lineage: Bacteria > Bacillati > Actinomycetota > Actinomycetes > Micromonosporales > Micromonosporaceae > Dactylosporangium > Dactylosporangium sp. NPDC050688. Next base: position 26,725 of record NZ_JBFAIC010000058.1, read on the forward strand.
AGCAGCGCCGCCGCCTTGCGCAGCAGGACGGCGCGCTCGCGGGCGTTGCGGCACAGCCGGGCGGCCAGTTCCAGCTCGGCGCGCGCCTCCGCGGTGCGGCCGAGCCGGGTGAGCAGCTCGCCGCGGACGCCGGGCAGCAGGTGCGACCCCGGCAGCCGGTCCGTGGCCACCATCTCGTCCACGATGTCCAGCGCCCGCTGCGGCCCGCCGGCCATGGCGACGGCGACGGCCCGGTTGAGCTCGACGACCGGCGACGGCATGATCCGCCCCAGCGCCTCGTACAGCACCACGATGCGGTCCCAGTCCGTCTCGGCCACCGACGACGCCGACGCGTGGCAGGCCGCGATCGCCGCCTGCAGCCCGTACGGGCCGAGCCCCTGCTTCGACGCGGCGGCGAGCGCGGCGAGCCCCCGGCGGATCGCCGAGCGGTCCCACAGCCGCCGGTCCTGGTCCTCCAGCAGCACCGCCTCCCCGTCCGGCCCGGTGCGCGCGGGGAACCGCGCCGCGGTGAGCTCGAACAGGGCGAGCAGCCCGTGCACCTCCGGCTCGCCGGGCAGCACCGCGGCCAGCATCCGGGCGAGCCGGATCGCCTCGTACGCGAGATCGGTCCGCAGCAGGTCGTCCCCGGCCGTCGCCGTCGAACCCTCCGTGAAGATCACGTAGAGCACGCTGAGCACCCCGCCGAGCCGCTCCCGCCGCTGCTGCGCCGACGGCACCGCGAACGGCACCCTCGCCGCGGCGATCGTCTTCTTCGCCCGGGTGATCCTCGCCTGTACGGTCGGCACCGGCACCAGAAACGCCCGCGCGATCTCCTCGCTGCCCAGCCCGCCGACGGTACGCAGCGTCAGGGCGACCTTGGCCTCGGGCGCCAGCACCGGGTGGCACGCCACGAACATGAGCGCCAGGATGTCGTCGTCGATCCGGTCCGGGTCCCACGGCAGCTCGTCCTGCCGCCCGGCCGGCGTGAGCGCCCCCGTGGCCGCCTCACCCTCGCCGAGCTGCCCGGCGAGCGCGGCGTACCGGTCGTCGCGCGCCGACCTGCGCCGGAAGCTGTCGATCGCCCGCCGGCGTGCCGTGGCGAGCAGCCAGCCCACCGGGTTGTCCGGGGTACCGTCCCGCGACCAGCCGACGAGCGCCTCGGCCACGGCCTCCTGGGCGACGTCCTCGGCGAGCTCGAAGTCCCCGGTGTACCGGGCGAGCGCCCCGACGATCCGCGCCGACTCGATCCGCCAGACCGCGTCCACGGCCCGCCGCGCCGCCTCACTGATCACCGGCGCGCTTGCCGCAGCGGTCTCGGCGCTCTCGGCGACCTGTGCGCTCTCGGCGACTTCGGCGGTCTCTGCGGCTCCGGCGGTCTCGGCGGGCGGCGTCGGGTCCGGGGCGGCGGCGGGCGGGCCACCGGTGGGTGACCCGCCGTCGCCGGTCGCCGTCACAGCTGACCGGTGCGCTCGCGCCACGCCCGCTCCTTGATGATCCACTCGTTGTCCTGCGGGAACTCGTCGATCTCCGGGACCCGCCGGATCTCGACCGCCGAGCCGGCGAACGCGGGGAGCCGCTTCGCCCACTCGACGGCCTCCTCCTTCGAGGCGACGTCGAGCAGATAGAAGCCGCCGAACAGCTCCTTCGTCTCCCCGTAAGGCCCGTCGGTCACCACCGGCGTCTCGCCGTCGAAGCGCACCACCACACCCTGCGACGGGTCGTCGAGCCCCTCGGCCGCGACGAGCACCCCGGCCCGGATCAGCTCCTCGTTGAACCGGCCGACCGTCTCGAGCATCTCCTCGAACGGCGTCTGCATCATCTTCGCCATCGACTCGTCGGTGCCGCGCATGATGAGCATGTACTTCGCCATCGTCGTTCTCCTCGTTCCCGGGGGCCGCCGTTCGACCCTCTCACCCCAAGGTCGAACGACCCAGCGACCGATCGACACCCGCCCAGAATTTTCTCGCGACTTTCTCCCATCCGCTGGCACATCCCCCCAGCGGACCACAACCGCACTGCTCAAGCCCCTGCCGATGGGGTCGGCCGCTACCTGGTGGATCCCTGTTTGCCGGCGCACAGCAATCCACCGGGTAGCGCTGCCCGGTCGCGCCCACGCCGCAGACAACGCGCCGACTGTCACGGCAGTCCTCAGGGTGCGTGAGCGGAACGCCGGTCCGGCGAGAGGCCTGGCCTTGCCGCCGGCGGTGGCGCCCGAGCCGGACCACAC
>NZ_JBFAIC010000058.1:29026-31302 GCF_040654515.1 Dactylosporangium sp. NPDC050688
ACACGGAGCCCGGACCACACGGAGCCCGGACCACACGGAGCCCGGACCACACGGAGCCCGGACCACACGGAGCCCGGACCACACGGAGCCCGGACCACACGGAGCCCGGACCCCCCAGACGCCGGACCACCCCGTGCCGTGGACTTCCGGCACGGGGTGGGTCGGCTGGCGACGGCGCGGCGGTGGGGTCAGTCGACCTCGACGGCCGCGGCGGCGAACTGGGCGGAGTACAGCCGTGCGTACGCGCCGCCCGAGGCCAGCAGCGACGCGTGGGTGCCCTGCTCGACGATCGAGCCGTGCTCCATGACGAGGATCAGGTCGGCGTCGCGGATCGTGGAGAGGCGGTGCGCGATGACGAAGCTCGTCCGGCCTGCGCGCAGGGTGCTCATCGCGCGCTGGATGAGGACCTCGGTGCGGGTGTCGACGGAGCTGGTCGCCTCGTCCAGGATGAGGATCGTCGGCTCGGCCAGGAACGCCCGGGCGATCGTGATGAGCTGCTTCTCCCCGGCCGAGACGCCGGCGCCCTCCTCGTCGATGACGGTGTCGTACCCCTCGGGCAGGGTGCGCACGAACCGGTCGGCGTGCGCCGTCTCGGCCGCCGCGACGATCTTTTCGCGGGTCGGCTGGTCGGCGCCGTAGGCGAGGTTCTCCGCGATCGTGCCCTGGAACAGCCAGGTGTCCTGCAGGACCATGCCGATCTGTTCGCGCAGCTCGTCGCGGGTCATCGTGGCGATGTCGACGTCGTCGAGCAGGATCCGGCCGGCGGTCAGGTCGTAGAAGCGCATGACCAGGTTGACCAGGGTGGTCTTGCCGGCGCCGGTCGGGCCGACGATCGCGACCGTCTGCCCAGGCTCGACGGTGAGGTTGAGGTCCTCGATGAGCGGCTCGTCCGGCTTGTACCGGAACGACACCCCCTCGAAGGTGACCTTGCCCCGCACCTGGGCGGGCCGGGCCGGCTCGACCGGGTCCGGGGACTGCTCGGCGGCGTCGAGCAGCTGGAAGACCCGCTCCGCGGACGCGATCCCGGACTGCACCAGGTTGGCCATGCTCGCGACCTGCGTCAGCGGCTGGCTGAACTGGCGGGAGTACTGGATGAACGCCTGCACGTCACCGAGCGACAGCGACCCCGACGCCACCCGCAGGCCGCCGACGACGGCGACGAGCACGTAGTTGAGGTTGCCGATGAACATCATCGCCGGCTGGATGAGCCCGGAGATGAACTGGGCCCGGAACGACGCGGTGTACAGCGCGTCGTTGTGCTCCTCGAACGTCTTCGCCGCCTCCGCCTCCCGGCCGAAGATCTTCACCACGGCGTGCCCGGTGAACATCTCCTCGATGTGGCCGTTGAGCTTGCCGGTGGTCGCCCACTGCCGGACGAACTGCGGCTGGGACCGCTTGCCGATGCGGGTTGTGATCCACACCGACACCGGCACGGTGACCAGGGCGATGATCGCCAGCAGCGGCGAGATCCAGAACATCACGCCGAGCACCGCGACGATTGTCAGCACGGACGTGAGCAGCATGCTCAGCGACTGCTGCAGCGTCATCGCGATGTTGTCGGTGTCGTTGGTGGCGCGGCTGAGGACCTCGCCGCGCGGCTGCTGGTCGAAGTAGCTCAGCGGCAGCCGGGACAGCTTCGCCGAGACCTGCTCGCGCAGCCGGTACACGGTGCGCTGCACGACGACGGTGGTGAGCCGGGCCTGCAGCAGCCCGAGGATCCAGGCGGCGAGGTAAACGACGGCGACCCACAGCAGGACCCGTTCGAGGCGCTCGAAGTCGATGCCGCGCCCGGGCACGACGTGGTCCATCGCGGCGAGCATGTCGGCGTAGCGGTCCTGACCCTTGGCCCGGGCCGCGGCGACCGCGGCGTCCTTGCTGACGCCGGCCGGCAGCTCCCGGCCGACGATGCCCTCGAAGATGACGTCGGTGGCCTTGCCGAGCAGCTTCGGCCCGATGACGGACAGCACGACGCTGCCGATGCCGAACACCAGCACGGCCGCGACCAGCAACCGGTCGGGGGCGAGCATGCGCAGCAGCCGCTTGGTGGAGCCCTTGAAGTCCTCAAGCTTCGCCGGCGGCCCACCGGCCCCCATCATCATCCTGCCCGGCCCGAACGCGGGCGGCGCCGGCCGCGCCCCACCGCCGGCCGGTCTCCCCGGGCCGGTCATGACGTCACCTCCGCTGCGCTCCGGCGCCGCCCTGACCGTCGAACTGCACCCACGATGCCCAGCTCCTCGCTCCGCTGCGGGCCGGTCATGACGCCACCCCCGCTGCGC
>NZ_JBFAIC010000058.1:31401-72106 GCF_040654515.1 Dactylosporangium sp. NPDC050688
CTCCGGCGCCGCCCTGACCGTCGAAACCGCACCCACGATGCCCAGCTCCTCGCTCCGCTGCGGGCCGGTCATGACGCCACCCCCGCTGCGCTCCGGCGCCGCCCTGACCGTCGAAACCGCACCCACGATGCCCAGCTCCTCGCTCCGCTGCGGGCCGGTCATGACGCCACCCCCGCTGCGCTCCGCCGCCGCCCTGACCGTCGAACCGCACCCACGATGCCCAGCCCTCCGCTGCGCTCCGGATCGGTCATGCCGCTGCCTCCTGCTCGGTGAGCTGGGACAGCACGATCTCGCGGTAGGTCGCGTTGGTGTCCATCAGCTCGGTGTGGGTGCCTGTGCCGACCACGCGGCCCTCGTCGAGCACGACGATGGTCTGCGCGTCGCGGATCGTGCTGACCCGCTGCGCGACGATGACCACGGTCGCGTCGGCGATCTCGGTGCGCAGCGCGTCGCGCAGCGCGGCGTCGGTCGCGTAGTCCAGGGCGGAGAACGAGTCGTCGAAGAGATACACCTCGGGCCGGGCGACGAGCGTCCGGGCGATCGCCAGGCGCTGCCGCTGCCCGCCGGAGACGTTGGTGCCGCCCTGCGCGATCGGCGCGTCGAGGGCCTCGGGCATGGCCCGCACGAAGTCGGCGGCCTGTGCGACCTCCAGGGCCCGCCACAGCTCGGTGTCGGTCGCGTCGGGCCGGCCGTAGCGCAGGTTGGAGGCGACGGTGCCGGAGAACAGGTACGGCTTCTGCGGCACCATGCTCACCGTCGCCGACAGCAGCGCGGGGTCGATGTCGCGCACGTCGACGCCGTCGACCAGGACGGTGCCGGCGGTGGCGTCCATCAGCCGGGGCACCAGGTTGAGCAGGGTGGTCTTGCCGGCGCCGGTGCTGCCGATGATGGCGGTCGTCTCGCCGGGCCGGGCGGCGAGGTCGATGCCGCTGATGACGGGCGCCTCCGCGCCCGGGTAGCGGAACTCGACGCCGCGCAGCTCCAGCTCGCCGTGGCGGGGCAGCTCGGTGACCGCCTTCGCCGGCGGCACCACGCTGGACTCGGTGGTCAGGACCTCCTGGATGCGCTCGGCGCACACCTCGGCCCGGGGGATCATGACGAACATGAACGTGGCCATCATGACGGACATCAGGATCTGCATGAGGTAGCTCAGGAACGCCGTGAGCGCCCCGATCTGCATGCCGCCGCTGTCGATGCGGTGCGCGCCGAACCACAGCACGAGGATGCTGGAGGCGTTGACGACCAGCATGACGGTCGGGAACATCAGCGACATCAGGCGGCCGACGGCCAGCGACACGTCGCGCAGGTCGCCGTTGGTCTTGGCGAAGCGGACCCGCTCGTGCTCGTCGCGGACGAAGGCGCGGATGACCCGGATGCCGCTGATCTGCTCGCGGATGACCCGGTTGACCAGGTCGATGCGCTCCTGCATGAGGCGGAACAGCGGCCGCATCCGCACGACGATGACGGCGATGACCCCGATGAGGATCGGCACGACGACCAGCAGCAGCGCTGAGAGCGGCACGTCCTGGGCGAGGGCGAGGATGATGCCGCCGACACACATGATCGGCGCGGACACCATCAGCGTGAACGTCATCAGCACCAGCATCTGGACCTGCTGGATGTCGTTGGTGGTGCGGGTGATCAGCGACGGCGCGCCGAACTGCCCGACCTCCCGCGCGGAGAGCCGCTGCACCTGGTCGAAGATGCCGGCCCGCACGTCGCGGCCGAGCGCCATCGCGGTGCGGGCGCCGAAGTAGACCGCGGCGGCGGAGCACACGATCTGCACGACGGTGACTGCGAGCATCCAGCCGCCGATGCGCATGATGTAACCGGTGTCGCCGGTGACGACGCCGCCGTCGATGATGTCGGCGTTGAGCGTCGGCAGGTAGAGCGTCGCGAGGGTCTGCACCAGTTGCAGCAGCACGACCAGCGCGATCGGCCGTCTGTAGGGCCGTAGGTAGGTCTTCAGTAGTCGGATGAGCATCGTCAGGCGTCTCCCCCGGTGGTGTCGGTCGGGCGCACCAGCAGCCCGTCGAGCAGGACGGCGACCACGCCGTCGGCATCGAGCGTGTCGGGCTCGGCCAGCTCCGGCCGGACCGACGCGATCACCAGCAGCACGAGCATGTTGGCGGTGCTGGCGGGGCTGCGCCGCAGCAGCGCCCGGTCCGGCTCGATGAGCTCCGCCACCGCCCCGACCAGCCGCCGCCGGCCCTCCATCAGCTGCTCCACCTGCTGCCGACCGGTCTCCGTCGGCAGCGTGCGGGCGACCATCATCAGCTGGATGTTGGCCTCGAAGCGGCGCAGCAGGATCGTCGCGGCGTCGCGCATGCGCTCCCGCAGGGGCGCCTGCGGGTCGATCGCGCTGAGCTGGCGCAGCACCGTCTCCTGGTCGAAGGCGGTGCCGAGCGCGGCGAGGATCAGCGACGCCTTGTCGGGGAAGACGCCGAAGATGGTGCCCTCGGCGACGCCCGCGGCCTCGGCGATCTGCTTGGTGGTGACCGCCGCGCCGTAGGTGCGCAGCAGCGGGATGGTCGCGGCGATGATCGTCGCCCGTCGCTCGTCCGGCGACAGCGCGGGCACGCGCCGGCGGCGGGTCTGCACGGGCTGCTGGTTCACGACGGTCACCTTACTGAGCGAGCACTCACTCGTACAAGCGATATATCGGAAGGAGTAGCGACACCACACCCTAAGCGCACCCACCGACACTTCCCGCGGCCCGCTACCGCACGGCATAGGCGCACCACGTGGAACTTTCACGGGCCCGGCCTGATCCCGCCGCCCGTACGACGTCGATGCTTGCCAATGGCCGCACCGCGTGCAAACACTGCGCCAACCTCGTGTGAGGAGGAGCACATTGCGCCCAGTGTGGAGCGTCTTAACGGCTTTCGCCGTCGGCGTCGTCGCCGTCCTCGTGGTCCCCGCCGCCCCGGCGTCGGCCCACGGCGTCGCGATGGTCCCCGGCAGCCGCACCTACCTGTGCTACGTGGACGGCCTGCGCCCCACCGGCCAGATCATCCCGAGCAACCCCGCCTGCGCCGACGCCGTCGCGCAGGGCGGGCAGCAGCCGCTGTACGACTGGTTCGGCGTGCTGCGCTCCGATGCCGGCGGCCGCACCACCGGCTACATCCCCGACGGCCAGATCTGCGGGGCGGGCACGACGAAGTACGCCGCGTACAACGCCGCTCGCACCGACTGGCCTCTCACCCACCTGACCGCCGGCTCGACGATCCAGATGCGCTACAGCAACTGGGCCGCCCACCCCGGCACGTTCCACCTGTACGTCACCCGCAACGGCTGGAGCCCCACCACGCCGCTGGCGTGGGGTGACCTGGAGCCGTTCTGGAGCGCGACCGACCCGCCGCAGTCCGGCCCGCCCGGCGCGCTCAACTACTACTCGTTCAACGCCACCCTGCCCTCGGGCAAGAGCGGCCGGCACATGCTGTTCATCCAGTGGGTGCGCTCCGACAGCCAGGAGAACTTCTTCAGCTGCTCCGACATCGTCTTCGACGGCGGCAACGGCGAGGTGACCGGCATCGGCGGCACCCCGTCCTCGCCGTCACCGTCGGTGTCGACGTCACCGTCGCGCTCGGCGTCCCCGTCGGCGTCGGCGTCCGCCTCGCGGTCGCCGTCGTCCTCCCCGAGCCAGTCCGGTGGGACCGGCGGACCCGGCGCGTGCACCGCGACCTGGCGGACCGTGCCGAGCTCGTGGGCCGGGCACTTCCAGGCCGAGGTCACCGTCCGCAACAACGGATCGACCAGCCTGAACGGGTGGACGGTACGGTGGTCGTACCAGAACGGGCAGGGCTTCGAAGGGTCACCTTGGAACGGCACCCTGGTCGCGCAGCCACCGAACCCCGCGGTGAGCAACGTCGACTGGAACAGGGTCCTGGCCGCCGGCGCGACCACGTCGTTCGGCTTCAACGCCACCGGCACCGCCCCGGCGACCGCCCCGACGCTGAGCTGCACCAGCCCATGATCAAGTCCCCGTTGTTGCGGTTGCTGACCGGTGTGGCGGCGGTGGCGTTGGTACTGGTGGGCCTCGTCATCGCCACCACCCGGACGGGCAAGCCGGACACACCCGCCGAGAAGGAGCCGGTGCACACCGTCACCGGCGCCCTCGACGGCCGGCAGGCGGCCACGCTCGAGGTGATCACCGGCGCCGAGTCGGTGATCATCCACAGCGAGCCGATGGAGGGGTACCTGTACCGCGCCTCCACCCTGCCCGGCAGCCGCGTCGAACCCGCCGCCGCCGTCGAGGGCGACGTGGTCCGGCTCAGCCTGAACGGCACGGAGATCGCCGGCCAGGCCACCGTGCACGTGTACCTCAACTCGACCGTGCGCTGGCACTTGAAGCTCGCCGGCGGCGGTCTGCGCCAGGTCGTCGACTTCGCCTCGGGCCGCCTCGCCGGCGTCGACGTGGTCGCCGGCGTGCAGGAGCTCGAGGTCACCGTGCCGAAACCCGAGGGTGAGCTGCCGATCCGCGTCGGCGGCGTCGGCAAGCTGCTCGTGCACGCCCCGGCCGGGCCGCCCGCGCAGCTGACCCTCGGCGCGTCCAGCACCGTCGGCAAGGCCACCCTGGACGCCTCGGCCAAGCAGAACCTGGCCGGTGGCACGGTCCTGGCCCTGCCCGGCTGGCAGCAGGCCGCCGACCGGTACAGCCTGCGCGTGGACGGCGGCGCCGCCGAGGTCCTGCTCGACCGCCGCTGACCCGCACCGCACCGTGATCTGAGGCGGGAGCCAAGTCTCCCGCCTCAGATCCGGCAAATCGGACCGCCAAACGGGATCCGCGCCCCGCGGGCACCGAAATCGGGCGGCCGCGATAGGGTCCGGCGATGATCGATCAGGACGGCTATTTCGGCGAACGGGTCGCGGCCCGCTACGACGAGTCGTCGCGGGAGATGGCCGACCCCGCGGTCGTGCAGCCCGCCGTCGACACCCTCGCGCAGCTCGCCGACGGCGGCCGGGCCCTCGAGCTCGGCATCGGCACCGGCCGCATCGCGCTGCCGCTGGCGGCCCAGGGCGTGCCCGTGCACGGTATCGACCTGTCCCGGGCGATGGTGGCCCGGCTGCGCGAGAAGCCCGGCGGCGACGCGATCGGCGTGACGATCGGCGACTTCGCCACCACCCGCGTCGAGGCGTCGTTCTCCCTCGCGTACATCGTCTTCAACACGATCATGAACCTGACGACGCAGGCGGCGCAGGTCGCGTGCTTCCGCAACGTGGCGGCGCACCTGCAGCCCGGCGGGCGGTTCGTGGTCGAGGTGATGATGCCGGACCTGCGCCGGCTGCCGCCCGGCCAGGACGTCGTGCCGTTCCACGTGAGCGAGACCCGCTGGGCCTACGACCTGTACGACGTCGCCACCCAGTCGATGAGCTCCAACTACGTCGAGGTGGTGGGCGGCCGCGGCGGTTTCCGCTCGATCCCGTTCCGCTACGTGTGGCCCGCCGAGCTGGACCTGATGGCGCAGCTGGCCGGCCTGCACCTGCAGCACCGCTGGGCGGGCTGGCAGCGCGAGCCGTTCACCAGCGACAGCGCCCAGCACGTCTCGGTGTGGGAGAAGCCGCTCCTGCCCGACTGAGCAAAAATCGGGTGCCGCGGGCGGCGCGGTCCGCTACGGTGCGGCGATGACCATGACGCATGCCCTCCTCGCGCGGGCGGCGATGCCGGCCGCGCGCCTGCGCATCCGGCGTCGCGCCCTGGTCCGCCAGGTCTGACGCCCCTGCCCGGTCCCGCCACGCGGGCCGGGCCGTAACCCGGGGCGTCATCACCCGCGCCGCGCCAGGGCCCTCCGAGTCCTCTTTCGGAAACGGACGGGCCGCGATGCCGCCTGTCCGTGTTTCGCCGCCCATCCGCGGCGGCAGACGGGACCCCGGTCATGGCGCCATCCGCCCGCAAGCATGCTCATGTCAGAAGCCGTCGCGTGTACGGCCAGAACCTGCTCACCGCGCCCGGCGCCGTCCGCCGGCTGGTCGACGCCGCGGACCTGGACCCGGACGGGGTCGTCGTCGAGGTCGGCGCCGGTCGCGGCCACCTCACCGTGGCGCTCGCCCAACGGTGCCGGCGGGTCGTCGCCTACGAGGTCGACCCGGACCTCGCCGCGGCGCTGCCGGCCCGGCCGAACGTCACGGTCCGGGTCGCGGACTTCCTCGCCGCGGCACCGCCGCCGCAGCCGTTCACGGTCGTCGGCAACATCCCGTACGCGCTGACCTCGGCCGTCGTCGACTGGTGCCTGCACGCGCCGGGCCTGACCGCGGCGACGCTGCTGACGCAGCTGGAGTACGCGCGCAAACGTACCGGCGACTACGGCCGCTGGAGCCGGCTCACGATCGCGACGTGGCCGTGGTGGCAGTGGCGGCTGGCCGGGCGGGTGCCGCGGGAGGCGTTCCGGCCGGTGCCCCGCGTCGACGGCGGCATCCTGCGGCTGACCCGGCGGCCGGTGCCGCTGGCGCCGGGGCGCGGCTACGCGGCGTTCGTCGAGCTCGGGTTCGGCGGGGCGGGTGGGTCGCTGCACGCGTCGTTGTGCCGCCGGTACGATCCGCGCCGCGTCTCGGCCGCGTTCCGGGCGCTGCGGCTGGCCCCGGACACCCCGGTCGGGCTGGTCTGGCCGGAGCAGTGGCTCACCCTGTTCCGCCTGCTCACCGCGAGGCCCCGGTGAGGGACCGCGGTGGGCTCCCGCGCGGTGATCGGCACGCCTGCGTGGTGGTGAGCGCCCGCGAGGTGGGGGCTCAGCTCAGCGCGCGGGCGGCGGCGAACCCGGCCGCGGCGGCGGTCAGGCCGAGCGCCAGGCTGGCCGTCACGTACAGCGCGGCCCGCCGGGCCCGCCCCGCCTCGACCAGCATCAGCGTCTCCAGGCTGAACGTGCTGTACGTCGTCAGCGCCCCGCAGAACCCGGTCCCGACCAGCGTCGTCACCGTCGCCGGCAGCGCGCCGCCGGCACCGATGAGGATGCCGAGCAGGGCACTGCCGGCGACGTTGACGATGAGCGTCCCGAGCGGCGCACGGTCCTTGAGCGCCCGATCGGTGAGGTACCGGGCGGGCGCCCCGACGGCCCCGCCGAGCAGCACCAGCAGCAGCATCACGTGGTCCGCCCGGTCAGCCGGCGGGTCACGGACACCCCGAGCCGCACCGCGGCCAGCGCGGTGATCAGGGTCCCGGCGACGTACGCGCCCGCGGTCCACACCGCGCCGCGCTCGGCGAGGACGACCGCGTCGGCGGTGAAGGTGGAGAACGTCGTGAACCCGCCGAGCACCCCGGCGCCGAGCAGCGGCCGCAGCAGCGGGTGCCGCCCGTCGACGAGCACGACGAGGACCCCGATGAGCAGGCAGCCGACCGCGTTGACGGCCAGTGTCGACCACGGCACGCCGGTGCCGGCGTCGTGCGGCAGCAGCTGCGCCATCCCGAGCCGCGCGGCGCTGCCGGCGGCGCCGCCCACGGCGACGGCGGCGAGGACTCCCCGAGGCTCCGGCACCGGGCAAGGATAACGGTCCGCCCAGCGCCGGCCGGGGAAGGCTCAGGGGCGCTCAGCCGGTCTCGGGCAGCCTCGTGACGATGGTGAACCCGCCGCCGGGGACGATCGCGCGGATGCGCCCCGCTGACGTCGTGTAGTGCTCCAGTTCCTCGCCGGTGGGGTCGTTGACGGTCACGGTGGCGGTGCCGTCGGCGGTGCCGGTGCCGCTGCCGAGGTCGACGTCGCAGGCGCGGGTGCTGGTCGCGACGCTGCGCAGCAGCGTCACCCGCGCGCCGGTGCGCGGATCGCGCAGCGACAGGCAGCGCAGCTCGCTGTCCTTGCGGCACTCGCCGGCGCCGTCGTCGAGGTCCGCCTCGGCGATCCGGGCGACCGCGGCGGCGTGCGGGTCGGCGTCCAGGGCGAGCATCGCGAGCAGCCCGTGGATGGTGGACTCGGCGCCGGCGTCGCGGTGCACGACGCCGCGCCGGCCGAGCCGGCGGGGTTCCGCGTCGGGGATGTCGACGCCGTCGTAGGTGCGCCCGGTCGCCGGGTCGTACATGGGTGCCCCGGCCGGGTTGTTGCCGAAGAACCACGACCCGGCGATCCCGGCCAGCGTCGACAGCGCCGGCCGGCCGGTGACCCTGGCCGTGGTCAGCAGCGACTCGACGCGGGACTGGGCGCCGTACGCCAGCTGCACCCCGTCGAGGGTGAGCGCCTCCCGGGCGCCCGGGACGGCGACCCGCAGGTTGTCCGGGCCGCCCTGCACGAGCAGGTGCGGGGTGAACGACGCCGCGTCGGCCAGGGCCGCGTCCCGGGCCGCCAGGTCACCGGCGACCTCGTAGACGCGGGCCAGCCCGGCCGGTGCCAGCCCCGCCCAGGCGTGCCAGGCGCTGCGGGACAGCGCGCACGGCAGGACCGCGCCGAACGGCCACGTCCACGGGGTGCCGGTCCGCATCGCGGTGACGCCCTCGGCCAGTTGCTCCAGCACCTTGCGCGCGTCGTCGTCGCCGCTGCAGCCGGTGTACGCGCTCAGCCCGAGCAGCGCCTCGCCGGTGAGGTCGGCACCGTCACCGATCAGCCACGCCGGGGTTGCCGACTCCTCCACGACGCGCCACTGGCCGTACCGTGGCAGCACCTGACGGCGGATGGCGGCGATCGCGAGCCGGAGCCGCCGGCGCAGGAACGCCGGGAAGCCGGCCTCGTCCTGCGGGTCGGCGCTGAACGCGGCGTAGCCCTCGCCGAGCGCCCAAACGGTGCGGGCCAGCCACGCCGACTCGCCGCTGTCGGACGGGTCGGGGGTCTCGGCGGGGACACCGCTGCGGTTGAGGGTGCCGTCGGCCTGCTGCCACAGCACGACGTTGCCGTGCGAGGAGTTCGCGGGGCCGTCGTCCGGCGTGTCGTCCCAGACGCTCTGCAGGTAGCACAGGCCGCGCAGCAGCTGCCGCGCCGCGGCCCGGCTGGTGCCGGCGCCGGTGGCCTGCCAGTGCCGCAGGTAGACCACGGCGGCGCGGGCGATGTCGTCGGCGTTGAACGCGCCCTGCGTGTAGTGGCCGGTGTCGGGGTCGACGGGCCCGCCACCGACCGGCAGGTAGCTGCCGTCCGGGAGCCGCTCGGCGTAGGTCCACACCACCTCGACCGACGGCTCCTCCGCCAGCCGGTACGTGGTGTGCCCCGGCTGCGGCGGCGGGGTGACACGGACCCGCATGGAGTCCAGATGCGCAAGGTTCGTCAGCACGCCGGGCGATCTACCCGACAAATCGGCCCTTATGCCACGAAGTTGGTTGCAGTCAGCGGAACGCCAGCCGGGCCTGCCGGCTCGGCTCCAGCACCACGACCTTGTACGGGCACACCCGGTCGGTGATCGCCGCGTACGCCTCCATCGCCCGGTGCGCAGCGTCCCACGCCTGGTCGACCGGCGGGACACCCTTGCCCTTGTTGCGGAACAGCGCACCGTAGAACGCCGAGCAGAACACGGTGCTCTCGTGCCAGCCGACCAGCGCGGACGCGCCGATGTACACGATCTCGCCGTGCAGGCAGTTGCGCAGCGCCCGCTGCCAGGCGCCGATGCCGGTCTTGCACCCGTCGGCGAGCACGGTGCTGGCGTTGAGCCCGTGCCCGCGGTCGCTGGCGTAGTCGCTGATCGCCTCGAGGGTGATCGCGGTCTTGCCGTCGGTGCTGCTGAACATGGGGGTCTCGCCGTGGTCGCCGTGCGCCATCACGTGCAGCACGTCACACTCGGCGGTGAACGCGGCCAGGACCGTGTCGAGGTCCCGGGACCGCACGAAGTCGATGTCGGCGATCGGCTCGGGCAGCCCGGCGTTGATGCTCTGCAGCGTCGACTGCACGAACGCCATCGACGCGTCGAACGACTGGTCCAGCCCGATGTCGAGCAGGCTCACCCGCCGGTTGCGCATTGCCGCAGCCCCCCGTCCGCCGAAACGCTGCGCCGATCCTTCCCGGCGGCGCCGCCACGGTCAATCCACCCCGCCGCTCCCCCGGCAGCAGGATGCGTCACAGCCGGCCGGCGTCGGTGATGCGTTGCAGGAACTGCCGGGTGCGGGCCTCGCGCGGCGCGCCGAACACCTGCTCCGGCGGGCCCTGCTCGACGATGAGCCCGCCGTCGAGGAAGCAGACCCGGTCGGCGACCTGCCGGGCGAAGCTCATCTCGTGCGTGGCGAGGACCATGGTGACCCCGTCGCCCTTCAGGTCACGGATCAGCGCGAGGACCTCCCCGACCAGCTCCGGGTCCAGCGCCGAGGTGACCTCGTCGAGCAGCAGCAGCCGGGGCTCGTTGACCAGGGCCCGCACGATCGCGACCCGCTGCTGCTGGCCGCCGGACAACCGGTCGGGGTAGGCGCCGGCCTTGTCCGCCAGGCCGACCCGCTCCAGCAGCGCGAGCGCCTTGGCCTGCGCCTTCTCCCGCGGCAGCCGGTGTACGCGCAGCGGCGCGAGCGTCACGTTGTCCAGCACGCTGAGGTGCGGGAACAGGTTGAACGCCTGGAAGACGATGCCGATGCGGCGCCGGACCTTGTCGGGGTCGGCGCGCGGGTCGGTGATGTCCTGCCCGTCGAGGTGGATGGTGCCGTCGTCGACCTGCTCCAGCAGGTTCACGCAGCGCAGCAGCGTCGACTTGCCGGAGCCGGACGCGCCGATGAGGGCGACGACCTCGTGCTCGGCGACGTCGAGGGACACCCCGCGCAGCACCGGGTTACCGTTGAACAGCTTGTGCACGCCGTCGATGCGCAGCAGGGTCACAGCCGGTTGTCTCCTGACTGGCGGCGGGCGGCACGCAGCGTGACCCAGTCGGTGACCGCGACGACGGGGATCGCCAGCAGCACGAACAGGACCCCGGCCACCACGTACGGGGTGTAGTTGTAGGACCCGGCGGTCTCGATCTGCGCGGCCCGGATCGCGTCGATCGGCCCGGCGAGCGAGATCAGCCCGACGTCCTTCTGCATCGCGACCAGGTCGTTGAGCAGCGGCGGCGTCACCCGGCGCACCGCCTGCGGCAGCACCACGTGCCGCATCGTCTGCCGGTACGTCAGCCCCAGCGACCGGGCCGCGGCCCGCTGCGACGGGTGCACCGACTCGATCCCGGCACGGAACACCTCGGCGATGTATCCGGCGTACGTGAGCACGATCGCGATCCCGCCGAGGACCAGCACCGTCGGCGTACCGCTGAGCCGCAGCCCCGGCACCCCGAACGCGAACAGGTACAGGGTCACGATCAGCGGCAGCCCGCGGAACGTGTACGTGTACCCGGCCGCCAGGGCCCGCAGCGGGAAGAACACCGCGGGCCGGATGGTGCGCAGCGTGGCGATGCCGAGGCCGAGCAGCAGCGCCGCGACCGCGCACACCACCAGCAGCCGCACGTTGAGCCACAGCCCGCGCAGCACGGCGGGCAGCGACTCGCGGGCCACGTCCGGGTCCAGGAAGCTGGCCCGGAAGCGGTCCCAGCCGGGCGCGCCGGTGACCGCCGCGTACAGCAGGACCCCGACGACGAGCGTGGACACGGCCGCGACCGCCACCGACAGGATCGTCTGCCGGCGGCGGTACGCGTCCCGTTCCAGCTGTAACGGGCTGGGCTTGAACGTCATCAGCTGAGCGTCGGTGCGCCCTGCACGGACGACAACCACTGCTCGGTCAGCTTCTTCAGGGTGCCGTCACCGCGCAGCGCGTCGACGGCCTGGCTGACGCACCCGGTCAGCGCCGAGCCCTTGTCCAGCACCAGGCCGAACTGCTCGGGGGTGCCGGACGGCTGCGGCAGCTGCCCGACGATCTGCGCGTCGGTGATCTCCGCGCCGGTGATGTAGAACGCCGTCGGCAGGTCCACGACCAGGCCGTCGATCTGCCCGTTCTGCAGCGCCTTCTTCGCGTCGTCGTTGTTGTTGTACACCTGCGGCTGCGCCGTCGGCTTGACCACCTCGGTGATCGACCGGTAACTGGTCGTGCCGACCTGCGCGCCGAGCTTCGCGCCCTTGAGGTCCGCGACGCTCTTCGCCCCGGCGATCTTCGAGGACTTCAACGCGATCACCGTCTGGGTCACGTCGTAGTACGGGGCGGAGAAGTCGACGGCCTGCTTGCGCTCGTCGGTGATGGAGAACTCGTTGACGTCGAAGTCGAACGTCTTCTTCCCCGGGGCGATCGCGTTGTTGAACGTGACCCGGGTCCACACGACCTGGTCCTTGCTGTAGCCGAGCTTCGTGGCGACCGCGTAGGCGACGGCGGCCTCGAAGCCTTCGCCGCTCTCGGGCTTGTTGTCCTTGAACCACGGCTCGTAGACGGGCTCGTCGGTGGCGATGGTGAGCTTGCCCGCGGCGACGGTCTTCAGGTTCGCCGGGGCGCAGTTCGCCGCGGCGGCGGTGGAGCCGCCGGAGGCGGCCGGGGTGGCGGTGTCGTCGTCAGCCGGTGCGCAGCCGGCAGCGGCGGCGAGGGCCGCCGTCAACCCGGCGGCGAAGAGGAGGGTCCTGGAGCGCATGGCGGCGATCGTACCCACCTCGCCGGTAGGAAATGGATCAACCGTGCCTGGGATCACGGCCGATCACGGCAGTGGCGTGGTCCGCCGCGGCATCAGCAGCAGCGCGCCGACGCCGAGGACCCCGACGCAGGCCAGCGCGATGAACACATGGTGCGTCGCCGCGTACAGGCTGTCCCGCGCATAGGCCAGCACGGCCGGCGGGGTGTCCTTCGCCTTGAGCACCACGTCGGTCGCGTCGGCGCCGCCGCCGAGCCGCTCCCGCACCCCCGGCGGCGCCGCGGCGAACCGCCGGTCCAGGGTCGTGTTCGCGATCGCGCCGAACACGGCCGCGCCGACCGCACTGCCGATCGACCGGAAGAACATGTTGGTGCCGGTCACCACGCCCCGGCGGTCCCAGCCGACGACCGACTGCACCGCGACGAGGTTCGGGCTGGACGTCATCCCCAGCCCGGCCCCGATGACGAAACACGCGACCGCGAGCGCCGGCAGCGTGGTGTGCCGGCCGAGCAGCGCGCACATGACCGTACCGGCGATGATCATCACGCCGCCGCCCAGGGCCGTGTTGCGGAACCCGACGCGCAGATAGAAGTGCCCGGACGCGGTCGCCGCCAGGGGCCAGCCCAGCGTCATCGCCGCCACCACGAACCCGGCGAGCACGGCGCTGGCGCTCAGCACGCCTTGCGCGAAGTTCGGCACGTAGGACGTCAGCCCGATCAGCAGCGCCCCCACGACCAGCGACACCAGGTTGCCGCCGACGAGCGTACGGTGCCGGAACACCCACAGCGGCAGCACCGGCTCCTCCGCGCGGCGCTCCACGAACCAGAACGCGACCATCAGCACCGCACCCACCGTGAAGATCGTCACGCTCGGCGCCGACAGCCACGCCCAGGTCGTGCCGCCCTCCAGGGTGCCCAGGATCAGCAGCGTGCACCCGGCCACCAGCAGCGACGCGCCGAGGTAGTCGATGCGGTGCGTGCGCCGCTCGACGCGCTCCTTCAGGTTCCGGGCCAGCATCCACGCCGCAACCAGCCCCAGCGGGATGTTCACGAAGAAGATCCACCGCCACGACAGGTAGTCGGCGAACACCCCGCCGAGCGTCGGGCCCACCACCGACGACACGCCCCACACCCCGGCCACGTACCCCTGCACCCGGGCCCGCTCCTCGACCGTGTACAGGTCGCCGATGATCGTCATGCTCATCGGGGAGATCGCGCCGGCGCCGATACCCTGCACCGCCCGGAAGATGATCAGCGTCAGCATGCTCCACGCGAACCCGCACAGCACCGACCCGACCAGGAACGCCGCGATCCCGGCGAACATCACCGGCCGCCGGCCCACCACGTCGGACAGCTTGCCGTACAGCGGCGTCGTGACCGCCATGGCCAGCAGGTACACCGAGAACAGCCACGGAAAGTGCGAGAACCCGCCCAGGTCACGCACCACCGACGGCACCGCGGTCGCGATGATCGTGCTGTCCAGCGCGACGAGCCCGGTGGCCAGCATCACCGACGCGAGCACCGGCCCCCGTTCGGAGCGAAGCCCTACACCGCGCCGCTCCGTGAAAGTGGTGTTCCTCATTGCGACACCTTACGACCGGGGCCGCCCGCGTCCTGCGGACGACCCGGATCAGTTGAACATCTCGCTGCTCAGCCTTTGTCAGGCCGTTCAGCCTTGGTCAGGCCGTTTGTTGGACGGCGCCGGCGGCTTCCGGCCGGACGGCGGCGGACGGAGCGGTCCTGGGCGGGGCGATCCGGGCCCGGCCGACGACCCGCAGCCCGCTGGCCACCCTCACCGGCCGCGAGGTCGACGTGCTCCGGCTCGCCGCCCGTGGCCGCTCCAACGCCGAGCTCGCCGCCGCCCTGTTCCTCGGCGAGGCGACGGTGAAGACGTACATCTCCCGGATGCTCACCAAGCTCGACCTCCGCGACCGCGTCCAGGCCGCGGCGTTCGCGTACGAGAGCGGCCTGATCCGCCCCGGCTCGGCGTGACCGTTTCGCCGCCGCGATGACCGGTGCCGCGGTCCCGCTGCTGCGGCGACCCTCCTCAGGTGGGACCGGCGGCATCCCCAGCGGTGACCGGCAGCGCCGCGAGCCGCCACGTGCCCGGGTCCGGCACCCGCCGGGCGGCGACGCCGGCGAGGGCGCCCGAGCTGCTCAGCGCCAGGTCCGGGAACCTGGCCAGCAGGGCGCCGAGCGCCACCTCCGCCTGCACCCGCGCCAGCGGCGCGCCGAGGCAGAAGTGCGGGCCGTGGGCGTACCCGAGGTGGGCCCCGGCGGCCGTGGAGCGCAGGTCGAGCCGCTCGGGATCCGGGAAGACCCGCGGGTCACGGTTCGCCGCGACGATCGCGACCGTGACCGGTTCACCCGGATTGACCGTGACACCGGCGAGGTCGGCGGGGCGGTGGACATACCGTGGAATCGTCAGCAACTGAGGGCCGCACCATCTGGTGAGCTCCTCCACGGCGCCCGGCAGCAGGTCGGGCTCGGCGCGCAGCAGGGCGGCGCGGGACGGCTCCTCGAGCAGGGCCGCGACCGCGTTGGCGATCAGGTTCGTCGGGGTCTGCCCGGCCAGGACCAGGTGCCAGACCTGGGTGACCCGCTCCTGCTCCGTGAGCCCGTCGCCGAACAGGTCCGCGACGTGCGGCGCGACCTCCCGCGCACCGTCGATGATCGCCGGGACGGCGGCGGTGAACGCGGGCCCGTTGCCGGCGGCGACCGCCCGGCCGTGCACCAGCCACGCGGGCCGCGCCTCGTCGGGCACGCCGAGCAGCGCGCAGACGACATGCACCGGCAGCGGCCCGGCGAAGTGTTCCAGCAGGTCGGCCGGTCCGTCGGCGAGCAGGTCGGCGACGTCGTCGAGGAGCCGCTCGACGATCCGCGTGACCACGGGGCGGAACGCGGCGGCGCGGCGGGCCGTAAACGCCGGTGCGCTCAACCGGCGCAGCCGCTGATGCTCAGGCCCGTCCATCTCCTGCATCGTTCGCAGGTACGGCCGGCACTGCTCCGGCACGTCCAGGCGCGGATAGCTGGCGGCGCTGTTGCCGAACCGCGGATCCGCGAGCATCGCGCGCGCCTCGGCGTGCCGGGTCACGGCCCACATCGGCCCGAACCCGGGCGCGACGAGCCTCGCGACCGGCGCCCGTTCGCGGGCCCGCCCGTAGACGGCGGCGGGGTCGTGCAGCAGTTCCGGGTCGGAAAGGTCGATCTCGGGCACGGTCGTCACGGCACTCCAAATGATCGCATCATCTGGATGACGACAGTATCTTATTTGTCGTGGCACGTCTGACCCGCGCCGAGGCGCAGGAGCGCAACCGCGCCGCCGTGCTCGCCGCCGCCCGCGCGGAGTTCGCCGAACGCGGCTTCCGCGACGCCAAGATCGACGCCATCGCGGAGCGGGCCGAGCTGACCCGAGGCGCCGTCTACTCCAACTTCCCCAGCAAGCGCGCCCTGTACTTCGCCGTCCTCGCCGACGACGTCCCGCCCGCCTCCTTCGAGGCGACCGCGACCACCGCCCAGGCCGCGCTCGGCGCCTTCGCGCGGGCCTGGGTCGCCCGGCTGCCCCTCGCGACCGACGACACCGGCCCCGCCGCCTGCCTCGCCGCCGACCTGATGACCGAGGTCGTCGTCGACCCTGCCGTGCGGATGGCGTTCGCGCAGCTCAAACAGCTCGACGCGATCGTCCTCGGCCTCACCTTGGAGCGCCTGCGGCCCGACGGCGGCGGCCGGCAGGTCCGCCTCGCCGAGCTCGCCCTGACGGTCCTGCACGGCGCCGGGCAGCTCGCCGCGGCCGCCCCGGGGTTCGGCGAGCCGTTCCACGTCGTGCGGGCCGTCGAGGACCTCCCCGCCCTCGACGACGCCTGGCTCCCCCCACCCCTGGCGACCACGGCCCACGCCGCCGACGAGCCCGCTCCGGCACCGTCCACAATGGGCCTCCTGCGTGATGTACCGGTGTCGCCGCCGCGCGACGGGATCGTGGCCGTCCTCGGCTTGCACCGGCTGTCCGCGGTCGAGCACGCCGTCCGCAGCGGGCTGCCGGTGACGGCGGTCCTCGTGACCGGCGCACCGGACGAGCTGCTGCCGCTGGTCCGCCTGTCGCTCGCCGAGCTGCGCCACCACCTCGCGCACGCGGCGCCGCTCGCCGCGTGGCCGGACCTGCAGGTCACCTGCGACCCGACGCCGGCCACCGACACCACGGAGACCGCCCTGCGGATCGTTGACGGCCGGGTCGTCGCCCGCGCGGACGGCTGGGGCGCCTGCCAGGCCGTGGCCTCGACGTGACGCCGCGGCCTCGACGGAGCGAACGTGGGGGCGGGCGCGGTTGCGGGCATGGACCCCGAGCTTCGAGCGCCGGGCTCAGGCGGCGGGATGGGGCCAGGAGCTCGGGGCCTGATCCCGCATGACCGGCATGACCGGCGTGGGCGGCGTGGGCGGTCTCCGGGCGGGCGCGATGACAGCTTCTTGCAGTTTCAGCAAGACTCCTTGCTGGAAGCGCCACGACGAGCGACGCTCGGGGCATGCAGAGCGAATACGACGTGGTGGTCATCGGCGGCGGCGCGGCCGGGCTGAGCGCGGCGCTGACCCTGTCCCGGGCCCGCCGCCGGGTCCTGGTGGTCGACGCGGGCAACCCTCGCAACGCCCCCGCCGGCCATGTACACAACTATCTCGGCCGGGAGAACACCCCGCCGGGCGAGCTCCTCGCCATCGGCCGCGAGGAGGTCGGCCTGTACGGCGGCGAGATCCACCCCGGCACCGTCACCGCCGTCCGTCCCGGCCCCGACTCCGCCCCCGACTCCGGCCCCGGCCCCGACTCCGGCCCCGGCCCCGACTCCGGCTCCGACTCCGGCTCCGGCTCCGGCGGCACTGAACAGCACGGCCGGGGCGAGCACGGGTCGCAGCAGCCGCGGTTCGTGGTCGAGCTGGCCGACGGCACGACGGTCGGGGCGCGCCGGGTCCTGGTCACCACGGGGCTCGTCGACGAACTGCCCGACATCCCCGGTGTCGCCGAGCACTGGGGCGGCCGGGTGTTGCACTGCCCCTACTGCCACGGGTGGGAGGTCCGTGACCGGCCCGTCGCGATCCTCGGGGTGTCGGCCATGTCCGCGCACCAGGCGCTGCTGTGGCGGCAGTGGACCCCGGACGTCACGTTGCTGCTGCACACCGCCCCGGCGCCGACCGACGATGAACTGGCCAAGTTTGCCCGGCGCGGGATCCGCATCGTCGAGGGCGAGGTCACCGGCTTCGGCGCCGACGGTGCGCGGCTCGCCGACGGCACGCTCGTGCCGGTCGACGCCCTCGTGCTGATGAGCCGCGTCGAGGCCCGCGCCGACGCGCTCGCCCCGCTGGGCCTGAAGCCCGTCGACTTCGAGGTCAACGGTCACCGCTTCGGCACGCACCTCCCCTCCGGCCCGGGCGGCGCCACCACCGTCCCCGGTCTCTACGTGGCCGGCAACGTCACCGACCCGATGGCCACGGTGATCGCCGCGGCCGCCGCCGGTGTCAGCACCGCCGGCATGCTCAACATGGACCTCGTCATGGAGGACGCCGCCTGACCTCGGCCCGCGGTGGCGCCGGCTTCCCACGCCGGCGCCACCGGGAGCCGAGCCAAGGCGGTCGTCACATCCTCTCCTGCATCCTAGGATACTAGGTCTACCATCTCGCTGACAGATGTGGCAGGGACTGACCGACGACGACCCGCAGGACCCCCGCATGGTGCTGACCGCGTGCCGGATCTGACGGTTCGCCGTCGACGGGTCCGCTGCGGCAAGGCGGACGCCGCGAGGTGCGCCGAAGGCCGCGATCCGAGCATGGCGGCGGTCGGGGCGGCGATCCGGCGGTACACCACCGGAGACCGCGAAACGGTCGAGCCGGCGGCGATCGCTCAGCTGCTCGACAGGGTGCTCACCGAAACGGCAGCCGACGCGCTCCGCCGAGGAAAGGACGATCAGGAAGAATAGGGAACGTTGGTACGGTGTGACGGTGAGCGCAGCCGATGAGGAGCGCGACGGGGTCGCGTTGACGAACCTCGACCAGCCACTGTTCGACGACGCCGGGGCCACCAAGCGCGACCTGGTCGACTACCTCGACGCGGTCCGCGACCGGATCATCCCCGTGCTGCGCGACCGGCCGCTGTCGGTGGTGCGGATGCTGCGCGGGCAGCAGCCGTTCATGCAGAAGAACCTGCCGAAATACACGCCGGACTGGGTGCCCCGGGTAACCGTGTGGGCGGAGTCGTCGAAGCGCAACGTCACCTACGGGCTGTGCGAGGACCGGCGGACGCTGCTGTGGTTCGCCAACCAGCGGGCCATCGAGTTTCATCCCACCCTCGCGAAGGTGCCAGACTTCGCGCACACCACCCACATGATCCTCGACCTGGACCCGCCGGCGCCGGACGCCTTCGGGCTCGCGGTCGGCGCGGCGCGGCTGGTCCGGGCCGTGCTGCGCGAACTCGGCATGGACAGCGCGGTGAAGACGAGCGGCGCCAAGGGGCTGCACGTCTTCGTGCCGATCGACACGCACGCGCCGATGGAGGACATCGCCGCCGCGACGCGAGCCGTGGCCGCCAGGGCCGCGCGGCTCGACCCGGACCTCGCCACCACCGCGTTCATCCGTGAGGACCGCGAGGGCAAGGTCTTCCTCGACCCGACCAGGGTCGGCGGGGCAACCGTCGTGGCCGCATACAGCCCGCGGCTGCGGCCGGGCATGCCCGTGTCGTTTCCGCTGTCGTGGGACGACCTCGACAACGTCACGCCGGCCGACTTCACCATCCACACCGTGCCCGGCCTGCTGGGCGACACCGACCCGTGGGCCGCGCGGATGCCGGCGCCGCAACGGCTCGACGCGGCGCTGATCGCGGAGGGGCACACGATCCCGGTGCCCCGCGTGCAGGCGATGCACGAAGGGAAACGGCGCGCCAAGGCCAAGCGCGAAGCGGAGAGCACCTGATGCCGATCCTCGTCGACTCGCCGCGGGAGGAGTGGGCGGCGCGCGGCCTCGCCCTCGCCTCCCGGCTCCGGCACGACCTCGGACCCGCGGCGGTGCGGGTCGAGCACATCGGCAGCACGTCGATCCCGGGGATGTCCGCCAAGCCCGTGATCGACCTGCAGGTCAGCGTGCTGGACCTCGACGCGTCGCTGGACGCACCCCTCGAGGCGCTCGGCCTGTCGCGGCAACCATTCGTGCGCGACCACGTGCCCGCCGGACTGACCGACGACCCCGAGCGCTGGGCGAAGCGGATGTGGCGCGGACCGGACGTCAACCTGCACGTGCGGCTCGCTGGCTCCCCGAACGAGCGGCTGGCGCTGCTCTTCCGCGACTGGTTCCGCGCGCACCCGGCGGCGGTGCCGGCATACGGGGCGTTCAAGGCGGCGCTGGCCGGCGCCGTCAACGACATCGGGATCTACAGCGACGTCAAGGATCCTGTCGTCGACCTGGTGATCGTCGTCGCGGAGGAATGGGCGGCGGCGACGGGGTGGTCGGTCGGCTGAGCGCCCGACCGGCGGGCCGGTCATGTGAAGTCCCCCGGCGTGAAGGCGCGAGGCTCCACGAGCACCAGCCAGTTGCCGGTGTCGTCGCGCATGACGGCCTCCAGCCCGTATGGCCGGTCCGACGGCTCCTGCAGGAACGTCACGCCCTTGCCGGACAACTCCGTGAACGCCTTGTGACAGTCGTCCACCCGCAGCCCGAGCCCGCCCGTCTGCCCCTTCTCCAACTGCCGGCGCACGAATGCGGCGGCCTCCTCGTCCAGCGGCGGCCCGGGGACCATCAGCGTCACCTCCAGCTCCGGCTGGTTCGGATGGCCGATCGTCAGCCACCGATAGCCGTCACTGATCGTCATGTCGGTGCGGACCTCGAAGCCGAGCAGGTTGACGTAGAAGTCGCGGGCTTTTTCCTGGTCAAGGCAGTAGACCGTGACCAGTGAGATGTTGGTAATCATGCGAGCAACGTTACTGACCGTCAGCAGTGGAACGCTTCTTCGAAATTGCGCCCTTGTGCAGCACCCCGTTCATGAACAGGAAGCAACCGGGGATGTGCGCGGTGCTGTACGGCCAGCGGTCCCGGTAGGCCGTCGGGCTCATGCCCACGATCGCGGTGAACCGGGACGAGAACGAGCCGAGGCTGCTGAACCCGACCGCCATGCAGATCTCGGTGACGGAGAGGTTGGCCGAGCGCAGCAGGTCCTGAGCCCGCTCGATCCGGCGGCGGGTGAGATACCGCATCGGCGTCTCGCCGTACGCCGACTCGAAACAGCGCACGAAGTGGTACTTGGACACCCGCGCGACCGCGGCGACGGTGTCGAGGTCGAGGGGCTCCCGATAGTGGCGGTCGAGGTGGTCGCGGGCCCGGCGCAGGTGGGCGAGCAGCTGCACCGGCACCGCCGTCGTGGAACTCACCGCAGCACAGTAACCCCCGCACTGACCGACTTCACCCTACGCATGCAAATGCCTTCACCCTGTTACGGGGGATGTGAAACGTGCCCGGATTCGGCTAGGTTGACCGGGCGTTGCGTTTCACGGCTCGTCGTCCACGTGAGGAGTGCCCAGGGTGTCCCGACGCAGGACCATGGTGGCGGTGCTGGTCTCCTCGATGCTCGCCCTCACGGCGTGCGGGTCCGACGGGTCCAAAAAGGACCATTCGGCCGCCCTGCCCGCCACCGGCGCCCCCACCGCGACGGCGTCCGCGGAGCCGACGCAGCTGGCCGTGAGCACGTCACCGTCGACCGGTCCGTCCACGTCGACGGCCCCCTCGGGGAAGCCGACGCCGAAGCCGAGCGCCTCCACGGTGAAGGGCCCCGAGGGCACGTTCGTGATCCGCCCGCCCGGCACCGGCCACGGCGCCGCCGGCTCGCAGAGCCGCACCGGGTCCACCGCGGTCGCGCTCACGTTCGACGACGGGCCGGACCCCGTCAACACCCCGAAGATCCTGGACCTGCTGCGCGACAACGGCGTGAAGGCCACGTTCTGCCTGGTCGGCTTCCGTGCCCGGGACAACCCGGACCTGGTGCGGCGCATCGCCGCCGAGGGCCACACCCTGTGCAACCACTCCTGGCAGCACCTGACGGACCTGGCGAAGAAGGAGCCCGGCTACATCGACTGGGACCTCAAGCGCACCAACGAGGTGATCCGCGCCGCGGCCGGCTCCGGCGTCCCGATCCGGTACTTCCGCGCCCCCGGCGGCAACTTCACCCCCGGCCTGATCGCGAAGGCGAAGGACCTGGGGATGGCGTCGATCTACTGGGACGCCGACCCGGCCGACTGGAACCACTCGAAGGACGCCAACGACGAGGCCCACATCAAGCGGGTCATCGCCGAGGTGAAGAAGCAGGTCCGGCAGGGCTCGATCGTCCTGTCCCACGACAACAAGCAGCCGGACACGATCATCGCGTACCGGACGCTGATCCCGTTCCTGAAGCAGTACTTCACGCTCGAGGCGCTCTGAGCCGCCCGCGAGGCTGAGCAGGCTGCCCCGGCACCTGGTGCAGCACGACGTCGGTGAGCGCACCGCGTACCACCTCGGCGGTCATGAAGGTGGCGAAGGGCTGCCGGCGGCGGTCCGTCGGCGAGCCCGGGTTGAGCAGTCGCAGGCCGGCGGGGGTCGTGGTGTCCCACGGGATGTGGGAGTGGCCGAAGACGAGCAGGTCCCGGTCTGCGAACCGGGCGTCGCACCGCTGCTCGCGGCCGGTCGCCGGACCGGTCTCGTGGATGACGGCGATCCGCAGCCCGTCGAGCTCGGCATCGGCGACCTCGGGCAGCCTCGCCCGCAACGGCGGGCCGTCGTTGTTGCCGTACACGCCGATGAGCCGCGACGAGCGAGCCTCCAGGCGATCCAGGAACGCCTCGTCGACCCAGTCGCCCGCATGGATGACGACGTCGGCGGCCTCGACGGCGTCCCAGACCGGGGCCGGCAGGTCCTTGGCGCGCTTGGGGACGTGGGTGTCAGCGATGAGTACGAGCCTCATCGGGTCAACGCTAGCCCGACATGGCGCCGCCCGCGGCGGACCCGCGCGACGGCGGGCCCGGCCACGGGCGGCGGAGGCGAGTTACGCCTTGGTGACGACGGTGCCCACGATCTTGTCGCCCAGCGTCTGCTTCTTGGCGTCCCAGAGCGGGAAGAGCCAGCCGATGTAGCAGATGATGCTGTCGACGATGTGCGCGATGTCGCGCACGAACGCCATGCCCGCGCCGATCGGCTGGCCGGTCTGCTCCTTGACCAGGTACAGGCCCAGGGCCTTCTTGCCGAGGCTCTGGCCCTTGCCGCCGAGGATCCAGCGGTTGTACACGATGTAGCCGAAGCCGAGCAGGGCGAACACGAAGTAGATCGGGCCGAGGCCGCCGTCGTCGGTACGGCCGGCGACGCCACCGATGCCGAACAGGATCCACGCGGGGATGTAGTCGACGATGAAGGCGCCGACACGCACGGGCCATGTTGCGAGGTTCATGGAACTCCTTGGACGAGAAAGTGGGGGTGGTGCAACACTTCCGGCTCAGGCGACCCCGAGCCGGTGCAACTGGAAGGCCCAGCTCATGGCTGCCGCCACGAGCATGAGCCAGCCCATGCGTGACCGGGCCCTGCTGGACCACGGCACCGGAGCGCCGACCACGCCGAGCTGGCGCAGCAGGAGCAGCGGCACCGCCACGGCGGTGACCGTCGCGACGCCCAGGATGGCCGGGTTCGCCGCCGCAGAGGCCACGACGTGCCCGTGGACCAGTTCGACCGCGGCGGTGGTCAGACCGCAGGCCGGACATGGGACGCCGGTGAACGTGCGCAACAGACACGGCGCACCGAGACCGGTGGATGCCGTGAACATCGGCCAGAACGCCGCGGCTACCGCGATGCCGACGCCGAGGGCGCCGATACGTTCTGGGACGGACAGCTGCTTACGCACGTGACCTGCTCGATCGACGGTATGGGACCGCGATCGTATGGCACGGGAACAACCGCTCACCACCCCGTTAGGTCATCCGAACGACCGGTATCCTTGCCGAACTCGGCTACAGATTTGACCACATACCAGTACACACCGGGATGAAAACATCACCGGCGCAACGATTTCGATACGAAGTTTTTGCCGAACGAACGCCCAAAAACAAGGGCTCAGCAACCACCGTAGACCGCGCCGGGAGGGTGGCCGGGGCGCTCCTCAGCCACCGCTCAGCACCGGCTTCGGTGGCGGTTGCGGCGTCGGCTGCGATCTGCAGGTCACCGGTCGGTCGAGGGCTGGCTTCGGCGTGGGACGTCGCACCGCTCGGCCGCAGTCTCCTGCGAGCCGCCGCTCGGCGGCCACGGCCTCCTCCGAGCCACCGCTCGGCCGTAACCGTCGACGAGCCATCGCTATGCCGCAACCGTCGATGAGCCACCGCTCGGCCGCAACCGTCGACCAGCGACCGCTCGGCCGCGGTCTTCGACGAGCCGCCACTCGGCCGCGGATGCATGACATCCGTCATGGGGGCGCCGGTGACGGCACACAGATCCGCCGGAGTGGGTACCGGGCAATGCTCTTCCCATGACGAACGCAGCTGTCCAGTTGACCGGCCTGACGAAACGGTTCGGTGTGCTCACCGCCGTGGACGGGCTGGACCTCACGATCCGCCGGGGCGAGGTCGTCGCGCTCCTCGGCCCGAACGGCGCGGGCAAGTCCACGACGATCGACATGCTCCTCGGGCTCTCGCGGCCCGACGAGGGCACGGTCCTGCTCGACGGGCAGCCGCCGGCGAAGGCGATCGCCAAGGGCACCGTCGGCGCGCTGCTGCAGAGCGGCGGCCTGCTGCCGGACCTGACGGCGGGCGAGACGGTGCACCTCACGGCCGCCTTGCAGCAGCGGTCGCGGCCGGTACGGGAGGTGCTCGAGCGCGCCGGTGTGGCCGAGTTCGCCAACCAGCGCGTCGGTGGCCTGTCGGGCGGGCAGCAGCAGCGGATCCGCTTCGCGATGGCCCTCGTCGCCGACCCCGACCTGCTGGTGCTGGACGAGCCGACGACCGGCATGGACGTCGAGACGCGCCGCGGCTTCTGGACCACGATGCGGCAGGAGACCGCGCAGGGCCGCACGGTGCTGTTCGCGACCCATTATCTCGACGAGGCCGATGCGTACGCCGACCGCATCGTCCTGCTGCGCGCCGGGCAGGTCATCGCTGACGGCACCGCCGCCCAGATCAAGGCCGCCGTCACCGGCCGCACCATCCGGGCCACCCTGCCCGGCGCCGACCTCGTCGGCCTGGCCGCCCTGCCCGGTGTCGACCGGGTCGAGACCCGCGGTGACGTCGTCATGCTGCACTGCGACGACTCCGACACCGCCCTGCGGTCCCTGCTCAGCACCACCGACGCGCACGACGTCGAAGTCACCGCCCGCAATCTCGAAGACGCCTTCATCGCCCTCACCACAGCCGGGAGCAGCAAGTGAACACCACGTACCTCCGTATGGAGATCGTCCGTCTGGTCCGCAACAAGCGGGTCGTCATCTTCTCGATGCTCATGCCGGCCCTGCTGCTGCTCATCATCGGCGGCGTCTCCGTCGGCAACGACTCCGACGCCAAGAAGTACGTCATGGTGAGCATGGCCCTGTTCGGCGCGATGACCGCCGCCCTCACCAGCGGCAGCACCATCGCCGTCGAGCGCGGCCTGGGCTGGAACCGCACCTTGCGCCTCACTCCGCTGTCCCCCGGCGGGTACGTCATCAACAAGGTCATCGTCGCGCTCCTGGTCGCGGTGCCACCTGCCGTCTTCACGTTCCTCGTCGGCGCCGTGGGCCTGCACGTGCGGCTCACCGCCGTCGAGTGGGTGCTGTGTTTCGTCGGTGCCTGGCTGTCGGCGCTGCCCTTCGCCGCCCTCGGGGTTGTCATCGGATACCTCGCCAAGCCCGACGGCGTGCAGCAGGTCACGGCGCTGCTGAACCTGACCCTCGCCGCGTTCGGCGGGCTCTGGGTCCCGGTCGAGATCATGCCGGGCTTCATGCAGCAGATCGCGAAGCTGACGCCGTCGTACTGGACCGGCGAGGTCGCCCGCAGCCCCCTCGACCACGGCCACGTCGATGTCCAGGCCATCCTCGTCCTCGGCGGCTGGACCGTCGCGCTGGCACTGGTTGCGCTGCGCCGGTTCCGCGTCGACACCGCCCGGGCCTGAGCGTCGGTACCGTGTCGGACATGGGCACCCCCGACCGCCGCGCCGCGGCCGAGCCACCTGATGGCCCGGTCCCCGGTCTCGGCGGCCCGGCGGCGCAGGACGGCAGCTCGAACTGGCCGGCCTCGGGTGACAGCGGCCCGGCCTCGAGTGACGGCGACCCGGTCTCGCGGGAAGGCGGACCAGCTTCGGCAGACGGCGGCCTGGGCTCGCGGGAAGGCGGGCCGGTCTCGGGAAACGGTGGGTCGGAACTGCAGGGCGGCGGGCACGCCGCGCGGCACGGCGGCGCGGATCCAGGTTCGTGGTGCGGTGACACGGACCAGGGCTGGCCGGGCAGTGACGCGGAGCGAGGCGCGCGAGTCGGCGGCCCGCAGCGCGGCGGAGGGACGACATGAGCAAGGCGACCGTCCGCCGGCCCGCACCCAGGTTCTTCTGGATGTGGGCGGCGGTCTGGCTCTTCTACATGGCCCGCCCGATCGGCGACGCGTGGCAGCGGCCCGAGATCTGGGAGCGGACGGTCGGTCTCGCCGCGGCCGCCGGATTCTGTGTCTTCTACGTGCTGTCGTTCGTGGCGGTCCGCACCGCGATGAGGCGCACCGGTGCGGCCATGCGGCTGCCACAGGCGCTGCTCCGGCTCGGGGTGATGGTCGCGCTGGCGACCGTGCTGACGCTCATCGTGGGCGAGTCGGGGCTGACGTCGCTGGTGTACATCGGCGTGATGGCCGTCTTCTCCCTCGGGCAGCGCCTCGCGTGGACCGTCGTGGTCGCCGCCGCGGCGTGCGCGGCCACCCTGCCGAGGCTCGTGCCTGGCTGGGACGGCGGCATCGACCTCACGTTTGCCGTGCTCGTCGCCGCGCTCGCCGTCTGGGGTGTGACCAGGGTCGTGCAGCGCAACGCCCAGCTCGCCGAGGCCCGCGAGGAGATCACCCAGCTGGCCGTCGCCGCCGAACGCGACCGCTTCGCCCGCGACCTGCACGACCTGCTCGGCCACTCCCTCACCGTCGTGTCGGTGAAGAGCGAGCTCGCCGCCCGGCTGGTCAGGCTCGCCCCGGAGCGCGCGGAGGCCGAGCTCGCCGACATTCAGCGCCTGGTCCGTGAGGCGCTCGTCGACGTGCGGGCCGCCGTTTCCGGGTATCGGGAGATGTCCCTCGCAGCGGAACTCGCCTCGGCCCGCAGCGCCCTGGACGCCGCAGGCATCGAGGCCGATGTGCCGCTGACCGCCGAGGCCGCCGACCCTGACCGGCAGCAGCTGTTCGCCTGGGTGGTCAGGGAGGGCGTCACCAACGTGATCCGCCACAGCGAAGCGAAGCACTGCTGGATCCGTCTCGAACACGGCGTGGTCGAGATCAGCGACGACGGCCGCGGCCCGACGGCCCGGCCGGATCGATCCCCGGCCGCACCCGATGGCCTCTTGGAGCATCCCACCGGCCATGAGGGCCATGGCCTCGCCGGCCTCCGCGAACGCGTCGACGCGGCCGGAGGCACCCTGACCGTCGGCAACCGCGACGGCGGCGGCTTCGTCCTGCGCGCCACCACCTGACCGGCGCCACGCGAACGCGGCGTCCACCCTGTCGGGTTGCTCGCGCCCCGGCCGCCCGGGCGGGGCGGGCCGACCGCACGGGGCGGCCGGTGCCGGCAACGCCCAAATCTGCTTGCCGCGCGTATGGAGGGCGGGCAGGCTGCGGCAGGTGGACAACCTTCCGCGCCCGGAGCGGCCGCCCCGGATTCCGCACGTGGACCAGTCGCCCATGCTCGCAGCCTCGGGCGAGGCTCTCCAGCCTGCGGCCTCTGATGAGGTGTCGCGGCCTGCGATCGCCGGCGAGGTGTCCTGGCGTGCGACCTTTGATGACGTGTCCCGGTTACCGACTCCGGATGAGGTGTCCCTGGCGAGGGTCCTGGAGCAGTCACGGCCGATGGCGGTCCTCGAGGCCCTCTGGAACGAGGAACCCACGAGCGGGCCGGGGATCGTGGAGGCGTTGCCGGCGACGGTGCGGGCGAAGGCCGAGGCCGCCGGCGCGCACGAGTGGCTGCGGGGACTGTCGCAGCTCGTCGCCGGGATCGAGGAGGACTGGGCGGTCAGGGTCGGGCGGGTGTACCCCGATGCCACCGAAGCCCTCGTCGCCGACGTGACCACGGCCGACGGGTCGCCCGCGGTGCTGAAGCTGATCGTGCCGCGCCACGGCGACGCGGCCGTCAACGAGATCACGGTGCTGCGGCTGGCGGGTGGCGACGGCTGTGCACGGCTGCTGCGGCACGACGTCGGCAGGCATGCGCTGCTGGTGGAGAGGCTCGGCCCGAGCCTGTCCGAGCTGGGGCTGCCGATCGGGCGGCGCCTCGAGATCCTCTGCGACGTAGCGAGCCGGGTATGGCGACCGGCCCCGGACGCGGGACTGCCGACAGGCGCGGCGAAGGGCGCATGGCTCGGCACCTTCATCACGCAGCTGTGGGACCGGCTCGACCGGCCGTGCGCCGAACGCACCGTCGCCCACGCCCTGGCCTGCGCCGAACGCAGAGTCGCCGCCCACGACGACGAACGGGCCGTCCTCGTCCACGGCGACGTCCACCAGTGGAACACCCTGCGCGGCGCGGACGGATTCCGGCTCGTGGACCCCGACGGGCTGCTCGCCGAGCCCGAATACGACCTCGGTGTCCTGATGCGCGAGGACCCGGTCGAGCTGATGGGGGCCGACCCGCGCGACCGGTCACGCTGGCTCGCCGGCCGGACCGGCCTCGACGAGACCGCGATCTGGGAGTGGGGTGTCGTCGAACGGGTCGCGACCGGCCTCGTCCTGACCCAGGTCGACCTCCAGCCCGTGGCGGCCCAGATGCTCGCCGCTGCCGACGCGATCGCCACGATGCCCACCTGACACTCCCCCTTTGTCGCTGCAGGTCCCGGTGCATACCAGTCGCGGATCCGTGGTCCTCAGCCGTGTCCGAGCAGGACCCGGGCGGCGACGTTGCGGGTGGCGATGCCGAGCTTCGTCCTCGGGACCAGCATCGCCGTGGCAATGCCGGCCGCACGCTGCTTGGCGTCGGTGAGGACGCGGTGGGCCTGCTCGTATGCCGCGAACGCCGACGCATGGTCCGCCGTGCTCGCGGCCAGGGCGGCGGCCAGCGTGTACGCGCCGGCCATCGCGAGACTGGAGCCGTCGCCGAACAGCGAGACGCAGGACGCCGCGTCGCCGAGCAGGGTCACCCGGCCCTGCGACCACGACGGCAGCCGGACCTGGCTGACCGAGTCGAAATACAGGTCGTCGGTCTGCCGCAACCGCTCGAGCAGCTGCGGCACCTGCCAGCCGGCGCCTGCGTAAGCGTCCGTGACGATGCGCTTGTGCTGGGCGGTGTCGCGATGGTCGAAGCCGTCGACCATCGGTCCGCGGAAGATGAACGCGACCATCGCCCGGCCGGTCGACGGGTGGATCGACACGAGCCGGCCCGGCGTGTTGTGCATCAGCACGTCGTGCGGGCGGTCGCTCGGCCCGTCCAGCGGCATGGTCGCCACCCAGACGCCCATGTGCCGCACGAAGTCCGGCTCAGGGCCGAAGACGAGGCGTCGCACGGTGGAGTGCAGCCCGTCGGCGCCGACAACCAGGTCGAAGCGGCGCGGCGTGGCCCGCTCGAACGTGACGTCGACACCGCCGCCGTCCTGCCGCAGCGACGTGACGGTGTCGTCCCACAGCAGCTCGGCGTCGTCGCGGGCGGCCTCCTGGAGGATCGCGGCCAGGTCGCCGCGGGGCAGCTCGACCTCGCGGTTGCCCGCCGCGCTCTTCGAGGTCGGCATGGGCACACGCCCGGCCGGGCGGCCCTTGCCGTCGATGACGAGCATCGAGGTCGCATGGGTGGCCGCCGCGCGCAGCTGGGGCATGATGCCCAGCTCCTCGGCGACCGGCAGGGCCGGCCCGCGCACGTCGACCGGGTTGCCGCTGGAACGCAGCCCGCCGGCCCGCTCCACGACCGTGGGACGGAACCCGTGGCGGGCCAGGAAATGGGCGAGGGTCGGGCCTGCCACGCCGGCGCCGGAGATCAGGACCGTCGGAGGAGTCATGCCCAAGACGATATCTGCATTCAGTGCAGAAATGCAATGCATGCAAGTCGGCACTTGATGCGGTACCATGGCCGCATGAACCTGCGTGACCGAAAACGTGCTCGGGTGCGACAGGCGCTCGTCGACGCCGCGACCGAGCTCTTCGAGCGCGACGGCTATGAGCGCACGACCGTGGCCGACATCGCGGCGGCGGCCGACATCGGCACGCGCACGTTCTTCAGCTATTTCGCGAGCAAGGAGGAGCTGCTCTTCCCGGAGAGCGATCACCGGGTCCAGGCGGCCGTCGACGCGATCGCCGCGCGTGGACCTGACGACTCGCCGGTCGAGGTGCTGGTTCGTGCGCTGTACCTGACCGGTGTGGACAACGACGACCTGACCGACCGACTGGCGGCGTTACGGCTGCGGCTGATCCGCGAGGTGCCGGCAGTGCGCGGGCGGGCCCTGCAGATCCAACTGGACGCGCAGCAGCAGATCGCGGCGCACCTGGCAGAGGCGTTTCCCGAGCAGCTGGACAAGGTGAGGGCGGGGGCGCTGGTCGGGGCGTTCGTCGGCGCCGTGACGGGGGCGGTGCAGGTGGTCATGGAGGATTTGCCCGAGCATCACGATCCGAAGAAGCTGCGGGCGGTGGTGGAGGAGGCGACCAGCGTGGCGTTAGAGCCTTGGATGGCGCAGCGAGGACGCTGAGCGGAAGCCGCTGGCAACCGCGCGGGTGGTCCGGCCGAGGCGGCGGCGAGGACGCTGTGCCAGCCCCGCGCAACCGCGGTCGCTCACGCCCGGGCCGGGGCACGGCGAGGGCGCTCAGCGCCGGCTCAGCGGTGACGGCGGGCCTCGGCGACGGCGGGACTCAGCGCAGGCAACGCGGCAACCGCGTGGCTCGCCCAGCAAAGCCCCAAGGTGCAGCGAGAACCCCCGGACCCAGCCATCACGCCCAAATCAGCCACGACACCGGCACGCCCCCGCGCAGGCACGACCGCCCAGCCACCGCAGGCACGACCGCCCAGCCAGCACACCCCGACCAGCCAGGACACCGAGCGCCAACCACCACACCAGACGCCCGGTGAACGCGTTCTCCGCACATCCGGGTGACCTGGCACGAGCGGCCCGGCATGATCGTGGCAAGGTGGGGATTCGCGCCCCCGCAGCAGCTGGGGCGCCGGTACACCGGACACAAAGGGGGACGGACAGTGAGCAGCTTCTTTGACCGCGTGAAGGATCTTGCGGACCAGCACGACGACAAGGTCGACGCGGCACTGGAGAAGGTCGGCGACGTCGTCGACGAGAAGACCGGCGGCAAGCACACCGAGCACATCGACAAGGCCGTCGACGCCGCTCAGCAGCACACCGGTCAGGGCGACACGACCAGGAGCTAGCCGGCGGCCTTCTTCGCCGCGGCGTAGGCCAGGTGCAGGAAGTCGGCGCCGGCGATCGCGCTCGCCACGCCCATCCCGAAGCGGGTCAGTCGCGGGGCGAACACGAGGCCGGCGCCGAGGCCGGAGGCTACCCAGACGGCGGTGCAGAAGGGACAGGTCAGCAGCTCGCCGAGGGCGTGCTGGACGCCGTGGCCGCGGGGGCTCTCGTTGAGCTCGGCGGAGCCCGCCGCGCTCTCGAACTGGGTGACCGGGGCGCGCAGCGGGCTGGTGACGGCGTCCTTGGTGATGAGCCGGGACACCTTGTGGGTCGCGATCGCCAGCAGCGCCAGGTCAGCGACGGGCGGGCGCTCCGGGAGCCGCTTGCCCGTGAGTTTGGCAACACCTGCCGCGGTCGTCACGGCGGCACCGAAGACGGCCATCACCGTCGCGTACCCGCGCAGCGGACGGTTGTCGGGCGCCTTGCGGGAATACGCCTCCGCGGCGGGAACATCGATGCGTGCCATGCGAGCCCGGCTACCCGAACCGTCCGAGCGGCAAACCAGGTGATCGTCTCGGGTACGATGACTCTGCACCGTCGGCCCCCGCGCCGCGACCACCACCGTCAGCGCCGGGCAGGACGACCCCTCAGACGTTCGGAGACTTCATGGCGGTCCGCCGCCTCATCCCTGCATCCACCTCGGCGACCTTCGCCGACCTCGGCGTTCCCGCACCGCTTGTCGCGGTGCTCGCCGCCAACGGCGTGACCGCGCCGTTCCCGATCCAGACGGCCACGATGCCTGACGCGATCGCCGGGCGGGACGTCCTCGGCCGGGGCCGCACCGGCTCCGGCAAGACGTATGCGTTCGTGCTGCCGGTGCTGATCCGGCTCGCCGCCAGCCGGGCGCGCAACCCGCGCCGGCCCGGGCGGCCCAGGGCGCTCGTGCTGGTGCCGACGCGTGAGCTCGCGACGCAGGTCGAGGCCGCGATGGCGCCGCTGGCACAGGCGCTGTCGCTGCGCACGCAGGTCGTGTTCGGCGGCGTCGGGGCCAACCCGCAGATCGCCGCGCTGCGTGCCGGTGTCGACGTCCTCGTCGCCTGCCCCGGCCGGCTCGACGACCACGTCCGGTCCGGTCACGCCCGCCTCGACGACATCGAGGTCACCGTCCTGGACGAGGCCGACCACATGGCCGACCTGGGCTTCCTGCCGGTGGTGCGCCGGCTGCTGGACGCGACGCCCGCCGACGCGCAGCGGCTGCTGTTCTCCGCGACCCTGGACGCCGGGGTCGACGTGCTCGTGCGCCGGTATCTGACCGACCCGGTGACGCACAGTGTCGACCCGGTCGCCGCGCCGCCGGTCGACATGACCCACCACGTGCTGCACCTGCGCGACGAGGACCGGTTCCCGGTGCTGGTCGAGCTGACCGCGGCGCCCGGGCGCACGGTCGTGTTCACGCGCACGAAGCGCGGCGCCAAGACCCTGGCCCGCAAGCTCGTCGCCGCCGGGGTCCCGGCCGTGGAGCTGCACGGCAACCTCGCGCAGAACGCCCGCGACCGCAACCTCACCGCGTTCTCCGACGGCACCGCCCGCACGCTGGTCGCCACCGACATCGCCGCCCGGGGCATCCACGTCGACGACGTCGCTCTCGTCATCCACGCGGATCCGCCGGCGGAGCACAAGGCGTACCTGCACCGCTCGGGCCGCACCGCGCGGGCCGGCGCCAGCGGCACCGTCGTCACGCTGATGACCGACAAGCAGACCGGCGACGTGCGGCAGCTGGCCCGGGAGGCCGGGATCAAGCCGACGATCACCAGGTTGCGCCCCGGTGACTCGCTGCTGACCGAACTCGCTCCGGGCGAGCGCACGTTCCACGAGCCGCCCGCCGAGCCGGTGGCCGTGCCGCGGCAGGGTCGCAGCCGCACCGGCGACGACGAGGACGATGCGGCGCGGACCGCGGGCCGCCGCTCCGGCCGCCGCAGGGGTGCCGGGGCAGCCACCGAAAGTGCCATGAGCGGCCGCGGAACCACCACAGCCGCCGACACCCGCCGCGGCGCCACCGGCGCGCCCGCCGCAGCCGACAGCACCCGCCGCGGCACGACCAGCACGACCGACGGCGCACGGCGCGGCACCGGAACCGGCACCGGAGCGAGCTCCAAAGCAGGCACCGGGACAGGCGCCGGCACCACGGGCGCCAGGCAACGCGGCGGCACGGACAGCCGCACGTCCGACGGCGGGGCACGTCGCGGACAGCCGGCGGACAGCACCGCCCGGCGCGGCGCCGAGCAGGGCGCCCCGGTCCGCCGCCCGGCGGCGGAGGGCACCACCGAGTCCAGTGGCGGCGGCCGTCCCCGCCGGCGACGGCCGTCCAACCAGCGGGAAGGTCAGCGCCAGCCGTCCACGGCCGCCGGCGCCGGGGCCACCGGCGGGAGCGCGGCCAAGGCGGGCGGCGCGGCGAAGGCGAGCGGCACGGCATCGACCGGCCGGCCGTCCGGCGCCGCGGCGTTCTCGTCCCAGACGAGGGTCGGCCGCCGCGGCGGCAGGTAAGCGGCAGCGCACGCGCCGATCAACAGCGCAAGAGCAGCCAAAGACAAGAACAACCACAGACGAGAACAACCAAAGACGAGAACGACCCGGCGGATCCGCCGGGTCGTTCGCATTGTCCAAGAACTCAGACGGGCATGCCCCATCGCACCAGCACCCGGTCGGCCCGGTGCGGGTCGACCTTCACCGAGACCCGCTGCCCGATCCCGGCCTGCGCCGAGGCGTGCAGCGGCAGCATCGTCTCGACGGTCACCGGGTAGGGCGGCCGGCCGTCGTACTCGACCAGCAGGTTCAGGCGTACCAGCGGCACCATGTTGATCCGCGTGCCGGTGTCGAAGAGCGCGAGGATCGTCGCCGCGCCCGGTGTGCCGGTCTGCTCCAGCTGCAGGTCGGCGGTCTGGGCCTGCATGCTGTGCTGGGCCTGCTGCATCGCGGCCATGCCGGCTCGCATCTGCGCGGCCGGGTCGAAGGTGGCGTCGATCGCCCGGGCCTGCTGGTTCAGCTTGCGGAGGTCACCGAAGAGGCCCATCGGGGTCAGACCTGACCGAACAGGTTGCCGTAGTGCACCGCGAGCTGGGTGTCGCCACGCATGCGGGCCGGCCAGCCGGCGGCGGCCTCGTTCCACGCCTCGGCGGAGACGCCGAAGGACTGCGCCTTGAGGATCAGGCCGTCGACGTTGAGGCCCTCCTGCGAGGCGGCCTTGGAGATGCGCGCGTACATGGTCAGGTCGACGCCCGCGATCGGGGCCAGCCGCGGGTCGTCGGCGGCGATGCCGGTCGCGACCGGGGCGCCGAAGGCGTTCGCGGCGGTGTAGTGCTGCATGCCGTACGCGGCCTGCTGCTGCGCGGCGTAGGCCTGCGCGGCGGCGCTGGTCTGCTGGGCCTGGGCGACCATGCCCGGGGCGGCGGCCGCGACGTTGCGCATGTCCTTGAGCTGCTTGAAAAGACCCATGACTCCCTCATTCGCATCGTTGTCGTGGATGACAGTAGGGATCCGGTTCAGCGCGCAGCGTCAGGAAGGCGATCGATGGACTGTCACGAAGGCGCAAAAGGCTCATGAGCGCGGCGGCCCGGCCGAGGTTGTATGGCATGGCACGAGCTCGCTCCGAGTCCGCCCGGCAGATCGCCGAGCTGCTCAAGACCGCGCGCGAGGCGCTCGGGCTGAGCCTGGCGTTCATGACCCGGCTGGACGAGACGACCCAGCACCTGGAGGTGGTGGAGTCGGCGCTGCCGATGCTGTTCCGCGACGGCACGACCCGGCCGCGGGCCAACTCGTTCTGCCAGAGCATCATGGACGGCAAGCTGCCGGCGGTGATCCCGGACGTCACGAAGTTCCCCGAGGCGATGCGGTTGCCGGCGGCGAGGATGCCGCGCCTGCGCAGCTACGTGTCGGTGCCGGTGGTGCTCAGCGACGGCACTGTGTACGGCACGTTCTGCGCCGCCGGGTTCGGCGCCGACAAGCACCTGTCCAAGCGGGACAAGGCGCTGATGGAGGTGCTGTCGCAGGCGGCCGCGCTCATCGTCGAGCCCGACTTCCGCCGCCGGGAGTCGCACGCCGAGATCGGTGACCGGCTCCGCCCGGTCCTGGCCGCCGGCGGGCCGCAGGTGGTGCTGCAGCCGATCGTCGAGGTGGGCACCGGCCGCCGGGTCGGGGCGGAGGCACTGAGCCGCTTCCCGGCCGCCTGGGACCGCCCGCCGGACGTGTGCTTCGCCGAGGCGCACGAGATCGGCGTCGGCGACCGGCTGGAGATCCTGGCGCTGCGGCGGGCGGCGGAGCACCTGGAGCGCGTCGGCTGGTACATCGCCATGAACATCTCCCCGGCGACGCTGCTGACCGGCGAGTGCTTGGACCTGCTGGGCCGCCTGCCGCTGGACCGGGTCGTGCTGGAGCTGTCGGAGCACCAGCGGGTCGAGGACTACGACGAACTCAAGGCGGCGCTCGCCCCGCTGCGCGGCGGTGGGATGCGGCTGGCGGTCGACGACGTCGGCGCCGGGTTCTCCTCGCTGCGGCACATCGTGCTGACCCAGCCGGACGTCATCAAGCTCGACCGCAGCATCGTCACCGGGGTCGGCGCGGACCCGGTGCTGCGCGTGCTCACCAGGTCGCTGGTCGACCTGGCCGGCGCGTGCGGCGCCACGGTCGTCGCGGAGGGGTGGAGACCGAGGCCGACTCGCTCGCGCTCGCCGGCCTCGGTGTGCACCACGGTCAGGGCTGGTTCTTCGGGCGCCCCGGTGCCCCGTCGGCGCTGCGGCCCGCTTACGAGCTCAGGCAGCCGATCCTGGACGCGCCGAGGGCCACGTCGTCGAACCACAGGGTGTCGTCGCCGACACCGTAGCTCTCCCAGCCGAGCCGCAGGTCGGACACCCGCGGCTGCCAGGACCGCGCCAGCCACTGCTGGTCGATGTCGGCCGTCGGTACCCCGTCGACCTGCAGGCCCGGCACGGCGGCACCGTTCAGCCAGGTCGACAGCAGCCCGCGGCCGTCCACCATGAACTCCACGCAGTTCCACTGCCCGGTGGGCAGCGGCCGGCTCTGCGCGACACCGGCCGGGCTCTGCGCCGGCAGGGTCGCGTCGTCGGACTCACGGTTCCACTGCAGGGCGCTGTTCTGCCCGCCGAGGCGCAGGTCCTTGCCGTCCACGGTGTCCTTCAGCGCGGCGAACGCCACGTGCGCCTCCGGCAGGGCCGTGGAGTGACGGACGTAGAACCGCCCGTACCACACGGAACCCAGACCGCTGAGGTCCCTGGTCGGCTTCACGTAGACGTGGTTGCAGTAGCCGGCCCGGCCGTCGACCCGCAGCGACCTCGTGCCGCTGTGCGTGACCGCACTGTCCACTGTGGCCTGCCCGGTGCCCGAGCAGTTGGCGTTGCTCACCGTCCACGCACCGGACACGGGCCCGGTGGCCTGGCTTTCGAACCCGTCGCAGAACGCCGTGCCGGTGCAGTTCTGCGACGGCGGCGGGCCGGAGGAGGAGACCGACGGCGACGGCGAGGCCGATGTCGGCCCCGGCGAGGTCGGGGTCTGCCCGTTGGCGGCGCAGGTGAGCTGCGGTGTGGCGGTGGCACCGTTGGCCAGGAAGCCGAACGAGGTGCTGCCACCGGCCGGCACCGTGCCGTTCCACGCCACGTTGACCGCGGTGACGGCGGTGCCCGACTGGGTCACCTGGGCGTTCCAGCCCTGACTCAGCTGCTGCCCGCCGGGCCAGTTCCACCCGACGCGCCAGCCGGTGACCGGTGCGGTGCCGGTGTTGGCAATCGTCACCTGCCCCTGGAAGCCGCCCTGCCAGTAGCTGGTGGTCTGGTACGTGGCGGTGCAGCCCGCGTTGCCGGCGGGAGGTGGCCCGCTGGACGACGCGGACGCCGAGGGCGAGCCCGGCGCGGACGCGGAGGTCGACGGGCCCGGGTCGGTGGTGCCGACGCCGGTCACCTCGCCGTTGCCGCCGTCGAACATGACGTCGGAGCAGCCGTAGAACGTCTCGGTGCTGTCCGAGCGCGACCACACGGAGTAGATGATGTGCCGGCCGGACTTGCCCGACGGCAGCCGCCCCGTCCAGTAGTAGTGCCCGTCGTTGGTGCCGGGCTGGCCGACCTGCGGCGGGTTCGTCACCTGCAGGAAGGGCGTGGACTCCAGGTCCGACCAGCCGAACTGCCTGGTCGGGTCGAAGCCGTCCTTGGTGACGTACAGCGAGAACGTGCCCGGGTGCGCAGCCCAGTTACTGTAGTCGAACTCCATCGTGGCGCCCGACGTGAGGTGGGTCAGTGGCCAGTCGGAGCGGTTCAGGTCGAAGCCCGAGAAGTCGTACACGGTCGCGCCGCCGCTGCAGAGCTTCCCGTCGGGGATGAACCCGGCGGTGCGCCCGGCGCCGTCGGAGCGCAGCATCGCGAACCAGTTGTACAACGAGTTCGGCCCGCTCTGCGCGACCGCCGCGGCACACGCGGGGTTCTTCGGCTGGATCGCGCCGGTGCCGTTGAGGCCGTCCTTCCAGCACAGATACGTCCGGCTGCCGGGCACCATCATGGCGCCGTGCGCGGCCGCCGGGTCCGCCGCGATGACCACCGTGCCGGCCCCGACGGTCGCCGCCGCGAGCCAGAGCGCGAGTCTTCGTCGTCGATTCATGGAACCTCTTTCCCAAGACATGCAACTTGGTGGATTGCACGATGCGTGACCGGTCCCTGGCAACGAACCGGCGACCGGAGGACGCATCGACGCTGGACGGCTGTGAAAGATTCACCGGATGGTCGGATATTTCGATACTTCAGGTGAACCGCTCGCGTGAGAGACATGCGATCCTCGATGCTTACCGCCATGTCGAGCAGTGGACCCGCCGCGGTCCTTGAAGCGGCGGAGCTGTGCTCTGTCGTCGGCGATCACGCCGACGCCGCCCACCTCCTGGCGGAGGCCCTGATCACGGGCCCTTCGGACCCCGCACTGCTGCATGCGCTCGCCGAGGCGCAGTTCGCGGTCGGCTGGGACGGCTGCGCGCTCGCCCTGCTCGCCGAGGCCCAGCGCGTCGCGCCTGACGACGCTCCGGTGGCCGCCACTCGCAACCACCGCCTGCGCGAGCACGGCCGCTTCGCCGAGGCCCTCACCGCGCTCGACTCCCTGCCCGGCGGCAGCGGCTCGACGCCGGTCCTGCGCGCCGGCACGTACACCGCGATGAGCCTGCCGGTCCTGGCGGTCGAGTCCGACGCGGGCGGTGACCGGCGCGGGCTGTGGTGGCGTACCGGCGGGCCGCTGCGGTTCCTGCGGGCCCGCCAACTGAGGCGCGAGCGGGAGCAGCTCGCCGCCGTCCTCGACGCGGCCGGGCACGCCGCACCGGCTCGCGTCGATCTGCCGGCCCTGCTCAACCGCATCGTCAACGGCACCGCGCAGGACCGCGACGCGCTCGCCGCCGTGCGCGCCGCGACCGGCCACCTGGCCGGCGGGCGGCGGGGTGAGGCGGCGGCGGTGCTCGCCGGTGCGCTACGCCGCGACGCCACCCATCCGCTGCTGCTGCGGCAGGCGGCGCGGGTCGCCGAGTCGCTCGACCGGCACGCGGCGGCGCTCGCCCTGTACCGCCGGCTCGCGGTCGACCCGAGCCCGATCGAGGTCCTCGTCCGGCAGGCCGACCTGCTGATCCGGATGCACCGGCTGCCCGAGGCGGTGCAGTTCGTCGAGAGCCTCCCGGCCGAGACGGCCCGCGCCGCCGGCCTGCGCCGGGTCGTGGCGTACGCCTACCACGAGGCCGGCCTGCCCGCCGCAGCCGCCGGCGCCACCGGCCGGGCCGGGATCGCGGCCGACTGGCACCGGCCGCTGTGGTGGCGCACCGGCGGGCCGCTGCCGTCGCTGCGGTGGCGGGCGCGCCGCCGCGACGACGAGGTGACCGCCGCGTGGACGCCGCGGACCGTCAAGGAGCTGCTCGGCCCCCTGGCGGGCATCGACGCCGCGGACCTGATGGACGCCGCCGCCCGCGCCGCGGCCGTTCTGGACCGCGCCCGGCAGGCCGACGTGGACGACGGCCCGGCGGACGCCGTCGACGTCCTCGCCGCAGCGGCGGGCGCGGACCCGGATCCGCAGGTCGTCAAGGAGCTGGCCCTGCAGCTGTCGTCCGCCGGCCGCGAGGAGGAGGCGCTCACCTGGCTGGACCGGGTCGCGGCGACGGACCCGCCCGACGTGGACGTCACCGACGGGCGGCTGCTGGCCCTGACGTGGCTGGACCGGACCCGCGACGCGCTCGCCACCCTGGAGGCGCTGCCGCCCGCCGTACGGGCCGCGCCGGCCATCCGGGTGCGCGAGTCGTGGCTGTACGAGCGGAACCGGCTGTGGACCCCGGCCCTGGACGCGCTCGGACCGGCCGCCACCATGCCGCCGTGGCTGCGCGGCACGCATCGGCAGCTGTGGTGGCGCACCGGCGGTCCACTGTGGATGATCCGGCGGCGGATGCGGGCGTACGACGCCCAGGCGCTGTCGGCGTGGCGGTCCGGCACGGTGCCGCTGCTGTCCACGTTGGACGGCCTGGTGCCGTCCGTCACGCCCGCCATGCGGACCGTCGTGGACGGCAACCGGCTCGACCACGAGGTGCTCACGACGCGGTGGGAACGCGCCAACGTGGCAGCCCGGCTCACCGCCGGTTGGCTGGCGACCGCGGCCGCCTTCGCGGTGCTCGCCCGGGTCGCGCAGGCCAGGGCCGGCCTGGACGGCGGCTGGGCGCTGCTCGCCGGCGCCGTCGCCGCGGGCGTGGCTCTGCTGGTGCTGCACCGGTGGCCATACCGGTACACGCGGACCGGCTCCGCCCGGCTCGCCGTCACCCGGGCGGCGCCGCTGACCGCCGCCCTCGCCCTCACCGGCGCGGCCCTGTACCGGCTCGGCGGCTGGCCGGCCCTGGCCGGCGCCACGCTCGCCGCGCTCGCCGCCATGGCCACGGCCCGGGTCGCCGCCGGCGCGGTGTGGCGGGCCCTCGCCGCCCGGGTGATGCGCCGGTTCATCCGCCGCGAGCCGCGAGCCGCCGCGCTCGCCGAGACCCTCGCCCTCGTCGCCGAGCTGCGCGGCACCGGCCGCCGCAACGACCTGCGGTGGCGCCGGTTCTGGCTGGAGCGGCTGGAGCGCATCGCGCACGCGATGGAGCATGACCTGCCGGCCACGTTCGGGCTCGTCGACGCCGACACGCACCGGCAGCTGGCCGACGGCGGCCGGGGCGCCGCCCGCGCGGTGCGGCAGCTGAA
Organism: Dactylosporangium sp. NPDC050688; assembly: GCF_040654515.1. Lineage (NCBI taxonomy): Bacteria > Bacillati > Actinomycetota > Actinomycetes > Micromonosporales > Micromonosporaceae > Dactylosporangium > Dactylosporangium sp. NPDC050688. The sequence continues at coordinate 71,571 of NZ_JBFAIC010000058.1, forward strand.
GTTCCTCGTCGCCGCGCCCGCCTCGGCCGACGCGTGGCGGCGGGTCGAGGACGTGCTGCGGCACAACACCGCCGCCCTGGCCACCGGTGAGCTGGGCCGGTTGCGCCGGGCCGAGCCGGTCGCGGTGCCGGTGCCGGCGCCGCGCAGCCGCCGCACGGTCGCGGCGGAGGTGCTGCGCACCGCCGTGTTCGCCGGGCTGCCGCTGGCGGTGGTGTACCTGGCGCAGCCGTGGCTGGCGTTCTCCGAGACGGCGCTGAACTGGGCGAAGGTCGCCGGGCTCGGCTGGGCGCTGCTCTACGTCCTGCTGACGCTCGACCCGGCGCTGCGCGACAAGCTCAGCACCGGCCTCGCGCTCGTCACCCTCGGCCAGGGCGGCGGCATCCCGCCCGTCGAGGACCCCGTGCTCGTGGCACGTTCCCGGGATTCGGCGAGGTCCGTGGCTCCGTAGTGTTCTGTGCATCGCAAGGAACACTCCGGACCACACATAAAAGGGATATGACATGAGCGAGTACGGCGAGATCGAGACCGGCCAGGAG
>NZ_JBFAIC010000059.1:0-71603 GCF_040654515.1 Dactylosporangium sp. NPDC050688
CGACCTCCTTGACCAGCTCGGCGCCGATCTTCTCGTAGGGGTCCTCGAGCTCGATCTCCTTGGCGATGCTCACACCATCGTTGGTGATGGTGGGCACCCCGTAGCCGGTGTCCAGCACGACATTGCGGCCGCGCGGTCCGAGCGTCACCTTGACGGCGTCGGCGAGGGTGTTCATGCCCCGCTCGAGGCCACGGCGAGCATCCTCGCCAAAAACGATCAATTTGGCCATCTGCGTCGTCCTCTACTGGTCGGACCGACCTGTGATGGCTGCTGCATCCCATTCGGTTGGCACTCGCACGTGTCGAGTGCTAACAACGGTTTAGCACCTGCTGGGGTGAAACACAAGGCGCCCCATGCGGATCGGGCGGGGAACCGAACGCCACCCGGTGCGCCCGCGGAGTGGTGCCGCGCTGGGCGCTGAAGTGATGCCGCAACGTGTCCGCGCTGCCGAACCCCGCCCGGCCGGCCACCGCGTCGACCGTCAGGTCGGTGGTCTCCAGCAGCAGCTCCGCCCGCTGCAGCCGCTGCTCCAGCAGCCACCGCAGCGGCGTCGTGCCGGTCGTGGCGCGGAAGTGCCGGGCGAAGGTGCGGCCCGACATGTTCGCCCGGGCCGCGAGCCGGTCCACGGTCAGCGGCTCGTCGAGGTGCTCGACGGCCCAGTCCAGCACGCCGGCAAAGCCGGCGGTCGGGGGGACCGGGTGTTCGACGTACTGCGCCTGGCCGCCCTCGCGGTGCGCCGGCACGACCATCCGCCGGGCGAGCGCGTTCGCGGTCGCCGAGCCGTACAGCCGGCGCACCACGTGCAGGCAGGCGTCGATCCCGGCGGCGGCGCCGGCCCCGGTGACGATCTGGCCCTCGTCGACGTACAGGACGTCCTCGACGAGGTCGACCCGCGGGTGCCGCTGCCGGAACAGCGCCGCGGTCTGCCAGTGGGTGGTGGCGCGGCGCCCGTCGAGCAGTCCGGCGGCGGCGAGCGGGAACGCACCGGAGCAGATCGACAGCAGCAGCGCACCCCGCTCGTGGGCGGCCCGCAGCGCCGCGCCCAGCACCGCCGGCAGCGGCGCGTCGAGGTCGGGCCAGGCCGGCACCGCGACGACGTCGGCGGAGATGATCCGGTCGGGTCCGTGCGGCACGTGGACGTCGAAGCCCGAGCTGGTCGGCACCGGCCCCGGGCGCTCGCCGCAGACGGCGAAGTCGAAGGCGGGCAGCCCGTCACCGGTGCGGTCCAGCCCGAACACCTGGCAGAGAATGCCGAGCTCGAACGTGGCCACGGTGCCGCCGACGAGCGCGGCGACCCGCAGCGGTGGCTGAATCTTCCGGAACACTGGCATTCCTGCCAGTGTCGCATGGACCCCGGCGGCGGCGACAGTCGAAGGCATGGACCTCCGCCACTGCGAACTCGTGGCCGCCCCGCCCGCCACCGGCAGCCAGCGCTGGGCCGGCGCCCCGGCCGCCGTCCTCGACCGGGACGGCACGGTGCTCCTGCTGTACCGGACCCGCGGCGACGGCGACGCCCTCGTGCTGGCCCGCTCGGCCGACGGCGTCCGGTGCACGCCGCTGTTCGAGCTGACCGCCGCGGCGCTGGGGGTCGCCATGGTCGAACGCGCCGCGCTGGTCGGCACCGGCGCCGGTTGGCGGCTGTACGCCAGCTACTGCCCCGCCGACGGCGCGCCGTGGGAGATCGGCGTGCTGGAGGCGCCGCACCTGACCGGCCTGCCGGACGCGACGCTGCGCCGGCTGGCCTTCGGCGGGCCGCTGGAGACGGTGAAGGACCCGATCGTGCACCGCACGGCCGGGGGCTGGGCCGCCTGGGTGTGCGTGCACCCGCTCGACGTGCCGGGCGCGGACGACCGCATGTTCACCAGGTACCTGACCTCCGCCGACGGCCTCGACTGGACCTCGCACGGCACGGTCCTCGCCGCCCGCCCCGGCGGCTGGGACGCCCGCGGCGCCCGCCTGACCTGCGTGCTGCCGGATGGTTCCGGGTACTACGACGGCCGCCGTACCCGCGAGGAGAACTGGCTGGAACGCTGCGGCCGCGCCGTGCCGGTGGACGGCGGGCCGCGGCTCGTGGCCGCCGGTGCGGCACCGGTGGCCGACGTGCGGTACCTGGAGATCCTGGCCCTGCCCGGCGGCCGCCACCGCGCCTACTTCGAGGCCCGCCGCCCCGACGGCGCCCACGAGCTGCGCACGGCCCTGCTGCCGGACCGCGACAGCCCGTGAGGCGACCGCCGCCGGCGCGGGACTACTTGCCGCGGGCCTTGCGGGTGCTGCTGTTGTTCGCTTTCTGGATCGCGTCGACGAGCTCGGCCTTGGTCATCCGCGACCGGCCGCGGATGTCGAGCCGCTTCGCCACGTCGGTCAGATGCTGCTTGCTGGCGTTGGTGTCGACGCCGCCGGCGGTCTTGCCCGGCGATCCGCGGCCCCCGGCGGCCTTCGTGTCGCTGGGGCCCTTCTTGCCGCCGGACTTCGGCTCCCAGTGGTCGCCGACCTTCTCGAACGAGTGCTTCAGGGCGGCGAACGCGGTGCGGTGGGCGCGTTCGCCCTCGCCATAGGTCTCGACCGCCGAGTCGTGCGCGCGGATCCACGTGTTCTGCGCCTTCTTCGGCGAGCGCTGCACCGTGCTCGGCAACTCCTTACGGGCAGGCATGGTCACTCCCTCCATAGGGTCTGGGGATCCCCTGCCCGGTACGGCAGGCGCGAAACGCTCCACGCCGGGCGGCGATCGACTGACGCCCGTCGTTTGCGTCCGCCGGTGCACGGGTAGCGGAGCTGACGGGCCACCGCCCGGCCCGCCGCAGCGTCAGGAGGCCCGCCGTGCTGGATCGCAAGGTTGATCGGATCGCCGACCCGTGGGGGGAACGCACCCCGTACGCGGCGGGCGAGGCGTGGCCGGTCCGGGTCGACGGGTACCTCGCCGGCGGGCTCACCGAGAGCATCGTCGACGGCTGGTTCCAGAGCGCGTCGGTGCTGCACTCCAACGGCGACGCGATGGACGTCGCGGTCAAGGACGGCCGGATCGTCGGCGTGCGGGCCGGGCGGTCGACCGGGTCAACCGTGGCCGGCTCGACCCGAAGGACCTCTACGGCTGGCAGGCCAACCACAGCCGGGACCGGCTGACCCGGCCGCTGGTCCGCGACGGCGACCGGCTGGTGGAGACCGGCTGGGACACCGCGATGGGCCGGATCGTCGCGCGCTCGAAGGCGCTGCTGGACGGGCCCGGCGGGTGGGGGCACTTCGGCTTCTACACCAGCGGGCAGCTGTTCCTCGAGGAGTACTACACCCTCGGCGTGATCGGCAAGGCCGGGCTCGGCACCCCGCACATGGACGGCAACACCCGCCTGTGCACGGCGACGGCCGCCGCGGCGCTGAAGGCGAGCTTCGGCACCGACGGGCAGCCCGGCTCGTACACCGACGTGGACCACTGCGACGCGATCGCGTTGTGGGGGCACAACGTCGCGGAGACGCAGTCGGTGCTGTGGATGCGGATGCTGGACCGCCGGCGCGGCCCGAACCCGCCGGCGATGCTGGCCGTCGACCCGCGCTCGACCGCCGTCACCCGCGAGGCCGACGTGCATCTGGCGGTGCGCGGCGGCACCAACCTGGCGCTGCTGAACGGGCTGCTGCGCGAGGTCGTCCGCCGGGGCTGGGTCGACGAGGCGTACGTGGCGGCGCACACGATCGGCTTCGACGAGCTGTGCGCGGTCGTGGACGCCTACCCGCCGCGGCGGGTCGCCGAGATCTGCGACGTGCCCGCCGCCGGGGTGGAACGCGCCGCGGAGCTGCTCGGCACGGCGCAGCGGCTGCTGTCCACCGTGCTGCAGGGGTTCTACCAGTCCAACCAGGCCACCGCCGCGTCCTGCGCGGTGAACAACCTGCACTTGATCCGCGGCATGCTCGGGCGGCCCGGCGCCGGCCTGTACCAGATGAACGGGCAGCCGACGGCGCAGAACACCCGCGAGACCGGCGCCGACGGTGACCTGCCGGGGCTGCGCAACTGGGACAACCCGGAGCACATCCGCGAGCTCGCCGAGCTGTGGAACGTCGATCCCGCCACGATCCCGCACTGGTCGCCGCCGACCCACGCGATGCAGATCTTCCGGTACGCCGAGCAGGGCTCGATCAAGCTGCTGTGGATCAGCGCCACCAACCCGGCGGTGTCCCTGCCGGACCTGGCCCGGATCCGGCGCGTCCTGGCCCGGCCCGAGCTGTTCGTCGTGGTGCAGGACCTGTACCTGACCGAGACCGCCGAACTGGCCGACGTGGTGCTGCCCGCCGCGACCTGGGCGGAGAAGACCGGCACGTTCACCAGCGTCGACCGCACCGTCCACCTGAGCGAGCGGGCCGTCGACCCGCCCGGCGAGGCCCGCGCCGACCTCGACATCTTCCTCGACTACGCCCGCCGCATGGACTTCCGCGACCGCGACGGCAACCCGCTGGTCCCGTGGAAGGGCCCCGAGGAGGCGTTCGAGGCGTGGAAGGCGTGCTCCGCCGGGCGGCCGTGCGACTACACCGGCATCACCTACGACAGGCTGCGCGGCGGCAGCGGCATCCAGCACCTGTGCCACCGCCTCGCCCAGCAGTGCGACCGCCACGCCGAGCAGCTCGAGCCGTTCGCCCGCCGGTACCGCGAGCACGCCCCGGACGAGCCGGACCGGCTGCACTCCGGCCCGTTCGGCGGCACCCGCACCGGCGGCCTCGGTCTGCTGCGCGACCTGCAGGACCTGTACCTCATGGCCGCCGAGTGCGACATCTGCTGGACCGTGGTCGGCCAGGCCGCCCGCGGCGTGCGCGACGAGGACCTGCTGGGCGTCGTGCAGACCTGCGAGGGCGAGACCGCCACCCAGCTCAAGTGGCTGCGCACCCGCATGAAGCAGGCCGCCCCGCAGGCCCTCGTGGTCGCCGACTGATCTCCGCGGCGAGCATCGCCCCGGAGGTGGTCTCCGGGGCGATGCCGTCGTTGCCGGGTCGGTTCAGCAGGGGCCGTTGCAGGCCAGGACCTTCAGCCGGTCCAGGGCGCCGTTCCACTGGTTGGAGTCGCCGGCGAAGGGGCCGGTGCTGGAGTACTGCCAGAACGACCAGGTGGGGGCGCCGGCGGGCAGGGTGCCCGGGGAGCTGCTGTAGCGGGCGAGCCACAGCGGCGAGTTGGCCCAGAAGCCGCTGTAGTTGCCGGTGCAGGTGCGCCACCAGTCGGTCGTGGTGTAGATGGTCGCCCAGCGGCCGGTACGGGTGTAGTACCGGTTCAGGAACGCCCGGATCCAGCTGACCATGCTCGCCTGCGACAGCCCGTAGCAGGTGGCGCCGTAGGGGTTGTACTCGATGTCCAGGGCTCCGGGCAGGGTCTTGCCGTCCTTGGACCAGCCGCCGCCGTGCGCGACGAAGTAGTCGGCCTGGGCGGCGCCACCGGCGCCGTTCGGCAGGGCGAAGTGGTAGGCGCCGCGGATCATGCCGACGTTGTACGAGCCGTTGTACTGCTGGGCGAAGTAGGGGTTGGTGTAGGACGTGCCCTCGGTGGCCTTGACGTACGCGAACCGGGAGCCGGCGCTCCACTGCGCCGACCAGTTGACGTTGCCCTGGTGACCCGAGACGTCCTGGCCGTAGGTCACGGTGGCCGCCGAGGCCGGGCTGCCGGCCAGGGCCGTGGTGAGCAGGGCGGCAGCGAGGGAGAGGACTGCCAGTGCGCCGAGCCGTCGTTTGGACACGGTGCGCCTCCTTGGGGGGTGTGCTCCGGGGTTGGCAGATAACTTCGCCGATTAGCTCACGATCGTCGGAAACTTTCAATAGGTCGACGTCGAACTATGGCGGAATTCTAAAGTGGCGTTGATCGATGGACACAGCACCTTGACCAGGTGTAGCGTGCCCCGCTGCAAGAAGTTTACAAACTTCTATGCGATCCGAAAGTTGGCACCGGCAGCCGGAGGCACCCATGGTCACTCGTCGCGGCGTCCTGCGTGGCGCCGTCCTGCTCGGCGGCGCCGCGGCGCTGCTCGCTCCCGCCGACCCCGCTGCCGCCGCGGTCGAGCAGCCCACGATCGCCAACTGCGGCAGCTGGGGCGCCAGGCCACCCGCCGGCCCGGTCACCGTCGACCAGTACCGGCCGAACAAGATCATCGTGCATCACACCGCGATGGCCAACTCGACGGACTCCTCGCAGGCGCACGCGTTCCAGAACTCCCGCGACATCCAGGACCTGCACATGGACGGTAACGGCTGGCTCGACAGCGGCCAGCACTTCACCAACAGCCGCGGCGGCTGGCTGACCGAGGGCCGGCACGGCAGCCTGTACGCCCTCCTGCACGGCCAGACGATGGTCCAGGGCGCGCACTGCAAGGGCCAGAACGACCAGGCGATCGGCATCGAGAACGAGGGCACCTACCTGACGGTGCAGCCGCCGGCCGCCCTGTGGAACAGTCTCGTGGCGTTCTGCGCGTTCACCTGCCAGCAGTACGCGATCCCCGCCACGGAGATCTACGGCCACAAGGACTTCAACGTCACCGAGTGCCCGGGGCTGCTGCACGACCGGCTCCCGGAGCTGCGGGCCGCCGTGGCCGCCGCCCTCTGACCCCCGTACCGCGGAAACCAGCCTCGACAGACGGAGTATACCGAGTATTATACCTGTCATGATATCGAGGATGGTGGCGCGATGAGCATCCGGCACGCGTTGTTGGCCCTGCTCAGCGAGGGCCCGAAGTACGGGCTGCAGCTGCGCGAGGAGTTCGAGGCGCGCACCGGCGAGGTGTGGCCGCTCAACGTCGGGCAGGTCTACACCACCCTGCAGCGGCTGGAGCGCGACGGGCTCGTGCAGTCCGACGACGACGCCGAGCCCGGACCGCAGCGGGGCTTCCGGATCACCGCCGAGGGCACGCAGGAGCTGGACGGCTGGCTGCGCACCCCGCCCAACCTGGAGTCGCCGCCCCGCGACGAGCTGGTCATCAAGGTCCTCGTCGCGGTGCGCCTGCACGGCGTCGACGTGCACGAGGTCATCCAGACGCACCGGCGCTACCTGGTCGAGCTGATGCAGCAGTGGACCCGGCTCAAGGAGGAGGAGGGCGACCTCGACCTCGGCCTGGCGCTGGTGGTCGACGCCGAGCTGTACCGGCTGGACTCCGTCGTGCAGTGGCTCGACACCGCCGACGGGCGGCTCAAACGCGCCGCCCTCGAACCTCCCCCGCCACCGTCGCCGGCCACCCCGCAGATCCGCCGCCGGACGGGGGTCAGGCGATGACCGCGGTGCTGGAGCTGCACGGGGTGTCCAAGACGTATCTCGACGGCACCGACGAGGTCCACGCCCTGCGCGACGTCGAGCTCACCGTCGAGGCCGGCAAGATGGTCGCGGTCATGGGGCCCAGCGGGTCCGGCAAGAGCACCCTGCTCACCATCGCCGGCGCCCTCGAGACAGCGACCAGCGGCGAGGTGCTCGTCGCCGGGCAGCCGCTCGCGGCCATGTCCCGCGACGAGCGCAGCCGGCTGCGGCGCCGCGCCATCGGGTACGTCTTCCAGGACTTCAACCTGCTGCCCGGCCTGACCGCGGCGGAGAACGTGGCACTGCCCCTCGAGCTCGACGGGGTCGGCGCCGGCAAGGCCCGCGCCGCCGGGCTGCGCGCGCTGGAGGACCTGGGCCTGGCCGACCGGGCGGCGCGCTTCCCCGACCAGCTGTCCGGCGGTGAGCGGCAGCGCGTCGCGATCGCCCGGGCCGTCGTCGGCGACCGGCGGCTGCTGCTCGCCGACGAACCCACCGGCGCCCTCGACTCGGCCAACGGCGAGACGGTGATGCGGATGCTGCTCGCCGCCTGCAAACGGGGCCTCGCCGCGGTCGTGGTCACCCACGACGCGCAGCTCGCCTCGTGGGCCGACCGGGTCGTGTTCATCCGCGACGGGCGCATCGTGGACCGCACGGCGCCGCGCCCCGGCCCGGAGTCCCTGCTCACCGGCGAGCCGGCCCGGTGAGCGTCGCGGTGCAGGACCGGCCGCTGGTCCTCGGCGGCGGCCACGGCGGGCTGCCCGCGAGGCGGGCCGTGATCCGCTGGGCGTGGCGGCTGTTCCGCCGCGAGTGGCGGCAGCAGTCACTGGTACTGACGATGGTCGCGCTCGCCGTCGCGGCCACCACGGTCGGGCTCGGGTTCGCCGGCAGCGCGGCGGACCCGCAGGCCGCCACGTTCGGCACCGCCAACCGCATCGCCACGCTGGGCAGCACCGGCGCGCAGGCCGACGCCGACGTCGCCGCGCTGCGGGCCGCCTTCGGCACCGTCGAGGTCATCGACCACCAGACGATCCCGGTGCCCGGTTCGGCGAGCGGGATCGACCTGCGCGCGCAGGACCCGCACGGCCCGTTCGGCCGGTCGATGCTGCGGCTCGGCAGCGGCCGGTACCCGCAGGGCCCCGACGAGGTCGCAATCACAGAGCAGGTCGCCACGCTGTTCCGGCTGACCGTCGGCGGCACCTGGGACCAGGGCGGGCGGCGGCGCACCGTGGTCGGCCTGGTGGAGAACCCGTTGAACCTGCGCGACCGGTTCGCGCTCGTCGCCCCCGGCCGGCTCGCCCCCGCCGGACGGACCAGCGTGCTGCTGCGCGTCACCGACGCACAGTTCCGCAGCGTGCGCCGCCCCGACGGGATGGTGACCCAGCAGCGCAACGAGCAGCAGGACCCCGCCACGCTCGGCGTGCTCATGCTCGCCACGGTCGGGCTGCTGTTCGTCGGCCTGCTCGCCGCGGCCGGGTTCACGGTCATGGCGCAGCGCCGGATGCGGTCGCTCGGCATGCTCGGCGCCATCGGCGCCAGCCACCGGCACGTCCGGCTCGTCGTCGTCGCCAACGGCGCGGTCATCGGCGTCGCCGGCGCGCTCACCGGCGCGGCGGCCGGGTACGCCGCCTGGGTGTCGCTCGGTCCGCTGATGGAGCCGCTGCTCGCCCACCGCGTCGACCGGTTCCACCTGCCGTGGCTGCCGCTGCTCGGCATGGCGCTGCTCGCGATCGTCACCGCCGTCGGCGCCGCCTGGTGGCCGGCCCGCGCCGCCGCCCGGGTCCCCGTCGTCGCGGCGCTGTCCGCGCGACCCGTCCCGCCCCGCCCCGCCCACCGCTTCGCGCTCCTCGGCGTGGTGCTGCTGGCCGCCGGGCTCGGCGCGATCGTCGCATCCCGCGGCGACAGGGCGCCGTACATCGTCGGCGGTGTCCTCGGCATCGCCGCGGGGCTGCTGCTGCTCGCCCCGATGGGCATCGCCGGCGCCGGCCGGACCGCCCGGTTCGCGCCGCTGGCACCCCGGCTCGCGCTGCGCGACCTGGCCCGGTTCCGGGCCCGCTCCAGCGCGGCGCTCGCCGCGATCACCCTCGCCGTGGGCATCGCCGCCACCATCGCGCTCAGCGCCGCCGTCGCCGTGGCCAAGGCCGCCGTCCCCGCCGGCGGCAACATGCCCGCCGACCAGCTGATCGTCTGGCTGGGCCCCGGCGGTCTCGACGGGCCCGTGCCGTCGCTGACACCCGAACAGCAGACCGCCGCGCGGCAGCAGGTCGACGCGATCGCCGCCGCCCTGCACAGCACGTCGGTGCTGCCGCTGCAGGCCGCGATGGACCCGGACACCCCCGAACCCGGCGGCGCCGAGGGCCGCGGCCGGCCGGTGCAGCAGATGGGCCGGCCGAGCCTCGAGACGGTCGACGGCCGCACCCGGCGGCACTACAGCAGCGACGACGCAGACCCGCTGTTCGTGGCCACCCCGGAGCTGCTGCGCCACTACGGCATCGACCCGACCGGCATCGCCGCCGACACCGACATCGTCAGCTGGCGCGCAGGCTACGACGGGTACGACATCTTCCCCAGCCGGAACTCCGGCTGGAAGCCGAAGGTGCAGCAGGCGGACCTGCCGACGTACACGTCACTGCCCGGCGCCCTGATCACCGCCCACGCCATGGACACCCTGAAACTCACGGCGGTGCCCGGCGGCTGGCTGATCCACGCCCCGGACAGGCTCACCCAGCGGCAGATCGACCGGGCGGAGCAGACCGCCTCCGCCGCCGGGCTCAACATCGAGACCCGCCCGACCGGCGCGGACACGGCCCGGGTCGCCGCGTACGCCACCGCGACCGGCATCGCCCTCGCCCTCGGCGTGCTCGCCATGACCGTCGGGCTGATCCGCGCCGAAACCGCCCGCGACCTGCGCACCCTCACCGCCGCCGGGGCGCCGCGCCGCACCCGCCGGGCGCTGACCGCCGCGACCGCCGGCTGCCTCGCCCTGCTCGGCGCGGTCATCGGCACCGCCGGCGCGTACCTGGCGCTGCTCGCCTGGCACCACCGCGCCCTGCACTGGCTCGGGCACCCACCGGCGGCGAGCCTGCTGGCCATCCTGATCGGCCTGCCGGCGGTGGCGTACGCGGGCGGCTGGCTGCTGGCCGGGAAGGAGGCACCGGCCGTGGCCCGCCAGCCGCTGGACTGACCGCGCCGGCACCGGTGACTTTTCCGGCCGGGAACCGTCTGTACCCGCATGAGACAACAGCGGGCGCGGGCAGTACCGGGCGCACGGGATCACGCTGCTGTCGGTGCTCGGCGGCACGGTCTCGCGCATCGTGGTGTTCAACGACGGGGCGCTGTTCCCGGCGTTCGACCTGCCACGCACAGCGGCGGTCCGGGCAGGTTCACGGGCGCAGCGTGAGGCCCGCCGGTAGGTGCAGGGCGGCCTCGTCCAGCCGCAGCCCGGCGAGCACCGCCCGCCACCTGCCGTGGTACGCCGCGGCGGCGGCGGCGTCGCCGGAGGCGGCCGCGACCCGGTCGAGGCGGGCCAGGCCGCGGGCGGTCTGCACCGTCGCGCCGATGCGCTGCCAGATGTCCACGGCCTGGTGCAGGGCGGCGGTCGCGTCCGCCCAGCGGCCCTCGGCGGCGGCCAGGTCGCCCAGGGCGCGCAGGGTCTCGGCGTGGCCGTCGGGGCGGTCGACCCTGCGGTGCACGGCGAGGGCCCGCTCCAGCCGCTGCGCAGCCTCGGCCGGGCGGCCCTGCCCGATCGCCACGTCGGCGAGCGCCTGCTCGATGTACGCGGTGCCGAGGTCGTCGCCGACGGCGTGGCTGGTCTCCAGCGCGGCGGCGAGGGCGTGCCGGGCCTCGTCGAGCCGGCCGGCGGCGGTGAGGGCCAGTCCGTAGTGGTACCGGCGCAGCGCCGCGCGCAGCGACCCGGCCGGGGACCCTTCGACGGCGAGCGCCTCCTCCAGCAGCGACACGGCCGCCGCGGCGTCGCCGGTGTCCCAGCGGGCGAAGCCGAGGGTGTCCAGGGTCTCGCCGAGCAGCGGGCCCGCAGCCGCCCGGCCGCGGGCGGTGGCGACCGCGCGTTCCAGGCAGTCGAAGGCCTCGTCGAAGCGGCCGAGGCGCAGCTCGGCGAGGCCGGCGTTGCGCAGGGCGAGCACCTGCAGGTCCACGTCGCCGAGCGCGGTGGCGACGGCGAGCTGTTCGGCGGCGACGGCCGGCAGCCGGGGGTGCTCGTCACGCTGCAGGTGCGCCTTGAACAGCGCGTCGAGCAGCTTGGCCAGCGGCCGGTGCGCGCCGCCGGTCCGCGCGCCGCAGATCGCCGTGTGCAGCGTGTGCTCCCAGTCGTCGACGTAGCCGCGGTTGCCCAGGAACGTCGACATCCGCAGGGCGAGGGCGACGGCGACGGCCGGCAGGTGCGCGGCGGCGGCCTGGTCGACCGCGGCGACCAGGCCCGCGCGTTCGGTCTCGAACCAGTCCAGGGCGCCGGCGCGCACCGCCCGCGCGCCGTCCTCGGGTGGCGCGACGCGCGGGTCGGTGGCGCCGGTGGCGTCGCCGAGCAGGTCGTCGGCCGCACCGGCCAGCGCGAGCCAGCCGTGCAGCAGCCGGTGCAGGGCCCGGTCCCGTTCGGCCGGTGCCTCGTCGGCGCGGTGGCGTTCCCGGGCGTACTCGGCGACGAGCTCGTGCAGCCGGAACCGGTCCTGCCCGGCGGCGTCCCGGCCGAGCGGCTCCACCAGGTGGACCTCGGCGAGCTGGTCGAGCACCGTGCGGGCGTGCCGGGCGGGTGCGTCGAGCAGCGCCTGCGCGACCCACTGCGGCCAGTCGGCGGCGGTGACCAGGCTCAGCCGCAGCAGCAGCCGCCGCGCGCCGGCGGGCAGCGCGTCGTGGCTCAGGGCGATGCTGGCCCGCACGTCGAGGTCGCCGACGGTGAGCTCGTCGAGCCGGCCGCGCTGCACGGCCAGGCGGCGGCGCAGCTCGTCGAGGGGCGTGCCGGGCCGCACGGCGAGCCGGGCCGCCACGATGCACACGGCGAGCGGCAGCCCGCCGCAGAGCCGCACGATCTCCCGCGCGGCCGCCGGGTCGGCGGCGATACGGGCCTCGCCGGCGCCGGTGGCGAGCAGCCGGATCGCGTCGGCGGCCGGCAGCGCCGGCACCACGAACCGGGCCACGTGCAGCAGCGCCGCGAGCTGCCGGCGGGAGGTCACCAGGACCCCGCCGGTCCCGGTCAGCAGCGGCCGCAGCTGCGCCTCGTCGGCGGCGTCGTCGAGCACCACCAGCATCCGGGCGGCGGCGAGGTGGCTGCGGTACAGCATGACCCGCTCCTCCGGGTCGGCGGGCAGGTCGGCGGCCGGGACGCCGAGCGCCCGCAGGAACCGTTCCAGGATCCGGTGCGGGTCGGCCGGGGTGTCGTGGCTGCCGCGCAGGTCGGCGTACAGCTGCCCGTCCGGGTACGCGGTACTCAGCCGGTGTGCCGCGGCGACGGCCAGCCCGCTCTTGCCGACCCCGCCGGGGCCGACCAGCAGCACCACCGGCGCGCCGGCACCGTCGAGGCGGCCGGTGATCTCGTCGAGCAGCGCGCCGCGCCCAGCCAGCTCGACCGCCGGCGGCAGCTGCCGCGGCACCGGCCGGGCGGGTGGTGCGGGCGGCTGCGCGACCGGCCGGCCGCGCAGGATGAGCCGCTCCGTGGCGCGCAGCATGGGTCCCGGTTCCATGCCGACGTCGTCGACGAGGCGCCGGTACGCGCGGCGGTAGACGGCGAGCGCCTCGGCCCGCCGGCCGACGCCGGCCAGGGCCAGCATCTGGTGGCGGTACAGCCGTTCCGCGTACGGGTGCGCGGCCAGCAGCGGCTCGACCTCGCGCAGGACGGTGTCGTGGCCGCCGAGGGCCAGCGCGGCGTCGAGCTTGACCTCCGCCGCGGCGAGCCGCTCCCGGTGCAGTGCCTCGCGGACCGCGGCGGTGGACGGGCCGTCGAGGTCGGCGAGGGCGGGCCCGCGCCACAGCGACAGCGCGCGGTCCAGCAGGGCCAGCGCGGCGGTGTGGTCGCCGGACCCGGCCGCGGCCCTGCCGCGTCCGGTCAGCGCGCGGAACTCCGCCAGGTCCAGCCGGTGCGGTCCCAGGCGCAGCGTGTACCCGGTGGGGCGGGTCTCGATGAGCGCGGGGTCGATGGCCCGGTACCGGCGGCGCAGCCCGCTGACCAGGTTGTGCAGCTGGGCCTTCGCGGAGCCCGGCGGGTCCTGCCACAGCGTGGCGATCAGCAGGTCGGTGGGGCTGAGCCGGTCGGCGTCGATGAGCAGGGAGGCGAGCACCAGCCGGGCACGCCCGCTGCCGCCGGGCAGCAGCCGGCCCTGATCGCGGACCTCGACCGGCCCCAGAAGTCCGAATTGCACAGCCCATTGATACCGCACCGCACCGCTAACAACCCGCTAACAACGACCTGATCGGGGCGCTGCGGCTCGGTTACGCTCGCCCGCACTGCCCGCAGCTGAGGAAATGGTGAGAGATTTCGTGTCGACGGACGGGGGCCCGTGCTACGTCGGTCCGGCGGACGCGCTGCAGCGCTACGAGCTGGTGGAGCGGCGTGCCGCCGGGGGCGAGGGCGAGGTCTGGCTCGCCCGTGAGCATCACGGCAGCGAGTCGTTCCGGTACGCGGTGAAGATGATCCGCATCGATGACGACTCGGTCGCCGAGCGGCAGCTGGAGGATCTGCGGCTGCAGGCGGCGCTCGCCACACAGGTGGAGCACCCGGCGCTGGTGAAGGTGAAGGACGTCTTCGTCGGCCCGCCGCCGCACACCGCGGGCGAGGAGGCCACCGGCGGTCGCCGGCTCTACTTCGTCATGAAGTGGATCGAAGGACGCAACCTGCAGGAGGCGCTGGAGCGCGGCGAGGTCCGCGGCCTGGACGTGCTCGCGTCGCTGGAGCACGTCGCGGAGGCCGTCGACCACCTGCACAGCGGCCGCGACACCAACGGCGCCGCGGTGATCCACCGCGACATCAAGCCGGCGAACGTCCTGCTCGCCGCCGACGGCCGGGTGTACCTGGTGGACTTCGGGCTGGTCCGGCTGCGCAGCACCGACCGGACCTCGCGGATCTTCGGCACCGCGCCGTTCATGGCCCCGGAGTCCCTCGCGCGTGGCGAGTACACCCCGGCGACCGACCGGTACACGCTCGGCGCGACGGTCTACTACGCGGTGACCGGCGAGGCGCCGGTGGCCGGTGACGTCGACGGCATGACCCGGCGGCTCGCCGCGGCGCTCGGGCCGGGCCACGACCGGGAGATCCGCGGCATCGTGGCGATGCTCGCGATCCAGCCCGACGCGCGGCCGGCCTCGGCCGCCGGCTGGATCCGCGCGCTGCGGGCGGCGCCGCTGCAGACCACGGCGGGCCTGGGCCTCTCGGCGCTGCCGCCGACCACCGGCCCCGGCTACGCGTCGCCGCCCACCACCGGTCCGGGGTACCAGCCACCGCCGCGGCCCACGTCCGGCGCCGGGTTCTCGCCGGTCGGGCCGTCGAGCGGCGCGGCGGCGGGCTACCCGCTGCCGCCCGGTTCGTTCGCCGGCGCGCCGGCGTCGCCGCGGCCGGTCGACTACCCGATGCCGCCGACGGCACCGCCCGGCGGGCCCCTGGGTGCCGGGCAGCCGAAGACCAGCACCGGCAGGGCCCTGCTGGTGACCATGGGCGTGGTGCTGACGCTCGTCGCCGGCTGCTGCTTCTCCCTGTACAAGTTCGGCTCGTCGCTCGACGGTTCCGGCGGTGGTGGCCCCGGCTCGGGACGGCCCGGCGCCACCCGCTCGTTCGACAAGAGCCGGCCACCGCCGCCGGTCACGGAGCTGCGCTCGGCGCTGGTGTCGGTCGGCGACATCGCGGCGGTCATGAGCGCCTCGCCGAACACGGTCGAGTCCCGCACCGAGAACTCCTACCTGCGGGGCGGACTGTCCAAGCTGGAGCTGTGCGCCGACGGCGCGGTCGCCGGGGACGCCATCGCCGGCGCCGAGACCAACAACTTCAAGGTGACCGGCGCCCAGGGGTACCCGTTCGTGGGCTCGGCGGTGGCGGGCTTCTACAGCGACGAGGCGAAGGTCTTCTTCACCACGCTGCGCACCACGGCGGCCCGCTGCGGCTGGTCGGAGATGCAGACGGCGAAGCTCGGCGAGGAGAGCCTCGGCATCTTCTCCGACAACGGCGACAGCGACAAGGTCGCGATCGTCTTCGTCCGCAGTGGTCAGGTCGTCGTCGAAGTCGCGGTGACCGGGGCGTACTTCCTGGCCGGCACCCGCGGCAGCTACCAGTCCGACGCGATCCAGCTCGCCACGGCGATGGCGAAGCGGCTGCCGAAGGCCGGCTCGTGACGGCGCTGCTGATCGGCACCCCCGACGGAGTACGCCGCATCGGCCCGGAGGAGCAGGTGCTGCGCATCGGCCGGGACCCGCTGTGCCGGATCGTGATCGAGGACCCCCGGGTGTCCCGCGAGCACGTCGAGGTGCGGTTCGGGGCCGGTGGCTGGCGGCTGCGCGACCTGGGCAGCCGCAACGGCACGTACGCCGCGGGCGCGCGGGTGGACGAGCTCGACCTGGCGCGGCCGTACCAGATCCGGCTGGGCGCCGTCGACGGCCCTTCGCTGACCCTGCGCCCGGAGCACGCGGCGCCGCCGGAAACCGTGGCGGCCGCACCGGGTCCCGCCGCACCGGGCGCCGCTGCGGCTGGCGGCGCTGCGGCTGGCGGCGCTGCGGCTGGCGGCGCTGCGGCTGCGTCTGGGCCGCGGTTCGAGGCGGGCCGGGTGCCGTCGGCGACCTACCGCGCGGCGGACCGCACGCGGATCGGGCGCGCCCCGGACAACGACATCGTCCTGGCCGACCTGCAGGTGTCGCGGTACCACGCGGACCTGGTGCGCACCGAGGGCGGGCTGCGGCTGGTCGACCTCGGCACCCGCAACGGCACGTTCGTCAACGGCCGCCGGGTCAGCGACGCCGACCTGCGCTCCGGCGACCTGCTGTCGTTCGGGCGGCACCAGCTCGTCGTGGACGGCACGCAGCTGCGCGAGTACGTCGACACCGGCCGGGTCTCGCTGCGCGTGCAGGGGCTGGGCGTCACGGTCGCCGGCGGCAAGCGGCTGCTCGACCGCGTCGGCTTCGAGCTCGGCGAGTGCCAGCTGCTCGCCGTCGTCGGGCCGAGCGGGGCCGGCAAGTCGACGCTGCTGGGCGCGCTGACCGGGTACCGCCCGGCGAACGAGGGCGCGGTCGTCTACCAGGGCCGCGACCTGTACGCCGAGTACGACGACCTGCGCCAGCGGATCGGCCTGGTGCCGCAGGACGACATCCTGCACGCCGCGCTGAGCGTGCGCCGGGCCCTGCGGTACGCCGCGGCGCTGCGCTTCGGCTCCGACGTCACGCCGGCCGAGCGGGAGCAGCGCATCGACGAGGTGCTCGGCCAGCTCGGCCTGACCGGCCACGCCGACCAGCGCATCGACACCCTGTCCGGCGGTCAGCGCAAGCGCACCTCGGTGGCGCTGGAGCTGCTCACCGAGCCGTCGCTGCTGTTCCTCGACGAGCCGACCTCCGGGCTGGACCCGTCGCTGGACCGGGACGTGATGCTGAGCCTGCGCGACCTCGCCGACCGTGGCCGCACCGTCGTCGTGGTCACGCACAGCCCGTTGCACCTCAACGTCTGCGACCGGGTGCTGGTGCTCGGCCGGGGCGGCAAGGTCGCGTACTTCGGCCCGCCCGGCGAGCTGCTGGCGTTCTTCGGCGCCGAGGAGTACGCCGACGTCTTCAAGCAGGTGTACGACGACCCGGACCGCTGGGCCGCGCGGTACGCCGTCACGGTGACCCCGCCGGCCCCGAGCACCGGCGCTGCGTCCGGCGGGCCGGCGCCGGTGCCGGCTGAGCCACCGCCACCCCGGCAGAGCTGGTGGCGGCAGCTGACGATCCTGACCCGGCGGATGGCCGCCGTGACGCTCGCCGACCGGATGTACGCGGCGCTGCTGCTCGGGTTGCCGCTGGGCCTGGCCGCGCTGCTGTACGTGATCCCCGGCGACGACGGCTTCGCCCGGCCGGGCAACCCGCTCGGGCGCAGCGCGGAGGCGGCGCAGCTGACCGTCGTGCTCATCATCGGGGCGGTGTTCTTCGGGCTCGCCGGCGGCGTGCGGGAGCTGGTCCGGGAGCGCCCCGTCTACCGCCGGGAACGCGCGGTCGGGCTCGCCCCGGGCGCGTACCTCGGCTCGAAGCTGCTCGGGTTCGCCGCGGTGAACGGGGTGCAGGCGGCGCTGTTCGTGCTCGTGGGGCTCGCCGGGCGGCCCGGGGCGCAGGAGGCGCTGGCGCTGCGCTGGCCGCTGCTGGAGCTGATCGCGGTCGTGTGGCTGACCGCGCTGGTCTCCACCGTGACCGGCCTGCTGGTCAGCGCCTACGTGTCGACCGGTGAGCAGACGATGCCGGTCCTCGTGGGGCTGGTGATGGCGCAGCTGGTGCTGTGCGGCGGCCTGTTCGCGGTGGTCGGCCGCGCCGGCGTCGAGCAGCTGTCGTGGCTGGCCCCGGCGCGGTGGGGGTACGCCGCGGCGGCGGCCACCGTCGACCTGCGCGCGCTGGCGCTGGACCCGAGCGCGGACGCGCTGTGGCGGCACACCGCCGCGGCGTGGTGGTGGGCGATGGGGGTCCTCGCCCTGCAGGGGGTGGCGGTCACCGGCGCCGGCAGGTGGGCGCTGCGGCGCCACGAGCCGGGCCGTTGACGGCCGGAGAAGGGAGGTAGCGGTGCGGCGCAAGACGGAGGACCCGCAGCAGGTCGCGCTGCGCGAGGGCTGGAGCAGTGCCTGCCAGCTGTACGGGTACCTGCACGGCGGCGGCGACCTCGTCGCGCTGCCGCCGGGCGCGGTCCGGCTCAACCCGGACGAGGTGGCCTACGGCGACGCCCTGCTCGGCTACGCCCGCTTCTACGGCACCACGGCGACGTACCAGCAGAGCAGCACGATGCTGCTGGGCTCCGCGACGTTCGTGGCCGCCGGGCTGGCCGCGAACGCGATCGGCAACGCGGCGGCACGCAACCGCGCGCAGGCGCAGGCCGCCCACCAGTGGCGCGACCACGCGACGGTCCGCACGATCCTCACCAGCCAGCGCCTGCTGTGCGACTACCGCGGCCAGTGGCTGAGCTTCTGGCACACCGGGGTCGTGGAGCTGCAGGGCGACGTCGCGCAGTGGCTGTTCGTGCTGCGGTACGAGGTCGGCGACCCGGTGATGCTGCACGGCCCGGCGGCGCCGTGGTTCGCGGTGAGTGCCGCCCGGCTGGTGTACGGCCCGGGCGGGCTGCAGCTGCCAGCGCTCGCCCCGCTGGCCCGCGCGTACATCGAGGCGACCACCCGTGACCAGCGGATGCTCGGCGGCGCGCCCGGGCCGCAGGCGCTGCCTCCCGCATAGCAACGCGCAACCACTGGTTGCGCATCCGCCGCCCGCGGGCTAGGTTGTTAAGCAACCAAAGGTTGCGGGAGGTACAGCATGGAGCTCGGCACGATCGAACGTGAGATGTACGTCGAGGCACCACCCGAGGTGGTCTTCGACGTGGTGAGCAACCCCGAGCACATCAAGCAGTGGTGGCCGGACGACGCCCGTTACGAGGCGACGCCCGGCTCCACCGGCGAGATCGTCTTCGGCGACCGCGACGACGGCGGCACGGTGGTGGCGTTCACGGTCGTCGACGTCGAGCCGCCGCACCGGTTCTCGTTCCGCTGGACGCAGCCGGCCGACCAGGCCGCGGCGGAGGGCAACTCGCTGCTGGTCACCTTCCGGCTCACCCCGTCCGGCGGCGGGACGCTGCTGCGGTTCAGCGAGACCGGGTTCCGGGAGCTGGGCTGGGAAGCGGCCGTCCTGGAGGAGCAGTACCGCGACCACGTCGCCGGCTGGGACCACTTCCTGCCGCGCCTGACCGCCTACGTCGCCACGCTGCGGGTCCGGCCGTGACGAGCCCGGCGACCGTCGTCGACGACGAGCTGTGGTCGGCGATCGGCGACCCGGTCCGGCGCCGGATGCTGGACCTGCTGCTCACCGAGGGCGTCGGCACGGCCACGACGCTGAGCCTGCAGCTGCCGGTCACCCGGCAGGCCGTCGCCAAGCACCTCACCGTCCTGGACCGGGTCGGCCTGGTCCGTGCGACACCGGCCGGGCGGGAGAAGCGGTACCACGTCGACGACGTGCAACTGGCCCGCGCCGTGGCGCAGCTGTCCTCCGTCGGCGCGACGTGGGACGCCCGGCTGCGCCGTATCAAGCAGATCGCCGAGGCGATCCACCGCACCCAGCAGCAGACCGAGGAGGAGTGACGATGACGGACATCCTGCACCGCATCGGCGTCAAGGACGCGGCACCGCAGCAGGTGTACGACGCGCTGACGACCGTCGACGGGCTCGCCGCCTGGTGGACGGGCGACACGAAGGAGCACGACGGCGTCCTGCAGTTCCGGTTCCCGCCCGTCGGCGGGTTCGACATGCAGGTCGTGCAGGCCAAGCCGGCTGAGCGGGTAACCTGGCGGGTGGTGGACGGCCCCGAGGAGTGGATCGGCACCACCATCGACTGGAAGCTGCACCGCGACGGCGACTACACGATCGTGCTGTTCGAGCACCTCGGCTGGAAGGAGCCGGTCGAGTTCATGTACCACTGCAGCA
Organism: Dactylosporangium sp. NPDC050688; assembly: GCF_040654515.1. NCBI lineage: Bacteria > Bacillati > Actinomycetota > Actinomycetes > Micromonosporales > Micromonosporaceae > Dactylosporangium > Dactylosporangium sp. NPDC050688. The sequence goes on from NZ_JBFAIC010000059.1 coordinate 19,861, forward strand.
CCAAGTGGGCGTCCTACCTGCTGAGCCTCAAGTCGCTGGTCGAGACCGGCCAGGGCGCACCGGCCCCACGGGACGTGCAGATCAGCAACTGGCACTGACCCGCGGCCCGGGGTGACGGCACGCGCCCGCCGCCCCGGGCCGCCCTGCTCCGGGACACGCCGGCGTGGTGCCGCACGTCCGAGCACAGCCCTCGTCGCGGCGGTACCGTACTGTGCCGCTGTCGATGGTGTGCCCGACGCGCTTCCACCGTGCCATCCCCGTGGCGGACCGACCATGAGAGAGAACCGCGATGCCGACTGAGCCATCCGTCCTGCAGGTCCTGCTCGTCGAGGACGATCTCGCCGACGTGGCCCTCATGGAGAGCGTCTTCGAGGACCATCGCATCCGCAGCGAGCTGCACCACGTGGCCGACGGCGAGGAGGCGATGGCGTTCCTGTACCGGGAGGAGCCGTACACCGACGCGCCCCGGCCCGACCTGATCCTGCTGGACCTCAACATGCCGCGCGTCGACGGCCGCCAGGCGCTCACCCTCATCAAGCAGGACGACAAGCTCAAGTCGATCCCGGTGATCGTCTTCACCACGTCCTCGACGGACAGCGACATCATGGCCAGCTACAGCCGCAACGCCAACGCGTTCATCACCAAACCGATCGACCTCGACCAGTTCGAGCACGTCGTCTCGGAGATCCGCAACTTCTACGGCCACACCGTCACCCTGCCCAGCCGCGTCTCCGACCCCGCCCGCCTCGACGACGCCGACTGACGCCCCGCGCCCCGGCCCGCTGGTGATCTTGGCCGGTTGATCGAAGTCGCGCCGTGGTCGTCCGGACGGCCAGGACGCGACTTGGATCACCACGGCGGCCCGGCCGGCGCGACGGCGCCCACCGGATGCCGCACGCGCGAGGCTGCCACGCGCCGGCGCGGGCGGGCGGCGAGGAACCACAGCGCCACCCACCCGGTGAACGTTCGTGGTCACAGCGCTACCACTATCGTGGGCGCGTGGAACCGCCCGCCGATCCCGTGAACGCGTGGCTGATCAACGCCGCGCGGCCGGTGGGCACGGCCGAGCTGGGCGCCGGTGGTCCGGTGGCGTTCCCGCCGCCGCGCAGCGAGCCGGCGGGGGCGCTGGTGGACCGCGTCACCGGGCTCGCGGCGCGGCTCGCACCGCCAGGTGGCCGGTGGCTGTCGGCCGTGCAGTATCCCGACCTGCGCGCGGCGACGGCGACGTTCAGCGCCGGCGAGTGCCAGGTCAGCCTGGCCGTGCAGCGGCTGCCCCGGCCGGCGTACGTGTCGGACTACACGTTGGGCTTCGCCGGGGACACGTACCACGAATGGCCCGGGGGCGTGCGGGTCGTCATGGTCCGGCACGGGCTGCCGCACTGGTTCCAGGTCGCCGCGGTGCGTGCCGCGGGGGTCGGCCTGGCCACCACCGTCACCGACGGTCCGCGGGTCGACGCGCCGGACATCTTCGCCGCCTGGTCCGGCGTCGAAGGGCTGCTCCAGCGGGTCCGGGACGTCGCCGGCGACGCGGCGGTCGACGACTTCGCAGCGGACTGACGAGCCGGAGGCACCCGGGGACCTCGAGGCACGGGCCACCGCCGGGCCGCCCCCGATGCGGGGCGGCCCGGCGGCCGGGCGGAACCGTCAGCGGGGGGCCATCCGCAGGGCGCCGTCGAGGCGGATGACCTCGCCGTTGAGGTAGTCGTTGGCGATGATGGACAGGGCCAGGCGGGCGTACTCGGCCGGGGTGCCGAGGCGGGCCGGGAACGGGACGCCGGCGGCGAGGCCGGCGCGGAACTCCTCCGAGACGGTCTCCAGCATCGGGGTGAGCATGATCCCCGGGGCGATCGTCATGACCCGGATGCCGTGCTGGGCGAGGTCGCGGGCGGCGGGCAGGGTGAGGCCGGCGACGCCGCCCTTCGAGGAGGCGTACGCGGCCTGGCCGATCTGGCCCTCGTACGCCGCGACCGACGCCGTGTTCACGATGACGCCCCGCTGGCCGTGCTCGTCGGCGGCGGCGGTCGCCGCGATCCGCTCCGCGGCCAGCGCCATGACGTTGAACGTGCCGATCAGGTTGACCTGCACGACCTTGGCGTACATGGCGAGGTCGTGCACCCCGGCGCGGCCGAGGATGCGGGCCGACGGGGCGATCCCGGCGCAGTTGACCACGACCCGGAGCGGTTCGGGGCCGGCCGCCGCGACCGCGACGGCCTCCCGGACGGCGTCCGGGTCCGTCACGTCGACCCGGATGCCGTCGAAGTCGGCCAGGTCGAAACCGTACACGGTCGCTCCCGCCGCGGTGAGTGCGGCGGCGGTGGCCGCGCCGAGGCCGGATGCGGCACCGGTGACGATGGCGGCGGTGTTGGTGAGGTCCACGCGGGCTCCCTGTCGTGAGTTTCAGATGTCGGTGACGCGCAGGCCCGCGTGGGCCTTGTACCGGCGGTTGACCGAGATGAGGTTGGCGGTGAGCGCCTCGACCTGGTGGGCGTTGCGCAGCCGGCCGCCGTAGAGGCCGCGGACCCCGGGGATGGTCGCGGCCAGCTCCTGCACCAGGTCGGTGGCGGCCCGGTCGTCGCCGAGCACCAGCACGTCGGTGTCCACAGTAGAGCATTCCGGGTCGTCAAGGTGGACGGCGGACACGTTGTGGAACGCGCCGACCACGGTCGACCAGGCCAGGATCGCCGCGGCCTGTTGGGTGGCCGAGCCTTCCTCGACGGTGAGCGCGTACGCGCCCTGCTGGTCGAAGCCGAGTGGGTTGACGCAGTCCACGACGATCTTCCCGGCCAGCACCGGGGCGAGGTCCTTGAGCAGGTCGGCGTGCCCGTCCCACGGTACGGCCACCACGACGATCGCGCCGGCCGCCGCGGCGTCCGCGTTGGACATGCCGCGGACCCGGCCGGGCAGGTCCGCGGCGGTGGCCGCGGCCCGTGCCGCGTCCCGGGAGCCGAGCACCACGTCCAGGCCGGCCGCGGCGAACCGGCGGGCCAGTCCCCGCCCCTGCGGCCCGGTCCCACCCAGCACGGAGATGGTCATCCCCAGCAGCCCGGTCATGACAACCGCTCGTACAGCACGACGGGGTTGCCCCCGGGGTCGGTGACCGTCGTGCGCCGCTCGTGCGGTCCGGTCACCACCAGGCCGGCGGCGGCACCCAGCGAGGCGACGCACGCGTCGAGGTCGTCGACCTGGATGCTCAGCACGGTCCGTCCCGCGACGGGTTGTTGTGAGGCGTCGGCGAGTCCGATGGTGACGGTGCCGTCGGTGACGGCGGCGTACCGGTCGCCGTCGCGGAACCGGGTCGTCAGCCCGAGCGCGGTGTAGAAGGCCAGCTGCGCGTCGAGCGCGCCGGCCGGGACGATGACGTGACCGATCTTCATGGGCGGAACCTCGGCATGACCTCGCGGGCGAAACGTTCGACGATCTCGATGGAGCGGGCGATCGGCAGCCCGAGCCACTGCGCCCGGAAGACGAAGTGGTTGTAGCCGGCGTCGGCGAAGTCCTGGACCTTCGCGGCGATGTCGTCCGGCGAGCCGAAGAACAGCGCCTTGGACTTGATGCCCTCCCACTGGGTCTCGAAGTAGTCCATGCCGTACTGGACGTATTCGCCGTAGGAGCGGCGCACGGCGGTACCGGCGATGTCGTAGGCTGCGTCGAAGGAGTCGGCGACGCACAGGTCCCGGTGGATCGGGAAGACCGCGCCGTCCTCGGAGAATCCCGCGGCACGACGTTCGGCGCGGTAGTCGGCGAGGTTGCCGACGGCCCAGTTGCGGCGCACGTTGGACGGCGCGAGCCACGGCAGGCCCTGTCGAGCGATCCGGGCGATGCCGATCGGGCCGTTCGCGCCGACCCACACCGGCGGGTGCGGCCGCTGCACCGGCAGGACGCTGCACCGCACCCCGTCGAGCTGGAAGTGCTGGCCCTTGTGGGTGACGGGTTCGCCGGTCCACAGCTGCCGCATCACGTCGAGCGCCTCGTTCATCCGGGACACCCGGGTACGCCGTTCGATGCCGAACGAGGCGAACTCGTCGTCGCGGTAGCCGGAGCCGATGCCGAGGACGAACCGGCCGCCGGACATCTGGTCGATGGTGGCGATCTCCTCGGCCCAGTGCACGGGGTGCCCGAGCGGCAGGATGAGGATGCCGGTGCCGAGCTGCATCGTGCCGGAGTGGTCGATCAGGCGGGACAGCAGCGGCAGCGGCTGGGGCGTCGACAGCGACGACAGGTAGTGGTGGATGCCGAAGACCGAGTCGTAGCCGAGGTCGCGGACGTGCTGGACGTACTCGACGATCTCGCCGGTGCGCCGGCGCAGGTCGTCGCCGGGCTCGTACTGGTGGTCCAGCAGGATGCCGAACTTCACGCGGGTTCCTCGTTGGAACGCGACTCGCTGAGCCGGAAGTACGGCGCGACCATCCGGTCCCGGTCCTCGAGGGCCTGCCGGATGCCCTTCTCGCGGCGCTCCTTGAGGAAGTTCCAGTCGCCTTCGTCGAAGCTGACGTTGGTGGCCCAGCCGTGCCCGACCCAGCCGGTCATCGCGCCGAGGCCCTTGCCGCGGGCCTCCATGACGATCTGCATCATCGACTTGCCCATCATCAGCGAGTCCAGGGGCATCACCGCGATCGCGTCGGCGTAGTCGTCGACCCAGCGCTGCAGGTCCTCGCGCGGGACGACCTTGGTGACCAGGCCCTTGCGCTCGCCCTCCTCGGCGCCGATGGCGCGCATGGTGAGCATGACGTCCTTCATCGTGGTCAGGCCGACCTTCTCGATCCAGTGGTACATGTCCTGCGGGGCCGGGCCGAGGTAGCGGAACGCCGGGTGGGTGAAGCGGGCGTCAGGGGAGGCGATGACGATGTCGGCCGACAGCGCGATCTGGAAGTGCCCGCCGTAGCAGTACCCCTGGACCTGGCAGATGGTGGCCTTCAGCGACTCGATGATGGGCCGGGTGAAGCCGGAGCTGAGCACGTTGCGGTCGGGCAGGATGCGCTGCCGCTGCGCCGGGCGGCGCCGGGACGCCTTGTCGGTGCCGGCCTTGTAGCCGATGTAGTGGCCGAGTTCGGCGGCGTCGGCGCCGGTGCCGAAGTGCTCGCCCTCGCCCTTGAACACGATCACCTTGACCCGGTCGTCGGCCTCGGCCTCCCGGACCAGGTCGCCGACCCGCTCGAAGGCGGCGACCGGGATCGCGTTGAGCCGGTCCGGGCGGTCGAAGGTGATGGTGGCGACGCTGCGTGCCTCGTCGACGTCGTAGCGGACGTACTTGGCGAGGACCTCCGGGTCGACCTCCATGTTCTCGACGTCCCACTGGTTCTCCAGGAGTTCGGCTTCGGTCTTCTTCACGGCGGGTTCCTTAATGACGGAAGGCGGGGAACACTTCGGAGGCGAACAGTCGCAGGGAGGCACGGACCTGGTCGGTGGGCATGCCGAGCCAGCCGGGCCGGAAGATGAGGTGGTCGAAGCCCAGGTCGCGCAGCGCGCTGATGCGTTCGATGAGGAACTCGGGCGAGCCGAGCAGCAGGGTGTTGCGGACCAGTTCGTCGAAGCGGTCGCGCTGCCAGCGCAGCGCCGGGTACTCCGCGTAGGTGGAGTACTCGACCCGGGCGTGCGGCAGCGCCTCCTCGACGGCACGTTCGGTGGTCGGTGCGCAGTACAGCTCGACGCCGACGGGCCGGGAGATGCGGGAGGTGTCGCGGCCGTACTCGACGAGGGCGTCGTTGTAGACGGCGAGGTGCTCGGGCAGGAACCGGCGGCTCGGCGAGTTGCCGGGCGCGTACCAGGCGTCGCCGAGCCGGGCGGCGCGCCGCACCGCCTTCTTGCCGCCGGCGCCGATCCAGATCGGTGGCCCGCCCGGGGTCAGCGGCCGGATGCCGATGGTGGCGTCGGTCTGCGGGTAGAACTCGCCGTCGGTGGTGACGGGTCCGCCGCCCCACAGCGCCCGGATGAGTCGCAGGCTCTCGTCCAGGCGGCGGAAGCGGGTCTCGGGGTCGATGCCGAACGCGGCGAACTCGTTCTCGCGGTAGCCGGCGCCGACGCCGAGGATGACCCGGCCGCCGGACAGATGGTCGAGGGTGGCGAACTCCTCCGCGATGTGCACCGGGTGGAACATGGGCAGCAGCAGGATGCCGGTGCCGATGAGCATGTCGCCGGAGCGCGGGATGAGGCTCGCCGTCATGGAGATCGGCTGCGGGGTGTTGAGGTTGGACTGGAAGTGGTTGATCGTCCAGACCGAGTCGTAGCCGAGCTCGGCGGCGAGTTCGACGGTGCCGAACAGGTCGCTGAGGTGCCTGCCGAGGTCGTCGCCGTGTGGGTACTGGTGCGACGCCATGATCCCGAACTTCATCCGTGCCCCTCTCCGGCGACCCGGCTGATCTTGCCGGTGCTGCTGCGTTCCAGGGCGGGCACGAACTCGATCCGCCGCGGGGTCTTGAAGTGCGCGAGCCGGTCCCGGGCGAAGGCGACGATCCGGTCGGCGAGGTCGTCGTCGGTGACGGTGTCGTCGGCGGCGCGCACGACGAGCGCCACGGGAATCTCACCGAGCCGGTCGTCGGGCCGGCCGAGCACCCGCACGTCATGCACGAACGGGTGCTCCCGCAGCTCGTCCTCGATCTCCTCGGGCCACACCTGGAAGCCACCACATTTGATCATGTCGCGCTTGCGCCCGACGAGGAACAGCACGCCGTCCTCGTCGACGTACCCCATGTCCCCGGTGTGGACCCAGCCGTCGCGGACCAGCTCGCGGGACGCCTCGGCGTCGTCGACGTAGCCCTTGGTCAGCTCGGACCGCACGACCACCTCGCCCTCGGCGCCGGTCGGCAGGGCCTTGCCGTCGCCGTCGCGGATCTCCAGCTCCACGCCGGGGTAGACGCGGCCGGCGGAGCCGGGCTTCCACCGTCCGGCCTTCATGTCCCGGCCGGTCCAGCCGGCGATGTGCCCGGCCTCGGTCGAGCCGTAGTTGACCAGGATCGGCACCCGGTAGCGCTCCTCGAAGGCGCGCCGGACCGGCCACGAGATCGCCTGCCCGGCGACCAGGACGGACTTGACCCCTTCGAAGGGCAGCTCGCGCTCGGCGTGCACGATGTCAAAGACCATGGTGGGCAGGAAGAAGAAGTTGTCGAAGGCGAACCGGTCCATCAGCTCGGCGAGCCGGTCGACGCCGAAGCGCTCCCAGACCACCGCGGGCCGGCCGACGAAGAACGCGAAGAGCAGCGAGTGCTGCCCGCCGCTGTGGAACAGCGGCAGGGCGATGAGGTTGGCCTTGGCGTCGGTGGCGGCGGTGCCTTCGGCGTCGCTGCCGGTGGAGACCCGGGCGAGGCGTTGCAGGGAGGCCCGGGTGCCGCCGTGGGTGACGCTGACCGACTTCGGCCGGCCGGTGGTGCCGCCGGTGGACAGGATGCAGGCCTCGGCGTCGTCGGCGACGTCCACGGCGGGCACGCTGACCTGCTGCCGCCAGGGCAGTTCCGGCACCCCGGCGAGTGCTGCGCCGGCGGCCCGGACGTCGGTGTCCAGGCCGCCGGCGAGCAGTTCCGCGACGACCTCGGGGCGCCGGTCGTCGACGAGCAGCAGCCGCGGGGCGGTCTTGGCCAGGGATTCGGCGAGTTCGGCGGCGTTGTACAGGCTGCTGATCGTGACCGGGACGGCGCCGATCTTCCAGGCGCCGAACAGGAAGAACACGATCTCGGGGCCGTTGGTGAGGTAGCAGGCGACCCGGTCCCCCGCGCCGACGCCTTCGGCGCGCAGGGCCGTGGCGACGCCCCCGGCGAGCCGGTCGACCTCTTCGAACGTCCAGGCCCGGCCGTCGTCGCCGTGCAGGGCGGTCACCTGCGGCCGGTCGGCGGCACGCCGTTCGAGGATGCGGGCGAGGTTGGTCATTGCAGCGCCCCTTCGCTCACTCGCGGGATGATCTCGGCGCCGAAGCGGGCGAGCTGCTCCATGGCCTCGTCCTGGCCGGCACCGACGAACTGGTGCCGCAGCGACACCTCGGTGATGCCGAGCTCGGTCTCCCAGTGGCGCAGCTTCGCCACGATGTCGTCCGCGGACCCGACCAGGCAGTCCTCCGCGAGGTACCGGTCCACGTCGATGGCCTGGGCGTCGTCCCAGGACTTGTAGCCGGCGTACTGGCGCTGCAGGTGCGGCCGGACGGCGGCGGCGGCGGTCGCGTAGGTGTCGCCGACGCACGCCTCGCGGCTCATCGGGTACTCCCGGTCGAGGCTGTGGCCGTGTTCGGCGAGGCTGTCGCGGTAGACGCCCAGCAGCCGGGCGAGCTCGGCGTCGTCACCCTTCGGCCCGATGAGCCACGGGGTGTCGAGGCGGGCGGCGCGGCGCACGGCGGCCTCGGCGAACGCGCCGATCCACAGCGGCGGCCCGCCGGTCTGCACTGGGCGCAGGGCGAGGGAGGCGCCGGGGACCTCGCCCCAGCTGCCGTGCGCGTCGACGGTGGCGCCGCTCCACAGTGCCCGCAGCAGCGGGACGTAGTCGCTGAGCCGGCGCAGCCGGTCCTCCCACGCGACACCGAAGGCGGCGGTCTCGCGTTTGCGGTAGCCGGCGCCGAGGCCGACGGTGAGCCGGCCGCGGGACAGCACGTCCAGCGTCGCGAGCTCCTCGGCGAGGGCGATCGGGTTGAGCAGCGGGGCGAGCAGGACACCGAAGCCGATCCGGACCCGGCTGGTGGCGGCGGCGAGGTAGCCGGCCAGCGGGATCGGCTGGATGAACGCCGACTTGGCCAGGTAGTGGTGGCCGAGGTAGACGGCGTGGAACCCGGCCGCCTCGGCGGCGGCGGCCTGGGCGAGCACCTCGTCGATGCCGTCGATGGCGGAGACCGACGGGTCGAACTGGGCGCTGAGGAAGCAGCTGATCCTCACCCGACGACCGCCGCGGTCTTGGGCTGGGCCTGAGCCTGGGCCTGAGTCTGGGCCTGCGCGCGGAAGTGCGGGATCACCTTGGCGGCGAACTCCTCCATGGAGCGCAGCGCGGCCGCGCGGTCCAGCGTCGGGATCCGCAGCCAGCCGATGTAGTGGTTGATCCCGAGCTGCTCGCGCAGCATCTCGATGGTGTCGATGACCTGCTGCGCCGAGCCGAAGTTGCCGCCGTGGGTCAGCGTCTGCTCCAGGGTCAGCAGCTCGATGTTCTTGGCGACGGCCGCGTAGTAGGCGCGCTCCTTCTCGATGGCCTCCTCCGAGCCGGGGATGACCTTGCCGACCGACTTGTAGTACTGCATCGCGGCCCGCGCGGCCTGCCGCAGCCCGTCCTCGCCGTCGCCGCACCAGACCTGCTGCATGAACGGCAGGTCGTAGGTGGAGATGTCGAACCCATTGTCGCGCATGGCCTGCTGGTACAGGCTGAAGTTCTTCTGCATGATGCCCAGCGGCGTGAAGTTGGGCGAGGTGATGATGGACTCGCCGAGGGCGCCACGCTCGCGGAAGCTCTCGGGTGAGACGGTGCCCTGCAGGATCGGCGGCCCGCCCGGGGTGAACGGCCGCGGGTAGGTGGTGACGTTGTCGTAGTGGAAGATCTCGCCGTGGTAGGAGAAGTTCTCCTGCGACAGGGCGAGCCGCAGGATCTCCAGGCTCTCCTTGTACCGCTGCTTCGACTCCTCCAGCGGCACGCCGAAGCCGGCGAACTCCGAGGGCTGGTAGCCGCGGCCGACGCCGATCGAGACCCGGCCGCCGCTGAGCACGTCGAGGGCGGCGATGTCCTCGGCCAGGCGCAGCGGGTGGTGCAGCGGCAGCACGAGCACGGCGGTGCCGATGGTGATGCGCTTGGTCCGCTCCGCGACGGCCATGCCGAAGTTGATCGGGCTGCCGAGAATGCCGTACTTGGAGAAGTGATGCTCGGCCAGCCAGATCGAGTCGAAGCCGAGCTCGTCGGCCAGCTGGATCTCGTCGAGCGTCTCCCGCAGCACCTGGTGGTCCGATGTGCCTTCGTTCACCGGAAACAGGTTCATGATGCCGAACTTCACGATCTCTCCTCGTTTATTCCGACCAGCCGGTATGTTAGTGCCACCGCGCTGGACTTCGCAAGACACTGCAGGCCAGGGCCCACCCAGGGCCTCCACGGGGCCTACACGGACGAACGGGCCACCACCCGCAGGGCGCCGGCGCGGCGGCGGTGCCAGGCACCGGAGCCGAGCACCGCGTCGAGCACCAGCGCGCGGCGCAGGAACAGGTGCGGGTCCGCCTCCATGGTGATGCCCATGCCGCCGTGCACCTGGATGCAGCGTTCGGCGGCGAAGATCGCGGCCCGGCCCGCCGCCGCCTTCGCGGCGTGCACCTGGATCTCCGCGTCGGGCCGGCCGTTGTCAACCGCCCACCCGGCGTACAACGTGAGGTCCCAGGCGGCCTTGCGGACCGTGGCGGCCTCGGCGAGCTGGAACGCGACCCCCTGGTAGGAGCCGATCACCCGGCCGAACTGCTCGCGGGTGCGGGCCTGCTCGGCGGCCAGCTCGATGGCGCCCTGGGCCACCCCGCACAGCTCGGCGGCCGTGACCAGGGTGGCCCGCCACGGCCCGGCGCCGGCCGGGGCGATCGCCTCCGGTGCGGCGAGGGTGACATCGGACAGCGGCACCGACGGGTCGAGGGACTGCCGCGCGACGATCCTCTCGGCGGCAGCGATCCCCGCCCCGCCGGGCAGCAGCACCGCGAAGCCGTCCGCCTGCGCCGCGAACCGTACCAGCGCGTCCATCGCCGGGGTGAGCACCCGCTCCCCCGCGAGGACGTCCTCGGGCAGCGGGGATCCGCTGAGCAACTGCACCGCGGCGGCGTGCGCCGGGAACCGGCTCGGCACCAGGTGCTCCCCGAGCACCTCCACGGCGACCAGCAGGTCGATGAGGTCGGAGCCGATCCCACCGGCCGGCTCCGGCACCCCGAGCAGGCCGAAGTCGCGCAGCAGCGGGCCGTCGCACGCCGGGGCCCGCCAGCCGTCGTCGAGGGCGGTGCGGGCCGTGACCCCCTCCCCCTCGACGAGGGACCGGACGGTCTTGGCGATCTCCAGCTGTTCCTGGGTGAATGTCGCGCGCATGGCAGGGCTCCGCTCAGCGTGACCGCGGCAGGTGCAGCACCCGCTCCGCGAGAATCGACTTCTGGACTTCCTCGGTGCCGCCCTCGATGGTGTGCGCGCGGGCGCGCAGGTAGCGGCGCATCCGGGCGGCGGCGCCCGGGGCGTCCAGCAGCACCCCGCCGCTCTCGTCGAGCTGCACGGCGAGCCGGTTGGCGTTCTGCACGACCCCGGCCCACAGGCTCTTGAGCGCCGAGGTCTCCGGCCCGGGCACCCCGCCGGCCTGGGTCTCGCCGAGCATCCGCATCGAGCCGATCCGGACCGCCTCGGCGTCGCACTGCAGCTGGCCGACCATGTCGAGGAACGCGGTGTCACCGCCACCGCCGGCGTCGACGACGCCGCGCTCGAGAGCGACGTCGATGACCCGGTCGACGGCCTGCCGGGCCCACACCCACAGGTTCAGCGCCATGCTGCCGCGTTCGAACGCGAGCGTGGTGAGGGCGACCTTCCAGCCGTTGCCGACCCCGCCGAGCACGTCCTCGTCGGGCACGAACACGTCGTCGAGGAACATCTCGTTGAACTCCGTGTCCCCGTTGATCATCACCAGGGAGCGCACGGTGAACCGGTCCATCGGGGCGAGCAGGTAGCTGATGCCCTGATGTTTCGGAGCGGCGGCGTCGGTACGGGCGAGCAGCAGGCACTTGGAGGCGTTGTGCGCGTTGGACGTCCAGATCTTCGACCCGTTGACGAGCCAGCCGCCGTCCACCTTCGTCGCGGCGGTGCGCAGGCTCGCCAGGTCCGACCCGGAGCCGGGCTCGCTGAAGCCCTGGCACCAGTACTCGTCGCCGCGCAGGATCCCGGGAAGGTGCCGGGCCTGCTGCTCCCTGGTGCCGTGGGCGATGATGGTCGGCCCGGCCAGCATCATGCCGACGCCGTTGAGCGGGTACGGGGCGCCGCGGACGGCCGCCTCCTCGTTGAAGATCGCCTGGGCAAGGGAGTCCAGGCCGCGGCCGCCGTGCTCGGCCGGCCACGACAGGCCCGCCCAGTTGCCGGCGCACAGCCGGTCCTGCCAGATCCGCGACCAGTGCTCGCGCTGCTCCTGCGTCAGCTCCTCCTGGTCGGGCACGTCGCGCAGCGCCTCGTCGAGCCAGCCGCCGACCTCCCGCCGGAACGCCAGGTCGGTGTCGCTGTCATCGAAGTCCATGGGCGGAGGCCTCCTCTTCCCGCTTGAGCCGCGTCTTGTACAACTTGCCGTTCGGGTCCCGCGGCAGCGCCTCGTGCAGCACGTAGGACAGCGGGCGTTTCGGCTTCGCCAGCTGGGTCTCCAGGTGTGCCCGCAGCGCCGCCACGACCGTGTCCCCGTCGGGTGCGCCCTCGCGCAGGACCAGGTGCGCCTGCGGGACCTCGCCGAACTCGGGGTCGGGCGCGCCGATGACGGCGGCGTCGGCGACCCACTCGTGGGTGAGCAGCGCCGCCTCGATCTCGGCCGGGTAGACGTTGACCCCGCCGACCAGGATCAGCTCGGCGGCCCGGCCGGTGATGTACAGGAAGCCGTCCTCGTCGACGTGTCCGACGTCCCAGACCGTCATGAGGCCGTCGCGGCGGGCGCCGTCGGTCTTGCCCGGGTCGTTGTGGTACTCGACCTTGTCCTCGCCCTGGCGCATGTACACGATGCCGGTCTGCCCGACGGGGACCTCGACCCCCTGCTCGTCGAGGATCTTCAGGGTGGAGATCGAGGCGGGCCGGCCGACGGTGCCGGGGTGGGCGAGCCACTCGTGCGGCCGGGCGACGGTGGTGCCGACCTCCGTCGAGCCGTAGTACTCGTACACCACCGGGCCGAACCAGTCGAGGATCCGCTGCTTCACCTCCCGCGGGCACGGTGCCGCGCCGTGCAGCACATAGGCCAGCGAGGAGATGTCGTAGCTTTCGCGCACCTCACGGGGCAGTTGGAGCAGCCGGTAGAAGTGCGTCGGCACCATGCTGGTGCCGGTGATCCGCTGGTCCTGGACCCGGCGCAGGAACCCTTCCGGGGTCCAGCCGTCCATCAGGACCAGGGTGCCGCCGGCGTGCAGCGCGCCCATCGCCGGGGTGATGTTGGCGGAGTGGTACAGCGGCGCCGACACCAGCCACGACCCGAACGCGGAGCGCTGCATCCCGAACTCGTTGAACAGCCACACGTAAGCGCGCGCGCCGGTGTCCGCGTCGATGCCGCTGAGCGGGCGCTTCACCCCCTTGGAGCGGCCGGTGGTGCCGGAGGTGTACATCATCAGCGAGCCGGCCGGGGTGCCCTGCGGGCTGGTGTCCGGCATCCCGTCGGTGAGCTCGGTGAGGTCCTTGCCGTCGACGTACACGTGAACCCCGGCCGGGGCGGCGGCCTCGACCACGTCCTCGACCCGCTCCGAGCAGACGACGACCTTGGCCCCGCTGTCGCTGAGGATGTAGGCGACCTCGGGCTCGGTCAGGTGGTAGTTGATGGTCACCAGGTACAGCCCGGACTGCATCGCCGCCAGGTACAGCGCGACCATGCCGGGGCTGTTGGTCATCACCGCCGCGACGGTGTCGCCGACCTGCAGCCCCAGGCGGGTGCGCAGCGCGTGCGAGATCCGGTTGACCTCGGCGAACAACGCACCGTAGGAGATCCGCCGGTCGTCGGCGGTCACGATCGCGCACAAGTCCGGTTCGGCGGCTGCCCACAGCCGGAAACCGGTCCGGTCCTCGGTCATCGGACTCCTTGAACTAAATTCCGACCATCCGGTATGTTGTTGCCCAACAGTAAGGGAGCTCCCCCACGATGTCCATACCCGTGAGCGAGGCACACGCCGCCAGCTACCGCGCCCGTGAGGTCCCGGCCGCCGCCCAGGTCATCGACGGCGTGTGGGCAGTGCCGATCCCCTTGCACGGCAGCGCGCTGACCGCCGTCACCGTGTTCCTGATCGAGACCCGGGCGGGGCTCGTCCTCATCGACGCCGGCTACAACCACCCGTCCTGCTGGACGGCGTTCCAGCGTTCCCTGACCACGATCGGGCACCGCGTCGAGGCGATCTCCACCGTCCTCATCACCCACAACCACCCCGACCACGTCGGCTTCGCCGACCAGGTCCGCGGCGTGTCCGGCGCCCGGGTGCTGATGGGCGCCGCCGACGACTTCGCCACCATGCACGGCGTCCGCGGCGCCTTCCTCGACCAGCTCGGCACCGCCCTGGACCTCACCGGCGCGCCGCGCGACATCGTGGACGGCATGTACGCCGAGGCGGTGAAGGTCGCCGAGCACCACGAGCGGCTGCGCCTGGACGGCGCGCTGCCGGCCGGCGACATCGAGCTCGAGTTCGGCGACGTGACGATCCGCGCCGTGCACACCCCAGGCCACACGTACGGGCACACCGTCTACTACGACACCCGCGGGCTGGTCTTCACCGGCGACACGATGATGGCCGAGGGCCCGACCCAGCTCGCCATCGTCAGCCGCCCCGGCGACGACCCCGCCGGGGACCTGCTGCGCTCCCTGGACCGCATCCGGGACCTCGGCGCCGGCATCGCCTGCCCGGCCCACCAGTTCCCGTACCGCGACGTCGCCGGCCGCGCCGAGCAGCTCAAGGCCTTCCACCAGGCCGAGGTCGACGCGGTCCGCGACCTGGTCGACGGTCCCGCGACGGCCTGGGACGTGGCCCGCCGGATGAGCTGGAAGAAGCCGTGGGACGAGCTCGGCCCCGGCACCCGCCGCTTCAACCTCGTGCACACCCTCGCGCTGCTGCGCCACGCGGCGGGCCGTCAGGCGCCGTAGGTCCAGTCCGGGCGCATCGACGGGCGCTGGTCGCGCAGGGTGCGCTTGAGGACCTTGCCCGACGGGTTCGTCGGGAACTCGTCCACGAGGTAGATCTCCTTCGGGACCTTGAACCCGCCGAGCCGCTGGCGGGCGTGCGCGATCAGGTCCTCCGCGGTGAGGCCGGGCCGGCCGATGACGAACGCGACCGGCACCTCCTGCCACTTCGGGTGCGGCGCGCCCACCACCGACGCGGCGAGCACCAGCGGATGGTCGGCCAGCACGTTCTCGATCTCGGCGCTGGACATGTTCTCCCCGCCGCTGCGGATCATGTCCTTGAGCCGGTCCTTGATGTACAGGTAGCCGTCCTCGTCGAAGCGGCCGACGTCGCCGGTGTGGAACCAGCCGCCGCGGAACGCGTGCGCGGTGGCGGACGGGTCGTCGAGGTAACCCGGGCTGACCTTCGGGCCGCGGGCGACGACCTCGCCGTCCTCGCCGGCGGGCACGTCGTTGCCGTCGGCGTCCACGACCCGGACCTGGACCCACGGCACCGGGATCCCGACGGAGCCCTGCTTCGACTCCATGTGGGCGTGGTCGAGGTACGTCAGACCGCTGCAGGTCTCGGTGAGGCCGTAGCCCTCGATCAGCCGGGCGTTCGGGAACAGCTCCCGGGCCACCGCGAACAGCGCCGAGGTCACCTGCGAGTAGATGACCCACCGCACCGAGCCGAGGTCCGCGTCGGTGCCGGTCTCGCGGCGAACCATGTCGAGCATCGTGGCCGCCATGACCATGCCGGTGACGCGTTCGGCCTCGATCGCGCGTTTGACCGCGGCCGACTCGAAGCGGCGCTGCAGCACCATGCAGCCGCCGACGTGCCAGATGCCGTAGCCGGGCAGGTCGGTGCCGCCGACGTGGTACAGCGGCGCGAAGTTGAGGATCCGGTCGGTCGGGCGCAGCCCCAGCTCGACGATCTGGGCGTGCATGTTCATGTTCACGTTGCCGTGGGTGAGCATGACGCCCTTGGGCAGGCTGGTCGTGCCGGACGTGTAGATGATGCGCTGCAGGGCGTCGTCGCTCAGCTCGGCGTCGGCGACCCGCGCGCCGCGGTGCGTCTCGACCAGCGCCCGCAGGTCGCTCCACCCGTCGATCGGCTCCAGCGCGAACCTGCGCACCTCGGGCAGCCCGGAGATCGCGGCGGCGGTCAGCTCGGCGAACTCCGGCACGGTCGCCACCGCCTGCACCCGGGCGTGGCCGAGCAGCTGGGCGAGCTCGCCCGCGGTGAGCCGGTAGTTGAGCGGGACGAACACCGCGCCGAGCTTCGACAGGGCGAGGGACAGGATGAGGAACTCGGGCACATTGTTCGCGATGATCGCGACCCGGCTGCCGAGCTGGATGCCCTCGGCGGTCAGGCCGGCGGCGAGGGCGTTGACGTCGGCGTCGAGCTGCCGGTGCGTCCACCGCCGGCCCTCGAAGACGAGCGCGTCGGCGTCGCCGAAGCGCAGCGCGTTGCCGCCCAGCATCGCGGCGATGTTCGCGGTGCTCACGCCGCCACCTCCGCTGCGCTCCGGCGCCGGCGTGAGCCACACCTGCCACATGATGAGCAGCCCGAGACGCTCCGCTGGCCACTCATGACTGCCGCAGCTCGCGCTTGAGGACCTTGCCGGAGTCGTTGCGCGGCAACGACTCCACCACGTCGACGTACTTCGGCACCTTGAAACCGGCCAGCTGCGTGCGGCAGTGCGACCGGATGTCCTCGCCGGTGGCCGTCGCGCCGTCGCGGAGGATCACGAACGCCTTCGGCACCTCGTCCCACTGCGGATCCGGTACGCCGATGACGGCGACCTCGGCGACGTCCGGGTGCTGGGCGATGACCCGCTCGATCTCGGCGCCGGCGACGTTCTCGCCGCCGGACTTGATGAGGTCGGTGCGGCGGTCGACAAACCACAGGTAGCCGTCCTCGTCGATGCGGCCGACGTCGCCGGTGAGGAACCAGCCGTCGCGGCGGGTGCGCCGGTTGGCCTCCTCGTCGTTCCAGTACCCGGGCGAGATCTTCTCCCCGCGGATGATGATCTCACCCTCGGTGCCGGGCGGGACCTGCCGGAAGTGCTCGTCGACGATCCTGATGTGCACGCCCGGGAACGGGGCGCCGAGCGCGCCGATCTTGCTCTCCTCGTGCGCGGCGTCCATGTAGCACACGCCGTTGCACAGTTCGGTCATGCCGAACGTGTCGATGAGCCGCACGTGCGGCAGCCGCCGCTTCACGGAGCGCCGCACGCTGGGGGCGACCCCGGCGAACAGCAGGTACCGCAGCGCCGACAGGTCCGGCGGCTCCGGCAGGTCGAGCAGGCCGAACAGGATCTGCGCGGCGAGGACCATGCCGGTGATGCGTTCCTGCGCCGCGATCCGCGCGATGTCGTCGGCCTTGAACGTCGGGGTGAGCACCATCGTCGCGCCCGCGGTGAAGACCGCCAGGCCGGGCGCCTCCAGGCCGCTGACGTGGAACAGCGGCGCCGAGATCAGGATCCGGTCGTGCTGGGTCAGCTCCAGTTCGAGGACCTGGGCGAGGTGGTTCGCGGTGAGGTTCCCGCAGGTGTGGATGACCCCCTTCGGGTGTGCGGTGGTGCCGGAGGTGTACAGCAGCCGGTGGATGTCACCGGGGGCCTTCTCCGCGTCGGGGACCCGGACCCCGGCCGGCTGCCGGTCGAGCAGCCCGGCGAGCCGCCGCGCGCCGGGGACCGCCTGCTCGCCGTTGGCGACCGCGACCCGGATCCCGGTGGTGGCGACCAGGTCGGCGGCGGTGCCGGCGAAGTCGTCGTCGTAGAGCAGACCGGTGATCCCGGCCTGCTCGATGACGTAGGTCTGCTCGCTGGTGTGCAACCGCCAGTTCAGCGGCACCGAGATCGCGCCGATGCGGGCGATGGCGAGCAGCTCGATGACGTAGGTGGCGGTGTTGCGGCCGAGCACCCCGACCAGGTCGGCGGGGGTGATGCCGGCGTCGAGCAGGGCCGCGGCGTGCCGGTCGACGTCGGCGTCGAGCTGGGCGTAGGTCCAGCGCTCGGCGCCGTCGACGAGGGCTTCCCGGTCCGCGCGGCGCAGCGCCTGCAGCCTGATCGTCTCCGCGAAGTTGCTGGCGCCCATCAGCCGCCGTTTCCGTTCCGGTACGCCAGGATCTCCTCCCGGCTCGGCAGCGACACGAACTCCAGCAGGTTGCCGTCGAGATCGCGGGCCGCGAACGCGGTGATGTACCCGTAGTTCTCCAGCAGCACCCGGTTGGGTTCGCTGAGGCACTCCGCGCCGAGCTCGGTCATCCGCCGGTGCAGGTCGCCGATCTCCTCGACGGGCACCTCGAAGCTGAGCAGGAACGTGCCGAGCTCGAGGTGCCCGGCGGTCGCGGTGCGGGTCTTGGTGCCGTTCCACTCGATGAGCTCGAGCTGCCCGATCTTGCTCGGCCCCTGCATGTACTGCACCTTGCCGGTCGTGCCGGCGGGCAGGCCGAGGGAGGCCTCGATCCCGGGCCCGCCGACGTCGCTGCGCAGGGTCCGGCGGTAGCCGAGGGCCTGTTCGTAGAAGTCGGCGGCCCGGTCCACGTCGGACACGGTCATCGCCACGTGATGCACTTCGCTGACCGGCATGACACACTCACTTTCCGGAAAGTACCTGCTGGATCAGTTCGACCTCGTCGGCGCCGCTGTCCGGGACGATGAAGCCGTCCAGGGAGCAGATCTCGTCGAGCGCGCCGAGGATGTCGTCGGGCGAGGCGGGCTCGGCGCCGCCGTACCAGCCCGGGGTGACACCCAGGAAGATCCGGCCGACCCGGCCACCGCCGACGGTGAGGATGTGCCGGTTCAGGGTGCACTGCTCCGAGGCGAGGAACGTGCCGACCGCGGCGACGTGCCGCGGGTCGAACCGGTCGGCGAGCTCGCCGAGCAGCCCGTCGGTCATCCGGGTCGCGGCCGTCGGGGCGATCGTGTTGACCAGGATGCCACGGCGGGCACCCTCCAAGGACAGCACCTGCATCAGCCCGGCGAGGCCGGCCTTCGCGGCGCCGTAGTTGGACTGGCCGAAGTTGCCGAGCAGGCCGGAGGACGAGCTGGTCAGCACGACCCGGCCGTACCCCTGCGCCACCATGATCGGCCAGGCCGGGCGCAGCACGTTGAACGCGCCGGTGAGGTGCACGTCGAGGACAGCCTGCACGTCGTCGTCGGTGAGCTTCGCCAGGGTCCGGTCGCGCAGGATGCCGGCGTTGTGGATGACGGCGTCGACCTTGCCGTACGCGTCGACCGCCGTCTGCACCAGGGCCGCCCCACCCGCCGGCGTCGCGACGGAGTCCGTGGACGCGGTCGCGGTGCCGCCCGCCGCCCGGATCTCCTCGACGACCTTGTCCGCCGCGCCGCCGGTGCCCGTACCGTCGACACCGCCGCCCAGGTCGTTGACCACGACCGACGCGCCGTGCTCGGCGAGGGACAGGGCGTGCGCCCGGCCGATCCCGTTGCCGGCGCCCGTGACGATGACGACCCGGCCGTCCAGCCGCACCCGGGCGCTCATTCGCCCTCCGCTTCGCTCCGTGCGCCTGAGCTCCGAACTGTGCCCATGATGAGCAGCCTCTCCGCTACGCTCCGGGCCGCTCATCGCTCGCTCCCGAGGACCGCGACGAACGCGACGCAGGAGCCCGGCTGGCCGCCGAGGTTCTGCGCGACGGCGAGCTTCGCGTCCGGCACCTGACGGGCCCCGGCCTCGCCGCGCAGCTGGGTGAAGCACTCGAACATCATCCGCAGCCCGGTCGCGCCGATCGGGTGGCCGAAGGACTTCAGGCCACCGTCGGTGTTGACCGGCAGCGCCCCGCCGAGGTCGTAGCGGCCGTCGAGCAGGTCCCGCCACGCCTTGCCGCGCTCGGAGAACCCGAGGTCCTCCATGAGCACCACCTCCGTCGGGGTGAAACAGTCGTGCACCTCGGCCAGGGAGATCTGGGTGGCCGGGTCGGTGACGCCCGCCTGCTCGTACGCCTGGCGGGCCGCCGCGACGACCTCGGGGAAGCTGGTGAAGTCGTAGCCGTCCGACGCCAGGCCGGCGCCCGACCCGGCGACGAAGCTCATCCCCTTCAGGTAGATGGGTCTGCTGGTGTACCGGTGTGCGTCCTCGGCCCGCACGACGATGGCGGCGGCGGCCCCGTCGGACACCCCGGAGCAGTCCATGACCCCGAGCGGCCCGGCGATGCGCGGGGAGTTCTCCACGGTCTCGGCCGTGACGGCCTTGCGGAACTGGGCGCGTTCGTTGAGCGCCCCGTTCGCGTGGTTCTTCATCGCGACCTTCGTCAGGGCGCTGCGCATGTCGCGGGCATCGACCCCGTACGCCTCCTGGTAGGCCGGGGCCAGCAGGGAGAACCCGGCCGGTGCGGTCCAGTCGACGTCGGTGCCGTCCGCGGGCGGGTACACCGCCGACAGCCCGGAGAAGGAGGAGTCCTTGAGCTTCTCCACGCCGGTCGCCATGACCATGTCGTAGGCGCCGGAGGCGACCGCGAACACGGCGTTGCGGAACGCCTCCGAGCCGGTGGCGCAGTAGTTCTCGACCCGGGTGACGGGTTTGCCGGTCAGCCGCAGCGGCCGGGCCAGGGTCTGCCCGGACATGCCGGAGCCCTGGGTGCCGACCCAGAACGCGTCGACGTCGTCGAGGGTGACCGACGGCAGCGACCCGACGCACTCCTGCACGGCGTCGACCAGCAGGTCGTCGGCGGAGGAGTGCCAGTGGTCGCGGAACGGGGTGCAGCCCATCGCGACGATCGCGACGTCGTGGGTGGTGCGCCTGCTGCCCATCAGTGCGTTCCTTCCGTGGGCCGGGTCCGGGTCGGGGCCGGTCGGAGTTTCCAGAAGTAGTTGTGGATCGCGTCGGTGGTCCACAGCCGGCGGAACGTCGGTGTCATCGGCATGCCGACGGTGACGTCGCCGGGCGGGACGTCGGTGGCGTAGGCGCTGAGCCGCCCGCCGCCGTCGACGTCGGCGATGACGACGGCGACCTCCGGCTCCGGCATCGTGGTCAGGTGGTCGCGGGTCACGGACACGACCCGGGCGGTCCGGTCCCGCAGCGACACCTTCGCCTCACCCGCCCCCGCGATGCCGCAGGCGGCGCAGACCCGGCTCGGCGGGGTGGTGACCCGGCCGCAGGCGCCGCACTGGCTGCCCTCGAGGCGGTACTTCCAGCCGGCCCGGCGGTGCATCGGCGGTGCCGCCGGCGCCGGTGCCGCGGGGCGGGCCGGACCCTGCACGTCCAGCAGCCCGCGCCAGCGCAGGTACCGGCCGTAGCCGAGGCTCTGCCGCGCGGCCAGCTGGTCGCGTACGGATGGACCGCGGCGGGCGGCCCGGATCCCGTCGCCGGCGCGGAACACGAACGCGTCGGCGCCCTCGGTCGCGGACACCAGCAGGACCGTCTGGCCCGGCTCGGCGTCGTCGAGCGCGGCGGCGAGCAGCAGCCCCGGGTGGGCGGCGCCGGTGAAGCCGGTGGCCCGTTCCAGGGCGGCGTCCTGCTGGGACGGCACCGTGCCGCGCAGCGCCTTGCGGAGCGCGGCCGCGGCACGCGGGTTGGACGACGACACCACGACGTGGTCGACGGTGGCCAGGGACGCCTCGGTGAGGGCGCGGCGGGCGGCGTCCAGGCCGGCGGCGGCGAGGATCTCGGCGGTGAACCGCTCGTCCCAGACCCGGTCGTGGCGTTCGCCGGGCAGCCGCCACCGCTCCAGGATCTCGGTGGTGTGCCCGGCCCGGCCCAGCAGCGCCGCGGCCCGTGCGCCACCACCGGCGAACGCGGCGGCGGCGTCGCCCTGGCCGAGCTCGTCAGGGGCGCCGGGGCGGGTGGTGCGCACGTCGGCCGCGGCGGCGAGGGCACCGGCGCGCAGCACCAGGTCCAGAGCGGTCGCCCCGGAGCGGTGCCCGCGCAGGTCGGCGGCGCTGACGCCGGGGTCGAGGCCGAGGGCCTCGTGCACGATCCCGGCGGCCGTCTTCGCCTCGTAGGGCGCGCTCGTCGTGGCCAGCAGCAACGGGCCGCCGGCAGCGTCGAGGTGCCGCAGCGCCTCGACGGCCATCGTGACGACGTCCTCGTCGTAGCCGGCGACGCTGCGGGCCGGTCCCTTGGCCGGCGCCGGGCCGGTCGGGTCGAGGCGGTTGTCGGTGAGCACGTAGGCGGGCAGGTAGGCCGCGTACGCGTCGATACCCTGATCAGGCAAGAGGGGCTCCAGAGAGGTCAGGTCCACGAGGGGATCGCGGCGAGCAGCCGCCGGGTGTAGTCCTGCCGCGGCCGGTCCAGCACGTCCTCGACGCCGCCCTGCTCGACCACCCGGCCGCGGCTCATCACCGCGATCCGGTCGCAGAGGTCGCTGGCGAGCATCAGGTCGTGGGTGACGAACAGCAGGCCGATGCCGAGCTCGTCGACCAGGCTGCGGAACAGCTCGACGACCTTGGTCTGGGTGGTGACGTCGAGCGCGGTGGTGCACTCGTCGGCGATGACGAGCGCCGGGCGGGTGACGACGGCCAGGCCGATCGCGACCCGCTGGCGCAGCCCGCCGGACAGCTGGTGGGGGTAGCTGTCCAGGACCCGGGCCGGGTCGTTGATCCGCATCTGCCCGAGGACCTCCACCGAGCGTCGCTCGACCTCGGCCTTGGTGATGCCGCGGACGTGCCGCCGCAGCACCTCGCCGAGCTGGGTGCGGACCTTCATCAGCGGGTTCAACGACCGGGACGCGTCCTGGAAGACCATGCCGACCGCGGTGCCGCGGATCCGGTCCGTGCGGTCGACACCGGGCGCGACCACCACGTCGCCCGCCAGTTCGACGGCGCCGGACGAGACGGTGACGTTGCGTTCGAGCAGGCCGACGACGGCGCGGGCGAGGGTGGTCTTGCCGCTGCCGGACTCGCCGACGACGCCGACGATCTGGCCGCGCCGGACCTCCAGGTCCACGTCGTCGAGCAGGCGCAGCCGGCCGCTGGTGAGCCGGGCGGTGATGGACAGGCCCTCGATGTGCAGCAGGCTGGTCGCAGAGCCGGTCGCAGGGCTGGTCATCGGCGCCTCTTCCGGGGGTCGTGGTGGGTGAGCAGCGCGTCGCCGAGGAGGTTGACCAGCAGCACCAGCAGGGTCACGGCGAGGCCGGGGAAGAACGCGATCCACCAGGCCTGGCTCAGCTCGTCCTGGCCGGCCGCCAGCAGCGAGCCCCAGCTGTTCATCGGGGGCACCACACCCAGACCGAGGAAGCTGAGCGCGCTCTCGATCAGGATCGCGGTGCCGACCTGCAGGGTGCCGAGCGCGACGATCGTGCCGCCGAGGTTGGGCAGGATGTGCCGGAAGACGATGCGCAGCTCCGACGCCCCGGCGGCGCGCAGGCCGAGCACGAACTGCCGCTCCCGCACGACCATCGTCGCCGAGCGGGTGACCCGGGCGCAGACCGCCCAGCCGGTGAGCGCCAGGACCAGGAACAGCACCGGCAGGGAGCTGCCGCGGTTGGCGATGATCGCCAGGGCGACGAGGATGAACGGCAGGGCCAGCTGGGCGTCGATGAGCACGGAGATGACCCGGTCGACCCAGCCGCGGAAGTACCCGGCGAGCAGGCCCAGCAGCGTGCCGGGGCCGATCGCGACGATCGCGCCGACCAGGCCGATCAGGATCGTCACCCGGCCCGCCTCGATGAACTGGGTGAGCAGGTCCTGGCCGAGCTTGTCGGTGCCGAGCGGGTGCGACCAGGATCCGCCGGACAGGAAGCCGGGCGGCCGGCGGGTCGCGTCGAGATCCTGGCCGGCGGCCGGGAGCAGGCCCGTCAGCGGCAGGACGAACACGGCGACGGCGACCACGGCGATCGGCAGCGCCAGCCAGAACACCGATGTCCGCCGGCGCTTCGCTGGTGGCTGGGTATCACCATCAGTCGCGTTGAGCTGAAGATCCACTTCGCTCATGTGGTCACCTCACCCTCGGATCGACGATCGAGTGGATGACGTCGACGAGCAGATTGAGCAGGACGAAGACGAGCGCGCCGAACACGACGATCGCCTGGACGAGTGGGAAGTCGCGGAACTGGATGGCCTGCAGGGCGAGCTGCCCGAGGCCGGGCCAGGAGTACACGTACTCGACGGCGACCGCGCCGGACATCAGGATGCCGGTCTGCAGCACGACGATGGTGAGGATCGGCATCATGGCGTTCTTGAACGCGTGCCGCCACACCACCCGGCGGCCGGTGATGCCGCGCGCCTTCGCGGCGTCGATGTACGGCTCCGCGAGGGCCTCGCTCATCGAGGCGCGGGTGAGGCGGGCGATCTGCGCCATCGGGTACACCGACATCGTCAGCGCGGGCAGCACCAGGTGTTTGAGGGTGCCGGACTGCCCGGCCGGCAGCCAGCCGAGGTTCACGGCGAACAGCACCACGAGCATCATCCCGAACCAGAAGACCGGCACGGACTGGCCGAGCAGCGCGACGGTGGACGCGGCCCGGTCCCACCAGGTGCCCTCGCGGGTGGCGGCGAGCACGCCGAGCGGGACGCCGACGAGGACCGCGAGGGAGATGCCGGCCGCGACCAGCTGCAGCGTGAACGGCAACCGGTCCATGATCATCGAGGTGTTCGACTGGTAGAACTGCAGCGACTGGCCGAGGTCGCCGGTGAGGACGCCCTTGAGGTAGTCGAAGTACTGCACCAGCAGCGGCCGGTCGAGGCCGAGGTCGTGGCGCAGGGCCTCGCGCTGCTCGGCAGTCGCCATCGGGCCGAGGATGGTGGTCGTCGGGTCACCGGACAGCCGGCCGAGCATGAACGCCATGCTCAGCGCGATCAGCAGCGACGCCAGCAGCGCGGCGATCCGTGCGGCGGCGCGGCGCAGCGCACCGGCCCGCCTGGACCGGCCGTTCTTCGCCGCCGCCGGGGTCGCCCCGCCGGTCGTCGCTGCCGGCGTGCCGGACTTGGTCGGCGGGACCGCGACGTTGTTCGCCGCCGGGCCGGTCTTCATCGGCGAGACCTCCATCGTGCTCCTGGCATCGCGGCGAGCAGCTCGCGGGTGTAGTCATGCTCGGGCCGGGCGAAGACCGTCTCGCAGGGCCCGGACTCCACGACCCGGCCGTGGTACATGACGTGCACGACGTCGCAGACCGAGCGGACCACGGCCAGGTCGTGGCTGATCATGAGCAGCGCCGCGCCGGTGTTCGCGCGGATCTCCTTGAGCAGGGCCAGCACGTCGGCCTGCACGGAGACGTCGAGGCCGGAGGTCGGCTCGTCGGCGACGATGAGCCGGGGCCGCATCAGCAGCGCGCGGGCGATGCACACCCGTTGCGCCTGCCCTCCGGAGAGCTGGTGCGGGTAGCGGTCGAGGATCGACGGCTCGAGCCGGACCCGCTGGAGCAGGTCGGTGTCCTCGATCCACGAGGTGCGCTCCGGCTGCAGCGAGCGGAGCTCCCGCAGCCCGGACCGCACGGACTGGCGGGGGTCGAGCGAGCCGTGCGGGTCCTGGAAGACCACCTGCACCTCGGGCCGCAGCCGGCGCAGCTGCTTGCGCCCGACGGCGGACAGCGAGTGCCCGAGCAGCCGGATGTCGCCCTCGCCGCGGGCGCCGAGCCCGGTCGCGGCCATCGCGAGGGTGGTCTTGCCCGAGCCCGACTCGCCGACGACCGCGACGCTCTCGCCGGCGCCGATGCGCAGCGACACCTGGTCGACGGCCCGGAACAGCTCACCGGTGCGGCGGTTGCGGTGCTCGACGACCAGGTGGTCGACCTCGAGCACCGGCGTGCGCCAGCCCTGACCGCGGTCCTGGCTGTCGTCCTGGTGCCGGTTCGCGCTGTTGTCTGCGGTGTTGTTCAGGGCGCGGGGGTGCCGGGCGTCGCCGCCCGGCACCTCCTTCTGCACGACGTCGGACATATGTCAGCGGGTCGTCTGGGTGAAGTCGACGGTGTTCAGCGGGCCGAACACCAGACCCTTGACGCTGCCTGCGGTCGCGTAGTTGAAGACCTGCCGGTACAGCGGCACGTAGCAGTGCTTCTCGACCACGCCGATCGTGTTGAGCTGTTCGTAGATCGGGGCGGCCGCGGCGGCGTCGGTCTGCTGCAGGGCCTTGTCGGACAGCTCGTCGATCTGCGGGTCCGGGCAGTTGCCGGTGATCGACTTGGTCTTCATGAAGCCGCTGGTGAAGAAGTCCGGGACCGCGACGTTGGGCACGCCGGCGAAGATGGAGATGCCGGGGACCTGACGGGCGACGACCCGCTTCACCAGCGTGCCGTAGTCGATCGGCACATAGGTGACCTTGAAGCCGGCCTTTTCGAGGGCGCCGCCGACGGCCTGGGAGACCTCTTCGATGTTGGTGTACTGCGCCGCCGGGTAATGGATCTGCACGGCCGGTGCGGCGGCGCCGACGAGCTCCTTGGCCTTGGCCGGGTCGGCGGTCACGCTCTTCGCCGGCTGCTGGCCGGGCATGACGTTCAGCAGGCCGGCATCGGCGACGGCCTGACCGTCGAAGATGCCCTTGACGATGGCGTCCCGGTCGATGGCCAGGGCGGCCGCCTCGCGCAGCTTCGGGTCGTCGAAGGGGGCCTTCGTCGAGTCGAGGAACGCGATGATCTTGATAGCGGTCTCGGTGCTCGTCACCGTGACACCCGCCTTCTTGGCCGCGGTGGCCTGGGCCGGCGGCAGGTCGAAGGAGACGTCCACGCTCTTACTCTGGATCAGGGCCAGCCGCTGCGCGGCCTCGTTCGCCCAGGTGAAGGTGATGCCGTCGTTGATCGCCTTCTTGGGGCCCCAGTAGTCGGGGTTCTTCTTGACCGACATGTCGCGGCCCGCGTTCGAGCCGGACCACACGTAGGGGCCGGTGCCGACGGGGGCGGCGGCAAAGCCCGCGGAGCCCTTCTCCTGGTAGTACTTCGGCGGCACCAGGTAGACCGTGGTGAGCAGGTCGGCGAAGTTGTACTGGGAGGTCTTGGTCTTCACCACGACCGTGGTGTCGTCCGGCGCCTGGATGTCGGCAACGTTGGTGAAGTAGGACTTGAGCTGCGACGCCGCGACGTCACGGGTGAGCGTGAGGGTGTTGGCGACCGCCGCGGCGTCGGCCTTCTCGCCGTTGCTGAAGCTGATGCCCGGCCGCACCTTGAACGTCCAGGTGGTCGGGTCGGTGCGGGTCCAGCTGGTGATGAGCCCGGTGTCGACGGCCTTCAGGTTCGAGTCGGTGTTGATCAGCGGCTCGAGCATGGTGGCCCAGACGATCTGGGCCGACCGCGCACCGACGATCGGGTCGAGCGTCGCGGGCTGGGCCGCGAGCAGCGCCCGGACGGTGAACGGCCCGGCCGACTGGGCCGTGCTGGGCTCGGAGTCACCACAGGCGGTGAGACCGGCGCCCGCGAGGGCAAGGGAAGCGATCAGCGCCAATGGCCGCCGGGATCGCAAGGAGTTCACGAGCATTATGGACGTCCTTCACAACGATGGACCCGTCATGTCGCCGCGAGCCGCGGCCGTGACGCTGGCCACAAAGTACCGACCAGCCGGTATCAAGTCAACAGGTCGAACCGGTGTCGCGTTCGTAACGGCGGCGTGACAGACCGCCGCCTGCCAGCGACATTGTATTCATACCGACTGGTCTGTATGCTGCGGCCCGTGGCCATCAACCTGACCAGCGAACACAACGGTCGCGTCGCCCGCGTCCGCTACGACAACGCGGCCCGGGGCAACTGCTTCGACGACCGGGCCCTCGCCGAGCTCGTCACCACGATGGAGACCGCCGCCGCGGACGATGCCTGCGCCGTGATCCGGCTGGACATGGCCGGCCGGCACTTCTGCAGCGGCTGGGACACCACGTCGTTCGCCGCGCTCGCCGGCACCACCCAGGAGGACGTCGCCGCCGGGCTGCGCGCCAGCGACGCCGCGCTGCAGCGCATCAGGCGGCTGCCGGTGCCCGTGGTCAGCGCGGTCCGCGGACAGGTCATCGGCTTCGGTGCCGGCCTGCTCAGCGCCATCCACCTGCCGGTGGCCGCCGCCAACGCCCGGCTGTCGCTGCCCGAGGCCCGCTTCGGCTTCGCACCCGCCGGCGTCGGCCACACCATCGCCCAGACGGTGCCCCGCCCGCACGCGTACGCGCTGGTGACCGGCGCGAGCATCGCGACCGCCGCCCAGCTGCTCAGCTGGGGCCTGGTCGCCGAGGTGGTCGCCGACGACGACGTCGACAGCGAGGTCGACGCCCTCGTCGAGGCGCTCGCCGCCGTGCCGCCGCACACCCTGCGCGCGGTCGTCGAGGTCGTCGAGTCGAGCCTCGCCACCGGCTCCCCCGAGCAGGCCTACGACATCTCCGCCCGCACGATCGTCGCGCGCGTGACCTCATGACGCGGGCGTTCCAGGCCGGTGAGGCCGTCTGGGTGGAGCTGTGCACCACCGCCCCTCAGCAGGCCGAGGACTTCTACCGCGAGCTGCTCGGCTGGACCGTCCGGCACGAGCAGCTCGGCGCCACCACGTACCGGATGTGCAGCGTCGACGGGCACGACGTGGCCGGCAT
The DNA here is from genome assembly GCF_040654515.1 of Dactylosporangium sp. NPDC050688. NCBI lineage: Bacteria > Bacillati > Actinomycetota > Actinomycetes > Micromonosporales > Micromonosporaceae > Dactylosporangium > Dactylosporangium sp. NPDC050688. The sequence goes on from NZ_JBFAIC010000059.1 coordinate 48,083, forward strand.
CTCCGACGCCACGGGCCTGCACGGCGGCCGCCCCCGCGGCTGGCTCGCCTACTTCGCCGTCGACGACGTCGCCCGGTCCGCGGACCAGGCGGTCACGCTCGGCGGGGAGCTCGTCACCCCGCCACGCTACCTGCCGGCGGCCGGCACCGGCGCCGTGGTCGTCGACCCGTTCGGCGCGGCGTTCGGCCTGTACCAGGGTGAGTCCCGCGCGGGGGTGCAGACGCTCAACACCGTCGGCGCCCTGTGCTGGAACGAGCTGGACACCGGCGAGCCGCAACGCTCGGTCGCCTACTACCGGCACCTGTTCGGCTACACCACCCAGCAGCGCGACGACTCGCCGACCGCGCACCCGTACACGGTGCTCATGCTCGGCGACGTGCCGGTCGCCGGCGTGCTGGAGCTGGACAACGACTGGCCGAACATCATGCCGTCGAAATGGATCACGTACTTCAACGCCGGCTCCCTCGACGAAGCGCTGGCCCGGGTGTCCGACCTGGGCGGCACGCCGACCGTCGGCCCCGTCGACAGCCCGTACGGGCGGCTCCACCTGGTGAAGGACCCCGGTGGGCACACCCTGTGCCTGGTGCAGCTCGAAGGCGGCCTGCGCCCCGACGCCCCTCACTCTTCTTACCCGGTGGTGGACCGATGACGACCGAGCCCCTCTTCGACTCCGCCGAGTTCCGGCAGGTCTGCGGGCACTTCCCCACCGGAGTCACCGCCGTGACGGCGACGGCGCCCGGCGGCGCCATGGCCGCGCTGACCGTCAACTCGTTCACGTCGGTCTCGCTCTCCCCGGCCAAGGTGCTGTTCTGCGTGGCGACGGCGTCGTCGAGCTTCAAGGTGCTCATCGCGGCGGACCGGATCGCGATCCACATCCTCGGGCAGGACCAGGAGGACATCGCCCGGCGGTTCGCCACCTCCGGGCTGTCCGGCGCGGAGAAGCTCAGCGGCGTGGCCTGGACGCCCGGCCCGGACGGCGTCCCGCTCCTGCCCGGCACGCCAGCCATCCTGGCCGGTGTCCGCGACGAGGTGATCACCAGCGGTGACCATGTCATCGTGCTGCTGGACGTCGACCACGTGCACCTGAAGCCGACGAAGGTCCCGGCCCTGTCGTTCTACCGCGGCCGCTTCGTCGCCCCCACCGGCGCCACGGAGTAGCGACCGCGCCGATCGCCGGCGGGAGACCGGCTCCCGCGCAGAGGCCAGCGACCGGCTCCCGCGCAGACAGCGGCGCCGCGCACCCCCCGGCCCGCAGCCGCAGCGCCACGCGCCACACGCGGCGGGTGCCGGTCGCGCGGCGCCACATGGTTCGCCGCGAACATCACCGGCGCGATGTTGCCGATCGCTCACCCACTCCTGCCGCCTCCCCCGGCCGCAGGACCACGCACCACCGCCGCTGGCCGCAGCCGGAGCGCCCCGCACCGCGCACGGCGCCGCTCCGGCACCGCAGGGCCACGCACCACCGCCCTTGGCCCGCGGCCGGAGCGCCACGCACCGCGCGCCGCCGCAGGGCCACGCACCACCGCGCTGCGGCCACAGCGCCGCGCGCCGCCGGCCGAGGCCGGCGGCGCGCGGTGACGGTCGGTCAGGCGTAGTAGCGGAACAGGATCTCCGCGGCGCAGCAGGTCTCGCCGTCGGCGGCGAACTCCACGACCACCGACGCCTTGGCCTGCACGCCGGCGGCGCGGCCGGCCTCGGCCGCGATCGGTTTCGCGGACAGCAGCGTCGCGGTGCCCTGGATCTCGACGCCCGGCGGGAGCGGTTTGACGAAGCGGACCCGGTCCAGGCCGTAGTTGACGCCCATCGAGTAGGTCTGCACCTCCAGGATGTCCGCGAGCAGGCGCGGCACCAGGGCGAGGGTCAGGAAGCCGTGCACGATGGTCGTGCCGAACGGGCCGGACCGGGCGCGCTCGACGTCGACGTGGATCCACTGGTGGTCCTTGGTGACGTCGGCGAACCGGTCGACCTGCTCCTGGGTCACCACCTGCGGTTCACTGGCGCCGAGCTCCTGGCCGACCAGGGCGAGCAGGTCGTCGGGGGCGGGCACGGTGGTGCATCTGACGGGTCGCATGGTCACTCCGGTTCGTTGGCAAGGGTGGCGACGTGTTCGCTGAGGGTGCGCCATTCGCGGTCCCACGCGTCGGCGTCGATGACCGGCCGGGCGACCCGCAGCATGCGCCGCACCGCCGCCTCGTCCAGGTCGGCGATCCGCTCGGCGAGGGCGGCGACGTGCCGGTCGAGGTCCGCGGCGGGGACCGCCTCGCTGACCAGGCCCCGGCGCGCGGCGTCCGCACCGGTCCAGGTCTCACCCGCGACGAGCAGCCGCCGGGCGAGCGCCGGCCCGACGGCCAGCGGCAGCAGCACGCTGGAGCCCCACCCGGGGACCTGGCCGGCGGCGAGGTGCCGGTCACCGATCCGGGCGGTGTCCGCGGCGACGGCGACGTCGCAGGCGAGCAGGAGTTCGAGGCCGCCGCCGAAGGCCGCACCGTTGACGGCGGCGATGGTCGGTACACCTGCCGCCATGACCGCACGGACCAGCCGCCGGCCCCGGTCCAGCCATGCCAGGAGCGCGTGCAGGTCACCGAGGAGCGCCCTGGCCTCGGTGAGGTCGGCGCCCGCGCAGAAGCTGCGGCCGGTGCCGGTGAGCACGAGGACGCGGACGCCGGGCTCCGCGGCCGCGGCAAGCCACTCCTCAAGGCCGGCCATCACCGCGGAGCTGCAGGCGTTGCCGGCGCCGGGCCGGTCGATCCGCGCCCACAGCGCCGGCCCTCGCCGAGTCAGCGTCACCGGCGTCATGCGACACGCACGCAGAGTTTGCCGAAGGCGGTGCCGGACAGCATCCGCTCGGCCTGGGTGGACACCTCGGCCAGATCGACGGTGCTGTCCACGGCCGGCCGGAGCCGGTGCTCGGCGACGAAGTCGAGCATCGCCCGGAACTCCTCCAGGGTCCCCATCGTCGAGCCGTGGACGGTGATCTCCCGGGCGAACAGCCGGGTCAGGTCGAGGCTCGCGGTGAAGCCGCTGGTGCCGCCGCAGACCACGATCGTCCCGCCGGCGCGGGTGGAGCGGGTCGAGTGCTCGAACGTGGCGGTGCCGACGGTCTCGATGACGACATCGGCGGGCTCCGGCAGGCGCGCGCCGGTGTCGAAGGCGGCGGCGGCGCCGAGTGCGAGGGCCTGTTGCCGCTTCCGCGGCGACCGGGAGGTGACGACGACGGTGGCGCCCGCCGCGGCGGCGAGGCTGACCGCGGCGGTCGCCACTCCCCCGCCGGCGCCCTGCACCAGCACCACCTGCCCGGGAGCGAGAGCCGCCTTGGTGAACAGCATCCGGTACGCGGTCAGCCACGCCGTCGGCAGGCTCGCCGCCTCCGCCCAGTCCAGGTGCGCCGGGCGGGCCACGACGTGCCCGGCCGGGACGGCGATGTGCTCGGCGAGCACGCCGTGACCGGCGTCGGGCAGCAGGGTCGCGTGCGCGACGGCCCCCGTTCCTGCCGCGGCCAGCACCGGGTAGACGACGACGTCCCGGCCGCCGGCCACCCCGGCGGCATCGCTGCCGAGCACGTGCGGGCCGGTGTGCGGGCGCCGGGTGACGCCACGCAGCGTCCACAGGTCGTGCATGTTGAGCGCACCGGCGCGCACGTCGACGCGGATCCAGCCGTCGGGTGCCGCGGGCGGTTCGAGCTCCCCGACCCGGATGGCGGCGACCGGGTCGGCCGCGGACGGCTCGGTGACGAACGCGGCCCTCACCCGGACCCGGCCCGCTCGGTGGGGCCGTTCCAGAACGTCACGTCGGCGAGGTCGGCGCGGGCGGCGGGCCGGAAGTCGAGGCCCTTGGTGTAGGCGACGGGCAGCAGCGTGATCGGCCGCCAGTCCTCGGGCAGGCCGAGCACCTCCTGCACCTGCTTCGCCTTGTGCGCCAGCGCGGTCGCCATCACCGAGCCCAGCCCGCGGGAGCGCAGCGCCAGCTGGAACGACCAGGCGAACGGGAAGATCGAGCCGTAGTAGCCCGACGCGGTGCCGCCGACCGGACGCTGCGGGACCGGTTTGGTGCTGCACAGCACGACCAGGACCGGCACCTCCTCGAGGTGGTCGACGAGGTACTTGACCGCGGTCAGGACCCGCGTCTGCCGGGCCTGCGACGCCGGGTCGGGCCGCACCGACGGCGACAGCCGGGTGGTCGTCGCCGCCTCGCCGCCGGCCAGTGGTCCTTCCACGGTCTGGTGCCAGACCTCGGTGTACAGCGCCCCGATGCGGCGTTTCAGCGCGGGGTCGTCGACCGCGACGACGCGCCAGTCCTCGAGGTTGGAGCCCATCGGGGCCTGCTGGGCCAGGCGCAGGCAGTGCTCGACGACGGCGCGCTCGACGGGCCGGGTGAAGTCCATGCGGCGGCGCACCGCACGGGTGGTGGTCAATACCTCGTCGATGTCGGTGATCACGGCTGGCACGGTCATAGGGTGTCCTCTCCCGTCAGGCGGTCGACCGGTTTGTCCGCGTAGGGCAGCGGGTCGCCCCAGCGGTCGAGGTAGGCGACACTGCTGACGGGTTTGCGGGCGGCGACCTTGAAGTCGGTGCCCTGGGTGTAGGCGATCGGGAGCATGGTGATCTGCAGGGCGTCCTCGGGGATGCCGAGCAGCGCGGCCGCGGCGGCGGCGTGGTGCAGGTGCAGGGTGGTGATGACGGTGCCGAGCCCGCGGGCGCGCAGCGCGAGGTTGAACTGCCAGATGGCCGGATACAGCGACCCGTAGACGGCCGAGTGGGTGCCGGGGCCGCCCTTGGCCGGGTTGGGCCGGGTGGCGCACGGGATGACCAGGAACGGCGCCCGGCCGAGGTGGTGCGCGAGGTGTTCGGCGCCGCCGAGGATCCGCTTGGTCCGGGCGCTGACCTCGCCGTGCTCGTCGACCCCGCCGAGGCGGCCCCGCACGGTCCGGCTCTCGGCGCCCTCGGCGCTGTGCAGCGGCTTGTGCACGTGTTCGAGGTAGGCGTCCAGGTACAGGCGGGCCAGCTCGGCCTTGCGCTCCGGGTCGCCGACCACGACCCACCGCCAGTCCTCGGCGGCGCCGCCGGTCGGGGCCTGCAACGCCAGCTGGAGGCACTCGCCGATCACCTCGAGCGGCACCGGGCGGTCGTAGTCCAGCCGCAGCCGCACCGACCTGGTGGTGGTGAGGACGTGGTTGAGGTCCGTGAACGGCAGCCCGGTCATCCCGCAACCTCCGCGTCGTAGCCCATGAGGTCGGCGATGTGCAGGGTGTCGCAGTACTCGCGGACCTGCGCGATGCCGTCCGGGGCGGTGTCCACGACCCACAGGTACCGGTTCTGGTACCGCAGCCCGCCGCCCAGGGTCGCGTCGCCGCTCGCCTCGATGGCCACGAGGGTGTCGTCGACGACCCACCGGTGCGCGGTGACGGCGACGGCGGCGGAGGCGTAGGCACCGGAGGCGATCCTGGCCCGCATCGCGGCGAGCTTGTCGGCGATGGCGATGGTGCCGTGGAAGGGGCCGTTGGCGTTGATGTCGCCGGTACGGTGCAGCCGCCCGCGCTCCCGGTCCCGGCCGGAGTCCGTCCACCAGGTGGCGCCGGCGCCGAACAGCGCGGCGAACGCGGCGATGTCGCCGGTCTCCAGGGCCGGCCACAACGCGAGCGCCAGCGACTCAGCCCGGCTCTGCGGCTGCTGCCCGCCGGGTCCGGGCACGCGGTCCAGAGTGGTGCGGGGCACCGGGTCGGCGCCGCCGATGACGTGCTGGGCGTGGATGGTGTCGAGGTACTCGCGCACCGACACGATCGCCCCGGCGGCGTCGACGTCGAACACGAACGCGTACCGGTTGGCGTACTGCAGGCCCGAGGCGTGCACACCGAAGCCCTCGACCTCGATGACGCACATGTCGGCCCCGGCGATCACCCGGCGCGGGATCTGCCGGCAGCCGGTCGGGAACGCCTGCGGCCCCAGCGACCGCATCAGGGCGAGCTTGTCGTCCATCGGCATCGACCCGTGCAGCGGGAACCGTCCGCTGCCGCCGGGCGACAGGGCGGGGTCGCCGCCGCGCCGGTCAGGTCCGGTGTCGACCCACCAGGTCGCGCCGGGTGCGCACAGCCGGGCGAGCCCGCCGAGGCTGCCCCGGTCCAGCGCCGTGATGAAGTCCATGCCTGCCCGGACCGCTCGCGTCATGGACACCCCAATCATTCCGACTGGAAGGTATCTATCACACGGAGTGCGGCGCACTCAAGGGCTCCGCCCCAGGCCGTCAGGCGTACAAGCCCTCCAGGACCATGGCACTGAACTGGCGCGCCACCTCGTCCACGCTCAGCGGGCCGCTCAGGTTGAGCCACTGGTACGCCCACGCGCACATGCCGATCAGGCCGAACGTGGCGATCCGGGCGTCGACGTCGGGGCGGAACGCGCCCCGGGTGACGCCGTCCTGCACCATGCCGGCGAAGGCCGCCTCGACCAGGTCCCGCTTGCGGGTCACCTCGGCGAACAGGTCCCCGGTCAGCAGCCGCCGCTCCTGGTAGAAGATCGTCACGTGTGCCCGGTACTCGGCCACGCTGGTCAGGCTGAACCGGATCAGCTCCTGCACCCGTACCTTCGGGTCGTCGCTGCCGGCCTCGATCTGCTGGATCGCGGCGAGCTGGGCCTCCAGGTACTCCTCCTGGATGTGCCGCAGCAGGTCGTCCTTGCTCTCGAAATGGTGGTAAAACGCACCTTTCGTCAGCTGCGCCTGGTCCGCGATCTCCTGCACCGACGTGCGGTCGAAGCCGCGGCGCTCGAACAGCTCCAGCGCGCTCGCGATGAGCGACTTGCGGGTGTTCTCCGGGTCATACCCGTCGGGCCACCGCTGCCGGCGTCGGGTCGACTCCGGCCGGGCGGACGTCGCACGAGCCATCTACGGCCTCCTGATGATCACTGCGGAGCAAAGCCTACCGTCCGGTCGGAAGGTTCGCTGCGGAAATCCTCGGAATCTCGCTCGCGACGGTATGGCCCCGAACCGCGTGGGCGGTTGCGGCCGACAGGGCGAACGCTCGGATCGACACAGCGATGGCAGATTACATCAATACGGCGCTGTTCGTCCGGGGAGCAGGCCCGATCCGCCCCCAGACCCCCGGCTCAGGGTGTTTAAGGCCCGGATCACCGGTGATAGACGCAGGGATTCGGGACCCGACCGGCTGGAGGACCAGGCGATGACGATGACGCTCCGCACCCGCGACGGCGGCCGGACGGCGGTCGCCGACGAGCGGATCGACGAACTCCGGACGGCCTTCCAGGGCCCGCTCATCACACCGGACGACCCCGGCTACGACGAGAGCCGTGCCGTGCACAACGGCATGTTCGACCGGCACCCCGGACTCATCGCCCGGTGCTCCGGAGCGGCGGACGTGATCGACGCGGTGGGGCTCGCCCGTGAGCGCGATCTGCTGGTCGCCGTGCGCGGCGGCGGCCACGGCATCGCGGGCCACTGCGCCTGCGACGAGGCCATGATGATCGACCTCTCGGCGATGCGGGGCGTGTGGGTGAACCCCGCCGAGCGGCTCGTCCGCGTCCAGGCCGGCGCGACCTGGGGCGACGTCGACCGGGAGACGCAGATGTTCGGCCTGGCCGTGCCGGGCGGCGTCGTGTCCACCACCGGCGTCGCCGGCCTGACGCTCGGCGGCGGGCTCGGGTGGCTGCACCGCAAGTACGGCCTCACCTGCGACAACCTGGCCGCCGTCGAGATCGTCACGGCCGACGGGGCGCTCCTGCGCGCCAGCGAGACCGAGCACGAGGAGCTCTTCTGGGCGCTGCGCGGCGGCGGTGGCAACTTCGGCGTCGTCACCGCCTTCGAGTTCCACGCCCACCCGGTCGGACCCGTCGTCATGTACGGGGCCGCGATGTACGCCGCGGCCGACGCGGAGGAGATCCTGCCGGCCTGGCGGGACTGGACGGCCGGCCTGCCGGACGAGGTCACCAGCCGCGCCATGTTCTGGTCGATGCCCGCCACGCCGCTGCTGCCGCAGGAGGTGCAGAACCGCGACGTGTTCATCACCGCCGCCGTGTACGCGGGTCCGCCCGAGGACGCCACGACGATCCTCGGACCGGTCGGCCGGTTCGGTACCCCGCTCGCAGATCTGAGCGGGCCGCGGCCGTTCCGGGACGTGCAGCGGCTCCTGGACTGGATGTTCCCGAAGGGGCAGCTGCGCAGCTACTGGAAGTCGGTGACCGTGCGCGAGCTCGGCGACGACGTGCTCGGGGTGGTGCTGCGCAGAGGGCTCGACCGGCCGCACCCCACCACCCTGGTCCACGTGCCGCAGATGGGCGGCGCCGTGCAGCGCGTGGGGGCGAACGACACCGCCTTCGGCGACCGCAGTGCGCAGTACATCGTGAGCATCGACGGCAACTGGACCGACGCCGCCGACACCGAGGCCAACATGCGGTGGGTGCGGGACGCCTTCGACGAGGTGAACGCCCTGCCCTCGGCGAGCGGCACGTACCTCAACTTCAGCAGCGACCTGGACCTGGACAGCGCGGGCCGGCAGACGGCGTTCGCCGGGAACCTCGACCGGCTCGCCCGGGTTAAGCGGGACTTCGACCCCGACAACTGTTTCCGGCTGAACAACAATATCAGGCCGGCGGCCAGCAGTTCCTGACGCGCTTGTGCTCAAGTGCGGTTGAGCTCCTAATCTCCGCGGCATGACCTACGTGATCGCGTTGCCGTGCGTGGACCTGATGGACAAGGCATGCGTCGACGAGTGCCCCATCGACTGCATCTACGAGGGCAACCGCATGCTCTACATCCAGCCCGACGAATGCACCGACTGCGGCGCCTGCGAGCCGGTCTGCCCGGTCGAGGCCATCTACTACGAGGACGACCTGCCCGCCGAGTTCAGCGCGTTCACCGCCGTCAACGCCGAGTTCTTCACCGGGATCGGCTCGCCCGGCGGCGCCTCGAAGGTCGGGCCCCTTCCGGGCGACCCCGCGTACGTGACGGCCCTGCCACCGCAGGTCCTGACCTGAGCTCAGTCCGGCTCGCTGAGGCGGACCGGTCCGGTGCCGCGGGTGCCGAGCCGGTCGTCCGGGTTGAGCAGGTCGCACGACCGCATCGAAAGGCAGCCGCACCCGATGCACGCGGTGAGCTGGCGCTCGAGGTTCATGATGTACAGTCGGCGCTCCTCGAGCTCACTCTTCCACACCCGGGACAGCCGCACCCAGTCCCGATGGCTCGGCGGGCCGTCCGCGGGCAGGGTCGTGAAGACCACCGCGACCTCGGCCAGCGGGATGCCGAGCCGCCGGGCCGCCAGGACGAGCGAGATGCGTCGCAGCATGTGCCGCCGGTACAACCGCTGATTGCTGCTGTTGCGCTCGGCCGAGATGAGTCCCTCAGCCTCGTAGAACCGCAGGGCGGACGCACTCACCCCGGTGCGGGCGGTGACCTCACCGACGGTGAGCAGGTCCTTCAGGTGTGCGCTCGGCTCAGGTGCCACCCGTGGACCGTAGATGCTCAACCCAGGTTGAGCTCAAGACGGTTGTGACCCGCGACGCCGGTCCCGGCTGCTGGCACAAGGCTGCTGGCACAAGGCTGCTGGCACAGGGCTGCTGACACAGCAAAGGCAAGGAGGTGAACTCCTTGCCACTCCTAACGTATACCGCACCCCCGCTCTTGCGGCAAGACACCGGTCGTGGCGCACAATCGTCGGCCGGGCACAGAGACGGGGGACGACATGTTCGATGTGATCATCGCCGGCGGCGGGCCGACGGGCCTGATGCTCGCCATTGAGCTGCGGCTGCGGGGCGTCGGCGTCCTCGTGCTGGAGCGCGACACCGAGCCGCCGCCGTTCGTACGCTCGCTCGGCCTGCACGTGCGCAGCATCGAGGTGCTCGATCAGCGAGGGCTGCTGGAGCGGTTCCTCCAGCACGGCCGGCAGCACCCGATCCGGGGATTCTTCGCGGGTATCGACCAGCCGGCACCCGACGGGTTGGACACCGCGCACGGGTACGTGCTCGGCATCCCGCAGACACTGACCGACCGGCTGCTCGCCGAGCACGCGGCCGCCGTCGGCGCCGAGATCCGGCGCGGCTGCGCGGTGGTGGGGCTGGACCAGGACGGCGACGGCGTAACCGTCCACATCGGAGGCAGCACGGTACGGCCACTGCGCGCGCGGTACGTCGTCGGCTGCGACGGCGGGCGCAGCACGGTCCGCAAGCTGATCGGGGTCGCTTTCCCCGGCGAGCCGTCAACGGTCGACACGCTGCTGGGCGAGCTGGAGGCGACGGCGGACCCCGACGTCATCGCCGCGGTGACCGCCGAGGTGCGCCGGACCGAGCGGCGCTTCGGGGTCGGGCCGTCGGACAAGCCGGGCGTGTTCCGGGCGGTCGTGCCCGCCGATGGCGTGGCCGAGGACCGTTCGGCGCCGCCGACGCTGGAGGAGTTCCGGCGGCAGCTGCGCAGGTACGCCGGCACGGACTTCGGCGTGCACTCGCCACGCTGGCTGTCCCGCTTCGGCGACGCGACCCGCCAGGCCGAGCGGTACCGGGTCGGCCGGGTCCTCCTGGCCGGGGACGCCGCGCACGTCCACCCGCCGATGGGCGGGCAGGGGCTCAACCTCGGGCTGCAGGACGCGTTCAACCTCGGCTGGAAGCTGGCGGCGGCGGTGGCCGGCTGGGCGCCGGACGGCCTGCTGGACACCTACGAGGCCGAGCGGCATCCGGTGGCCGCCGACGTGCTGAGCAACACCCGCGCGCAGATGCTGCTGACCAGCACCGAGCCCGGCCCCCAGGCGGTCCGCCGCCTGCTGGCTCAGCTGATGGAGTTCGACGACGTCAACCGGTACCTCATCGAGAAGATCACCGCGATCGGCGTCCGCTACGACTTCGGCGCCGGCCACCCCCTGCTCGGGCGCCGGCTGCGCGACGTACCACTGCCGCAGGGCCGGCTGTACGAGCTGCTGCGCACCGGCAGGGGCCTGCTGCTGGACCGGACCGGCCGGGTCTCGGCGGACGGCTGGGCAGCTCGGCCCTCGGTGGACGGCCGGGCCGGCCAGCTCTCGGTGGACGGCCGTGCCGGCCAACTCTCGGTGGACGGCCGTGCCGGCCAGCTCTCGGTGGGCGGCTGGGCCCGCCGGGTCGACCACGTCACCGCCGCCGGCACGGAGCTCGCCGCCCCGGCAGTGCTGCTACGGCCGGACGGGCACGTCGCCTGGGCCGGCGACGATCAGCCGACGCTCGATGCCGCCCTGACCAGGTGGTTCGGCGCCGCGGAGGTCCTCTGACCGCACGGCCACGGCCCCGAGCCGGCCCCGGTGACCCCGCCCCGCAGCCCGCTGCGCCGCCTCGACCTGGACGGCCCGCGCCCGCCGCCCGGTGATCGAAGTCGCCGGGTGGTCGCCGGGATGGCCACTCCTGTCCTTGGATCACCGGGAGCACGACGGCTGGCGCACGACCCGCCCCCGCCCGACGGTGATCAGCCCGTGTCGAACGTGATCGGCCCTTGTCCAGCCGCATTGCCCGCGGCCCGGCCTGCCCACGGTCCGGCTGCCCGCGCCGGCCTGTCCGGCGGCTGCCTTGGTGCCGTTCGGTTGTCGGCCCGCCCACCGCCTGGTGATCGAAGTCGCCGGGTGGTCATCGGGGTAGCCATTCCCGTCCTTGGATCACCAGGGGCACGGCGCTGGCGCACGACCCGCGCCCGCTGGGCGGTGATCGGCTCGTGTCGAACGGCGTGGCCGGCCCTCATCCGGCCCGTTGCCCGCGATCCGGGCATGCCCGCGCCGGTCCCTTCTGACTGCGCCGGTCTGACTGCGCCGGACCGGCCTGCCCCGCCCGTCCGGGCTGTCCGGCGGCGGCCGCCTTGGTGCCGTTCCGTTGTCGACCCGCCAACCGACCGGTGATCGAAGTCGCCGGGTGGTCGTCGGGATGGCCGTTCTCGTCCTTGGATCACCGGGAGCACGACGGCTGGCGCACAATCTGCCCCGCTGGGCGGTGATCGGCTCGGGTCGGACGGCGTGATTCGCCCTTGTCCGGCCGTGTTGCCCGTGATGCGGGCTGCCCGCGCCGGTCCGGTCCGGCGTCCTGGCCGGCTACCGCTCCTATGTGGACTGATCAAGCGGTTCCACGCGTACAAGCGGCAGCGGCGGCGGCCTTGGTGCCGTTGATTGTCGGCCCGGCCCGCCGCCTGGTGATCGAAGTCGGCGGGTGGTCGTTGGGGTGGCCATTCCTCGCCTTGGATCACCGGGGGGGGGGGGACGGCGGCTGGTGGGCGACATGCGCCCGCCGGGCGTACGGTGGACCGGATTGACAAAAAGTTCTTTTACGTAAAGACTGATTTTCGTTATGAGAGACGTCGTCTACCTCGAACAGATCGAGCAGGCTGAGGCCCTGCTCAAGCCGCAGCGGATCGAAGTGCTGCGGCGGCTCGCCGAGCCCCGGTCGTGCACCGAGGTGGCGGTCGAGCTCGACCAGACCCCGCAGCGGGTCTACTACCACGTGAAACGCATGCTGGAGGCCGGTCTGGTCCGGCAGGTGGCCGAGCGCCGGGTGCGCGGGATCCACGAGGGGATCTACCAGGCGGAGGGCCGGTCCTACTGGCTGTCCCCGAGCCTGGTGGGTCGGATCGGCCTGCGGCAGGCCCGAGACCGGCTCAGCCTCGGCCACCTGGTCGACCTGATGGAGGACGTGCAGGCGGACGTCGCCGCGCTCGACCTCAGTCGGCCCGACCTGCCGTCGATCGGCGTGTCCGGCGAGATCCGGGTGCGCCCGGAGCAGCGTAAGGCGTTTCTCGACGAGTTGCAGCAGACGCTGCAGGAGCTGTTCACCCGGTACGGCGGCGCCGAAGGCGACGCGTTTCGCCTGGCTGTCGCCTGCTATCCGAAGGGAGATCCCGATGACCGAGTTTGACCTGCGCCTCCGGGCAGTCGTGCCGGCCCCGGTGAAAGTCACGTACGAAGCGCTGACCGACCCGGCCGCGTTGCGCGCCTGGCTGGCCGAGCACGCCGAGGTGGACCTGCCCGGCACGTACACCTTCTGGGGACGCTACGCGCCGGACGGCGCCGAGCCGCACCAGCGGGTGCTGCACGCCGACGAGCACACCATCCGGCTGGCCTGGACCCTGGGCGGCGTGGAGACCACGGCGCAGTTCGAGCTGGAGGAGGACGAGGACGGCACGCTGGTCACGCTGAGCCAGAGCGACCTGCCCAGCTTCGAGGAGGTGCTGTCCGACCGGGCCGGCGCCCGCGGCGAGCTGCAGACGTTCTGGACGCTGTCGATCGCCAACCTCGCCGACTACCTGGCCGGGCGCACGCTGACCCCGAAATGCGACTACACGTCGCGCGAGCTGCGCGCGTCGATCGTCATCGACGCGGCACCGGACGACGTGTTCGACTCGATGACCCGCGCGGAGCACTTCCGCCGCTGGTCCGGCGTCAACATCGACATCGAGCCGTACGTGGGTGGCCGCTTCGCGATGGGCGGTTTCGAGCTGAACCCGGGCGGCGCCAAGTTCGTCGAGTTCGACCCGGGCCGCGGGGCGACCATCGAGTTCGCCGACGGCATGACCGAGCGCTGGGAGCTGGAAGGCACCGGCGGCAGGACCCGGCTCACCGTGATGCACAGCGGCTTCGACCCCGAGAACCCGCCGTACCCGGGCTGGGCCGGCTGGCTCAGCGGCTCCGCCGCGCTGCGGCGCTACCACGAGCTGCCGGTCTGGCGCTCCATCTGGCGCGAGATGCACATCGCCGGCATCCCCGAGGGCATGTTCACGTTCGACGCGTGAGTGGTGGGCGCCCCGTCGGCGTCCAACCGCCAGCACCGCGACTTCGTCGTGGTCACCGACCGCGACCAGCTGCGGCGGCTGGCGACGGTGTGGCGCGGCGCCCAGCACATCGCCGGCGCCGCGGCCGCCGTCGCGCTCGTGATGCCCGACGCCGACGACGAGCGCACCCGGCTGGTCGACCAGTTCGACCTCGGCCAGGCCTCGTACGCCATCCTCGTCGCCGCCGCGGACCTCGGCATCGGCGCCGGGCACTCGTCCGTCGGCGACCAGGACGCGGCCCGCGCGATCCTCGGCGTGCCGGAGGGGTACACCGTCTCGTACCTGATCGGCGTCAGCTACCCCGCGGACCGGCCGCTGCGCCCGGTCGCCAGGCCCGACCGCCGGCCGATCGGGCAGGTCGTGCACCACGGCCGGTGGGGTCGGCGTGACCATCACGACCCTGGCCTTCCTGACGCCGGGCAACTTCCCCGACGACGACCCGTACGCGGGGCTGGACCTGCTCGCCGGCAACATCGTCTCCGGCGAGGGCACCGAGGACTTCGTCACCGCGCAGCTGGCGCACATCGCCGAGTACCGGCGGATCATCGGCCGCCCGTCGCGCATCGCCGTGGGGCGGGTGGTCGTGCCGCTGGACAGCGCCGACCGGGCGACCCGGCGCCGCTACCTCGAATACGCCGCCGCCCGGCACGAGCGCACGCTCAAGCCGCACGGCGAGCGGCGCACGCTGTTCGCCCCGGACGTCGTCGGCACCACCGCCGAGATCGTGGACCGGCTGCGGGCCGACGCCGCGGTGCAGGCCGTCGACGAGCTGCGGCTGGAGCTGCCGTACGAGTTCGACCGCGCGCAGTACGAGCAGATCCTGCACGACGTGGTCGGGTCGGTGGCGCCGGCGCTCGGCTGGCGGCGCGCCTGACCGGCGGCCGTGCGGGCACCGCCGGTGGCGACGCCCGCACCGCTGCGCCGGGGCACTACTCCTTCACGCCCATGTGCTCGATCGGCGGCACCCGCAGCAGCCGGCCGATCGGCAGCACCGTGGTGAACAGCGCGAGCAGCGCCGTGCCGCCGACGACGGTGACCCAGCCCAGCGGCGGGACGTAGGGCACCGGCTCGCCGGTCGCCGAGTTGACGACCATGGCCAGCGTCGCCAGCGCGATCGCGGCGCCGAGCAGGACCGCGACGCCGAGCAGCCCGGCCTGTTCGGCGTGCACCATCCGCCTGGCCTGGCCGCGGGTGACGCCGGCCAGGCGCAGCACGGCCAGCTCCCGGCGCCGGGCGAGGGCCGCGATGACCATCGTGTTGGCGGCGGCGAGCGCGGCGTAGCCGACCATCACGCCGACGAGCAGCTTGTTGAGCCAGGCGCTGACCGCGAGGTCGTCGGCGAGGCGCCGGGTGAGGCCGCCGGTGCCGACGAGCGTGCTGCCGGGGTGCCGGGCGGCGAGCGCCGCCAGGTCCGCCGGTCCGTCCGCGCGGATCAGGACCTCGTCGTCGAGGTCGCGGGCGGTGTGGCCGGCGACCGTGTCCCGGGTCAGGGTGATGTCGCCGAAGCCGAGGCCCCGGTCGTAGATCGCGACGAGGGTCAGCTGCACCGGCGTGCCGTCGCCGAGCCAGAACTCGACCCGGTCGCCGACGTCCCAGCCGTGCGTCGAGGCCCGGATCGACGACGCGGCGACGGTGCCGGCCGCCAGGTCCGCCAGGTCGCCCTCGCGGACCCGCAGGTCCATCGTGGCCGCGAGATCGGTCGCGTCGACCGCCTGCGCGCCCACGGTCTCGGCGCCGTCGAGGAACTTCACGACGACCGCCGTGCGGCGCACCGCGGTGGCGGCCCGGACGCCCGGGGTCCTGCGCGCCTCCTCGACCGCACCGGGCGGCAGCCCGGCCGGGGAGAGGAGCGCGTGCTCGGCGAGCAGGCCGTCGCGGCTCTGCGCCAGGGTCTGCCGCTCCAGGTTGTCCTGCAGGAACCACACGGATCCGCCGAGCCCGACGGACAGCACCAGCGCGGTGAGGACGACGGCCATGCCGCGCGCGTTCGCCCGCAGGTTGGCGGTCGCCAGGTACCCGCTGGTGCCCCACACGGTGCGCAGCACCGGCGCGAGCACGGTCGCGGCGGTCCGGTTGATCCACGGTGCGAGCAGCCCGACCGCGGTCACGAACAGGTACAGCATGCCGATCGCGCCGGCGAGGGCCGCCTGCCCGCCCGCGCCGAGCGTGAACGAACCTGACGAGACGGCACCGGCGAGGGCGGCGAGGCCGCACACGAGCCGGACCGTGCCGCTGCGCGGCGGCTCGACGGCGACCTCGCCGAGCGCCTCGACGGGGCGGATCGCGGTGACCCGCCGCGCGGCGATCAGCGCCGACAGCACCGCCACGAGCGTGATGACCGCGGCCGCCGCGACCGGGGCGAGCTGCCCCTGCGACACCGGGAACGCGGCGGGCACGAACCCGCGACCGACGAGCTGGTCACGCACCCACCGGGTGGCGAGGATCCCGGCGGGCCCGCCGACGGCGACCGCGGCAAGCCCCACCAGCAGCGCCTCCGCCATGATCATCCGGCGGACCTGGGCGGGGGTCGCCGCGACCGCGCGCAGCAGCGCCAGGTCGCGGCGGCGGTGGCGCACCGACAGCCCGACGGTGGCCGCGACGACGAACACGATCAGCAGCACCACGTAGCCGCCGAACGCGCCGCCGGCCTGGATCAGCAGGTCCCGCGCGCCCTCCTCGGCGGCGCTGCCGGCGGAGTTCTCGGCGGTGCTGCGGTCCGCGCCGGTGTACACGGTGGCACCCGCGTCGCCGGCGACGGTGCGTACCGCGGCGGCGAGAGCGGCCACGTCGGTGCCGGGTGCCGCGACGACCCCGACGGCGGCGACCCGGCCCGGGTGCGCCGACAGGGTCGCGGCGTGCGCGTCGGTGAAGAACACCGCGGCCACCGGCCCGTCGACAACCCCGCTCACCCGGTAGGTGCGCGCGGTGCCGGCCACGAGCAGCTCGACGTCCTGGCCGGGGGCGAGCCCGAGCCGCCGGTCGGCCGCGAGCTGCGAGTCACCCGTGGGGGCGCCTCCGGCGACGGTCCGGTACGGCGCCAGCGCGGCGCTGGACCAGCCGTGCCCGGTGAGGGCGGTCGATGCGGCGGGCAGCAGGACCGGCACCGGGTCGTCGGCGGCGGCGGTCGCCACGCCGGGCAGCGCGCGGATGCGGTCGACCAGTTCGGCCGGCACGGTGCCGCCTTCGGGCAGCCGTACCGACGACCGGGTCACCGAACCGTCGAACTCCTTGACGCTGACGGTGATGTCCCGGTGCGCGACCACGACGTCGGCGGCGGCGTAGCGGACCGGCGCCGGCGGCCGGTGGCGAAGGCCCGACTCGACGAGCGCGCCCATCGCCATGAGGATCATGACGCCGGCGGCGAGAGCGACGAGCGTGGCGAGCGCCGACCCCGGCCGGTGCCGCAGCATCTTCCAGGCGAGCCCGGTCACGCCGCCGCCTCCGCTGCGTTCCGGCGTCGGCCTGACGGACCGCACCCCCTGATGCCCGGCCCCTCCGCTGCGCTCCGGGCCGGTCATGCCGCCACCGCCCGGCGGCGGCCCAGCGACGCGAGCTGCTCGGCGATGCGGTCCACACCGGGCTGCGGCAGGTCGCGCACGATCCGCCCGTCGGCGAGCACCAGGACCCGGTCGGCGTACGAGGCGGCGACCGGGTCGTGGGTCACCATGACGACCGTCTGCCGGTGCTCGTCGACGACGGCGCGCAGCAGGGTCAGCACGTCCGCGGCGGTCTCGGTGTCCAGCGCGCCGGTCGGCTCGTCGCAGAAGATCACCTCCGGGCGGGTGGCGAGGGCCCGGGCGATCGCGACCCGCTGCTGCTGCCCGCCGGACAGGGCGGACGGCCGGTGGTGCAGGCGCTCCCGCAGCCCGACCCGGTCGATGACGTGGTTCAGCCACGCGTGGTCCGGCCGGGCGCCCGACAGGCGCAGCGGCAGCACGATGTTCTCCTCCACGGTGAGCGCGGCGACGAGGTTGAACGCCTGGAAGACGAAGCCGATCTGGTCCCGGCGCAGCTTCGTCAGCCTCGTCTCCGACAGCCCGGTCAGCTCGGTGGCGCCGACCCACACCCGGCCGGACGTGGCGCGGTCCAGGCCCGCGGCGGTCTGCAGCAGCGTGCTCTTGCCGGATCCGGACGGCCCCATCACCGCCGTGAACGTCCCGGGGTGGAACGTCACGTCGACGCCGGCGAGCGCGGTGACCGCCTGCGGCCCGGTGCCGTACGTGCGGGTGAGCCGTTCGACGCGGACCGCCGCCTCGGCGAACTGTCCAACATGGACGGACATGGGAAGGCCTCTTTTCCGTGTCTGAGCAAGGGTGCTGACACGGAAAACGCTATGGCGGCGGCGGAGCGCGGTCGATGCAGCGTACCGGCCAGCCGTGGTACAGCAGGCTGTACTACCGCCGGCGCTGGGTCTCCTCCAGGTAGCGCAGGACCGCCGTCACCCGCCGGTCGGCGCGGTCGTCCGGCGCCAGGTCGAGCTTGGCGAAGATGCTGCGGATGTGCTTGTGCACGGCCCCTTCGGTGACGAACAGGCGCTCCGCGACGGCCGTGTTGCCGAGCCCTTCCGCCATGAGGGCGAGCACGTCCCGTTCGCGAGGGCTGAGCCGGCTCAGCGTGCTGTCGGGGCGGCTGCGGGCCAGCAGCTGGCCGACGACCTCCGGGTCGACGGCCGTGCCGCCGCCGGCGACGCGGTGCAGCGCGGCGAGGAACTCCTCGACCCGCCCGACGCGCTCCTTCAGCAGGTAGCCGAGGCCCTGTGCGCCGCCGGCCAGCAGGTCCGTGGCGAACGCCTGCTCCACGTACGCCGACAGCACCAGCACCGCGAGGCCCGGATGGCGGCGCCGGGCCTCGACGGCGGCCACGATGCCCTCGTCGGTGTGGGTCGGTGGCATCCGCACGTCGACGATCGCGACGTCCGGGCGGTGCTCGTCCACGGCGGCCAGGAACGGTGCCGGCGCGTCGGTGGTGGCCACCACATCGAGCGACTCGGCCCGCAACAGCAGCGCCAGGCCCTCCCGCAGCAGGGCGTCGTCCTCGGCGATCACGATCCGCACGGCAGCTCCACGAGTATCGTCGTCGGCCCACCGGGTGGGCTGGTCAGGGTGAACCGGCCGTCGTGGGCCTCGACCCGCCGGCGGATGCCGCCGATGCCGGAGCCGTGGCCTTCGTCGGCGCCGCCGCGGCCGTCGTCGGCCACGCTCACCTGCAGCCGGTCGCCGTCGCGGCGCACGGCGACGGCGGCCGCGGTGGCGCCGCTGTGCCGGGCCACGTTCGTGAGCGCCTCCGCGACGACGAAGTACGCGGTCGCCTCCACCGACGCCGCGCACCGGCCCGGGACGTCGACGTCCACCGTGCACGGCACGCCGCAGCCCGCGGCCAGACCGTCGAGGGCGCCGGCGAGGCCCCGGTCGTCGAGCACCGGCGGCAGGATGCCGCGCACCACCGTGCGCAGCTCGGCGAGGGCCAGCTCGGCGGCGTCGTGCGCGCGGTCCAGGATCTCCCCCGCCACGACCGGATCCCGGGCCAGGGCGCGCCGGGCGGCGCCGAGCAGCACGGTGACCGCGACCAGGCGGTTCTGCGCCCCGTCGTGCAGTGACCGTTCGATGCGGCGCAGCTCGACCGCGTGGGCGTCCAGCGCGGCCGCGCGGGTGGCGGTGAGCTCGGCGATGCGCAGCGACACGTCGACGTCGCGCGGCGGCGCCAGCAGCCGCCGGCCCGGCACCGCCTGCAGGTGGGCCAGCCTGGGGCAGAGCGCGACGGACACGGCGAGGCAGCCGACGCCGATCAGCGCCACCGCGAGCGCGTCGGGCAGCCCGTCGATGCGCCAGTCCACGAAGCCGGGACCGCCCGCGTCCGGCGGCACCAGCCAGTAGTACAGCGGGAACAGCAGGTACTGCACGGCGCTGAGCGGCAGGGACACGCCGATCAGGCCGAGCGCGAACCCGGCCGTGCCGTGCGTGGCGACGAATGCGGTGTCGCGGCGCACCCACGGGTCGCGCAGCGCGGCGCGCAGGCCGGCCGGGACCGGCGGCGGCAGCGGCAGGGCAGCGCCCCACCGCGACAGCCTGGCCCGCTCCCGGTCGGCGGCCGAGCGCACCGCCTGCAGCGCCGAGGGCACCACCACCAGCCCGACGCCGACCAGGCAGGCGACGGCCACCACGACCAGCAGCAGCACCGCGGCCAGGGCGAGGACGGCGGTGCCGAGGCCGCCGACGAGGTGCTCGAGGGCGTCGACGGTCACGCGGGTGCGGTGCCGCAGGTACTGCCGCACGCCGCGGCCCGTGTCCCCCGCGGTCTCGCTGTCCGGCATGCGCACCTCCCCGGCAGTGACGATAGGCGAGGGCAGCCGGCTCCCGCGCGTCGCGGGCGAAAAGGTACAGCCTGCTGTACCGCGAACAGGTACAGCCCGCTGTACCACGGCCGGCTCGCTGGCTGGATCGCCGCCGGCCGGGCGGATGCATAGCGTTGGGTCATCGCCAACCGCACACGTTACGGAGTCCCGTCATGACCGACCGGTACCGCCTCACCCCGTCCGAGACCGCCGGCACGCCGGACCGCGACGCCCGCGACGCCCGCGGCGGCCTGCTGCGCCCCGCGCTGTGGGCGCTGCTGATCGTCAGCGCCGCGGCGAACGCGACCGTGAACACCACCGGCGGCAACGCGTTCGTCGGCGTCGGCCTCGGGCTGGTCACCCTGGCCTGCGCCGCGGCGCTCGTCGTGCACCACTACCGGCACCGCGCCCGTTGAGCGCGGAAACGCCGGCCGCCGCCGGATCCCGGGAAGCGACGGGATCCGGCGGCGGCCGGTGCGTTGGTGCGGCGTGCGGTACGGGTGGAGCTACGCGGCCGTGCAGCTCACCGACGACGGCGCGGTGCCGCTGGCGGTGAAGCCGTACGTGGTGGACGCGTTCGCGCCCAGCGATCCGTTGTACGCCTCGTTGCGGACCGTCACCGGCGAGGTGGCCGTGACGCGGCCGTTCCACAGCGAGCTGATCGTGGCGCTGGCGCCGGACCAGGTGGTGCTCCAGCCGGAGATCGTGGACGTGCCGGTGTTGCGCACGGTCACCTCGCCCTGGAAGCCGCCCGGCCAGCTGTTGATGCTCCGGTACGTCGCGGCGCAGCCGGCCGTACCGCCACCGCCACCTCCGCCGCCACCGCCACCGCCGTTGATGGTGGCGGAGAACGCGGTGACGGCGAGGCCCTGGCCGCCGATCCACGGCTCGAACCCGGCCTGCATGCTGGTCAGGTACCACGAGGTGGTGGCCTTGCCGCGGGCGATGACGTCGTTGATGAACGCCTTCGCGTCGAAGCTCCAGCTGCCGATCGCCGACGGCGAGACGTAGGAGATCACGTCGTTGCCGCCGTTGTTGCCCTGCCAGACCTCCCACGTGCGGCCGGCGATCGACGTCGAGCCCACCTGGCCGCCGACCGGCTGGATCGAGCCCTGACGGTTGAACCAGATCATGATCTCGGTCGCGTTCACGCCGTTGGTCTTCGGCGTCGGGTCGAGCCAGATGTCGTACGCCGCGTCGTAGGTGGCACCGTTGATGTAGCTGTAGCTGATGCTGGTCTGCGCCGAGCTGATGGCGCTGATCTGCATCGGCAGGTTGGTGCCGGGCGAGCAGTTGCTGTAGTGGCAGCCGACGTAGATGGCCGGGTACGACGCGGGCGCCCCGTTGGTCGGCTTGTTCGCGTTGATCTGCGTGATCGAGAACCCGGTGCTCGTCACGTTGATGCACTGGGTGGCGCTGTTACCCCAGTTGTTGTTCATGACCACGTACCGGCCGCCGATCGTGGTCGACCCGTAGGTCTCGCAGATCTGCGTGTCGGCGCTGGCCGGCTGTGCGGTCCCCACCACCGCGACCAGGCCTGCGGCGAGCAGCCCGGTCACGGCGGCGGCGCGCAGCGTCTTCTTCATGCTGCCTCCTTGCCTGCGTCAATGGAGCGCCTGAGCGGAGCGTTCCTGGAAGCGGACGCTAGGCAATTCGCGGCCCGGGGACGAAGCCGCCGCGCGTCAATTCCTGTTTACGCAGGTCAATGGGTTGTCCCGGGCGTGAAACGTACATGCGCCAGCGGGCCCGCGCGGCAAAGGGCACGCGGGCGCAGCAGGGCAAGGACCACCACGCCGGCGATGACGGCGCTGATGAGGAAGACGCGGTCCGGACCGGCGGCGTACGCGGCCCGCAGCCCCCCGCGGGCACCTGCCGAGCGGCTCCCCGGGGTCCGGTCAGCGGTGGACGTAGGCGGCCAGGCCGCCGAGCTCCTCGCTGGCGATGAACACCGACCGCACGTTGAGGATCGCCTCCTCGACGTGGACGGGGCAGCCCCACGCCGAGTCGCCCCACGAGTCGGCGATCTTGACCTCGGCCGGTTCGTCGCAGCCCTGGGCGCCGCCGAGCTGGCAGTGCTCGGGGTGCGGCGTCGCGGCCTGCGCGGCGGCGGCCGCCCGCATCTGCTCGGCGAGCTGCGCGGCGGCAGTGGCGCGCTGCTCGGCCTCGGCCCGCAGCTGCCGCTCGGCGAGCACCGCCCTGGCCAGCTCGTCGCGGGCCGCCTCGGCCTCGGCCTCGGCGGCCCGCTGCGCCTGCTCGCTGTTGTGACGTTCGATGGCCAGGGCCGCGGTGCCGGCGAAGACCCGGGCGAGGGCGAGGTCGGCCTCCTGCGGCACGCGCGGCGTGCGGTGGTACATGGCGAACGTGCCGAGCAGCGCGCCGTCGCGGGCGAGGATCGGCGTGGACCAGCAGGCGGCCAGCCCGGCCCGCCCCGCGAGATCCCGGAAGCCGGCCCAGAACGGGTCGGTGGCGATGTCGGTGACGACGACCGGCTCCCGCCGGTGCGCGGCGGTGCCGCACGAGCCGACGCCCTCGCCGGTGGCGATCCCGTCGATGGCCTCGTTGTAGAAGCCGGGCAGGCTGGGTGCGGCGCCGTGGCGCAGGTGCCGGCCGTCGGGGTCGGCGAGCAGCACCGAGACGAGCACCTCCTGCGGGGCGAGCTGCTCGATGCTGCGGGCCATCCCGTCGAGGACCTCGGCCAGCGGCGCCTGCCGGGCGATCTGCTCCAGCAGGGCCCGCTGCTCGGCCATCAGCAGCTGGGCATGCCTGACGTGGGTGGTCTCCACGCCGATCAGCCAGATGCCGGTCACGGTCCCGCCGGCGTTGCGGCGCGGCTCGTACGTGACGTCGAAACGGGCCTCCCTGGCGTGCGGGCCGGTGCCCAGTACGACCCGCACGTCGCGGCCGGTGGCGGGCTCGCCCGTGCGGTAGACCTCGTCCAGCACGGCGATGACGCCCTGGTCGACCAGTTGGGGCAGCAGCTGCGCGAGCGGGACCCCGGGGTGCGCGCCCTCCCCGCCGGCGAGCGCGAGGAACGTCGGGTTGGCCGTCTCCACGACGTGCGCCGCCCCGGTGAGCGCGGCGAACAGGGCGGTGGATCGGCCGGACAGCGCCCGCAGGTCCTCCTGGCCGTCCTGTGCCGCGGCGGCCGGCGGCTGCCCCGATACCGTCGTCATGTCCTGGTCCGTCCCTGATCTTCCGGTGCGTGCAAGCACCGATGGTCTCATCGACCGGTGGCCACGGCCACCGGACACGGCAAAGACCGGTAGGGACACCACCGCATGGCCCCGGATCCGGGCCGGGACCATGCGGCGGCAGTGGTACGCGGTGATGCGTGGTGGTGCTCAGCTGACGGTGACGGCCAGGTCGTCCAGGACGAAGGAGGTCTGCAGGGAGGAGTCCTCGGTGCCGTTGAACTTGAGGGTG
>NZ_JBFAIC010000060.1:0-70845 GCF_040654515.1 Dactylosporangium sp. NPDC050688
TCGGCGAGCCAGAGCAGGGCCAGTTCGCGCAGGGCGGTGAGGTTGCCGACCCGGAAGTAGTTGCCGAGCGCCGCGTCGACCTTCTCCGGCCGGTACACGTTGCCGTGCGCCATCCGCCGGCGCAGGGCTTCGGGGGTCATGTCGACGAGCTCGATCTGCTCGGCGCGGCGCACCTCGGCGTCGGGGACGGTCTCGCGTTGCGGCACGCCGGTGATCTGCTCCACGACGTCGTTGAGCGACTCGAGGTGCTGGATGTTGACGGTGGTGAGCACGGTGATGCCGGCGTCGAGCAGCGCCTCGACGTCCTGCCAGCGTTTGGTGTGGCGGGAGCCGGGGACGTTGGTGTGGGCGAGCTCGTCCACGACGACGACCTCGGGCCGGCGGGCCAGGACCGCGTCGAGGTCCATCTCGGTGAACTCGGCACCCCGGTGCCGCAGGGTGGCGCGGGGCAGCACCTCGAGGCCGGACAGCATCGCCTCGGTGAGCGGCCGCCCGTAGGTCTCCACGACGCCGACGACGACGTCGGTGCCGCGGTGCCGCCGCCGGTGCGCTTCTTCCAGCATCCGGTAGGTCTTGCCGACGCCCGGTGCGGCGCCGAGGTAGACCCGCAGTTGTCCGCGCGCCATCGTTGCACCGTACTTCCTCCGCCGCCGGGCGGGCCGCGAACCACCCACCGCCGCCACGCCCTTCGCGGGTCTGCCGCGCCGACGACATTCTGACCGGCCGCGTCAACCTGGACGGCTACCCGTTCCGCTACATCGTCCTGGGCCCCGCGGTGTCGGTCTCGAAGATGGTGGGCGCCGCGTTCAACCGCGCCGCCGGGGAGAACACGATGTTCGACGAGGTGCTGTCCGCGGTCGAGCTGCTGGAGACCCGCGGCTGGGAGCTGGTCAGCATGGACCAGGGCTTCGTCGCCTGCCTGCGCCGGGTCGCCGTGCGCTGACCGCGCCGCGCAGCGGCGCGGCGGGCGGCGGGCGTGTGCAGCAGGCGGCAGGCACCGCTCGCCGCTCACCGGAGCGCATCGCTCGCCGGGGCGCCGCTCGCAGGCTGGGTCAGCGGCGGGCGGCGGCCGCTGGGGCGTCGGCCTGGGGGCGGGACTGCCACAGGGCCCAGTCGGAGCTGATCGCGCCCGCGGCGCGCTGCAGGTGCGGCAGGTGCCGGTCGACGAGGGTCTTCGTGCTGGTCTCCGCGGAGTTGACAGTGACGTTCATGGCGGCGCGGACCTCGCCGCGGCCGTCGCGGATCGGCACGGCCACGGACCGGATGCCGGGCGCGAGCTCGTTGTCGGCGAGGGCCCAGCCGCGGGCGTTCACCTCCCGCAGCATCGCGTCGATCGTCGCCCGGCTGTGCCGCACCCACGGCTCGATGCCCGAGCGGCTGGGCGTGGCGAGGACCGCGTCGAGCTCCTCCGGCGGCAGCGCGGCGAGCAGGACCTTGCCCTGGGAGGTGACCGTGGCCGGGAACCGGGTGCCGATCTGCACCCGCAGCGCGATAATCTTCGGTACGGCGACCCGGGCCAGGTAGACCACGTCCGAGCCGTCCAGCTGGGTGATCGACGACGACTCGCCGGTCGCCGCGACGAGCTGCTCCATGTGCGGGCGGGCCATGTCCCACAGCGACAGCGCGCCGACGTATGCCATGCCCAGCTCCAGCACGCGCGGGGTGAGCTCGTGCCCGCCGGAGGCGGTCCGCACGTAGCCGAGCTCCTCCAGGGTGAGCAGGATCCGCCGGGCCGTGGGGCGGGCCAGGCCGGTGGCGGCGGCGACCTCCGCGAGGGTCATGCGCGGGCGGTCGGCGTGAAACGCCCGGATCACGTCCAGCCCGCGGGCCAGGGCCTCGATGAAGTCCGGTCCTTCTCCGCGCTGTGCCATCGCCGCCTCAACTGTCGTGGTTGCTCCGCCCCGCGAGCCTAGCCCGCGCGGCGACCGGTCATGGGACGACCACCGTGCCCTTGGGACGCACACCGGCCGGTCATGGGACGACCACCATGCGCGTGGGCGCACGGCCGGCCGCCTGGGCCGCCCAGGCGGCGCCGACGTCGTCCAGGGGCACCGGCTCGTGGTCGACGACGAGCCGGCCGGCGCTCGCGTGGCCGGCCAGATACTGCATGGTGGCGGCCCGCTCCTCGGTGCTGAGCTCGACGTTGGTGTAGCCGAGCACCCGCAGTGAGCCGCTGCGCAGCGTCGCGGAGTCCAGGGGCGCGACCTCGCCGGCGGCGCTGCCGAGGTTGACCAGGCGGCCGCCGCCGCGCAGGGTGCGCAGCGCGGCCGCGGCCGGGATCCCGAACAGCGGGTCGAGCACCAGGTCCACGGGCCCGTCGGTGGCCTCCTGCAGCCGCCGGGCGAGCGCCGGCACGTCGTCGGTGTCGTGCAGCGCGACGACGGCGTCGGCGCCGAGCCGGGTGGCGCGTTCCCGGGCCGCGGCAGACCGGCAGGCGGCGACGACCCGCCGGGCGCCGGCGATGCGGGCCAGCTGGATCGCCGCCTGCCCGACCACACCGCCGCCGCCGAGGATCAGGACCTGCTCGCCGGGCAGCAGCTCGCCGCGCCAGGTCAGAGCCTGCCAGGCGGCGACGGCGGACAGCCCGAGGGCCGCGACGAGCCGGTGGTCGGCGCCGGCGGGCAGCCGGACCACCGTGTCCGCGGGCACGGTGGCCAGCTCGGCCATGCTGCCGTCGCCGGCGCGCATGCCGGCGTCGGTCGGGAACCACACGGCCGTGCCGTCGGGCAGGGTGCCGACGCCCTGCACGCCGGGGACGTACGGCACGGCGGGCGCGCCGAAGTACGACGTGCCGGACGCGCACAGCACGTCCAGCGGGGTGATGGGCGCGGCGGTCACCGTGACCGTGACGGTGCCGTCCCCGGGCGGCGGCGCCGGTCGCTGCACGACGACCGGCGGCTGCCCGCACGTAATGATCGTGGCGGCGCGCATCAGGTCGCGATGTCCGGGTACGGCAGGTCGAAGTGGGCGAGCCGGGCACCGTACTGCTTCTGGTACGCGAGGGGCTCGTCGTGGTCGCGCTCGAACATCGCGATGAACAGCGTCAGCGTGAGGAACGGGTGCGCGCCGAGGGCGAACAGCGCGACGTGGTCGTGCCCGGCGAGGGCGGCCCGCTCCTCGTCGGTGAAGCGCTGCCAGGTGCCCGCCTCGCCGCTGTGGCAGTTGAGCAGCGCGTTGGCGAGGTTCGCCTCCCACCACCGTACGGTGCCGGCGGGATCCTCGCGGTAGCGCTCGACCAGCTCCGGGTCGCGGTCCACCGTGTACAGAAACTTGTCCAGCAGATATTTGCTCATGCCGTCTCCTCCGCTGCGCTCCGGCGCCAGCCTGAGCTCCACCCTGAGCCGCTGATTCGCAGCCGTCCGCTCCGCTGCGGGCCGCTCATGCCGGCGCTCCTTGGGGGTACCAGGTGAAGTAGGCCTCCATCGTGTGGAACAGGTCGTAGGTGTCGACGTAGTCGGCCTTCCGGCCGTCCCCGGCGACGCCCATCATGAGCATGAAGTCCATGAACCCGTGGGTGGCGTTGCCCGGCGCGTGCAGGCTGTCCAGGGTCACCTCGGCCAGGCAGCCGTCGAGGTCGCCGTCGGCGATCCACTGCACGGCCCGGCGGTCGAACTCCGGGTCGGGGCCGTGCGGGCCGAACTGCCGGGGCCCGCCGAGCTCCAGCGACAGGTGCCCGGTGCCGACGACGGCGACGCGCAGGTCGCTCGGCCACGACTCGACCAGCTGCCGGATGGTGCGGCCCAGCTGCACGAAGCGTTTCGGCTGCGGCAGCGGCGGGGCGAAGATGTTGGTGTAGATCGGCACGATCGGCAGGTCCGCCTCGGGGCGCAGCGTGATGATCGGGCAGGTGATGCTGTGGTCGATCCGCAGCTCGTTGCTGAAGGCCAGGTCGAAGCCGGCGTCGAGACCCTCGCGCAGCACGTGCGCCGACAGGTCCTCCTGGCCGCGCAGGGTCATGCGCGGCAGGCCGAACTCGCGCTCCTCGTTGTACCAGTTGGCGTCGTAGAAAGGCGCCTTGCCGACGAGGAACTGCGGCATGTTGTCCAGCCACAGCTGGTGGAAGTGGTCGGAGCCGACCATGACCAGCACGTCGGGCCGGGCGCGGGTCAGCGTCTCGCGGAACGCGGTGACCTTGCGCACCCACTCGTCGGCGAACGGCGGGCGGTCCTCGCCGGTGGCGGTGCTGGCCTTGTAGTAGAACGGATGATGCGTCGAGGCGACGACCGCGACGACCTGAGCCATGACGCGGGTCCTTTCACTCGGTGGGGGTGACGTAGCGGGCGTTGCGGTCCACGGTGCGGTAGATCTCCAGGCCGAGGCCGGTGCGGCGCTCCTCGGCGAGGTGGCCCAGCAGGCCGGCGGCGCGGGCCAGCAGGGCGAAGCCGCGCAGCAGCTCCACCGGCAGGCCGAGGTCGGCCAGGGCGGCCCCGCAGACCCCGGCGCCGTTGAGCGGCAGCGTACGGCCCAGGATCGCGGGATGGGCGCGGCCGATCGCCTCGAACAGCCGCAGGTGCGGCCCGCGCAGGCCCTCCTCCTCGGCGATGCGGATCAGCACCGGGGTGCGCGGGTCCTGGACCTTGTGCACGGGGTGGCCGAGGCCGGGCAGCAACCGGCCGGCGGCGCGGCGGGCGGTGATCGCGGCGGCGGCGACCGCGTCCCAGCCGGCGTCGTCGGCGGGCAGCTCGGTCAGGCCGGCGAGGACCTCGTGCAGGAACACGCCGCAGTCCTCGGTGACGCCGAGGAACCGGGAGCCGCCGCCGAGCAGCCCGGCGGCGAGGGCGCCCTGCAGCGCCTCGGGGGCGCTGGCGTAGGTGAGCCGGGCCGCGATCGCGGTGGGGGTGAAGCCGTGGTCGGCGAGGGCGACCAGGACCGCCTCGAACACCCTGGTCTCCCCCGGCGTCGGGCGGCGGCCCGCGACGAGCCAGTAGGCGAGCTCGCCGAAGCCGACCCGGCCCATGAGGTCCTCGGCGAGGTCCTGGCCGAGCAGCGTGATGTGCTCGGCGTCGGAGGTGCCGACGGAGGTGGGGAAGCTCAGTTCTTCAGCCATTGCCGGATCTCCTCGCCGTGCTCGTCCAGGCCGGGCGGCGGCAGCTCGTATCGCGGCGGGGTCGCCGAGAAGGTGATCGGGTTGCGGATGCCGGGGACGGCGCCGGCGTGCACGACCGGGTCGAGGCCGAGCGACTCGGCCATGGCGACGCCGCCGTCGATGGTGTTGATCGGCGCGCACGGCACGCCGGCGGCGAGCAGCTCGGCGAACCACTCGTCCTTGCCCTTGGCCCGCAGCCGGTCGACCAGCAGCGGGCGCAGCGCCTCCCGGTGCGCGGTGCGGTCCTGGTTGCGCTGGAAGCGGGGGTCGTCGAGGAGCTCCTCGCAGCCCAGGACCGCGCACAGCTTGCGGAACTGCCCGTCGTTGCCGGCGATGACGATGAGGTCACCGTCGGCGGTGGGCAGCGGCTCGTACGGGAACAGGCTCGGATGCGCGTTGCCCATGCGGAACGGCACGGTCCCGCCGGCGACGTAGCCGCTGCTGTGGTTGACCAGGCCGGACAGGGCGGAGGACAGCAGGTTGACCTCGACGTGCTGGCCGGCGCCGGTCGCGGTGCGGTGGTGCAGCGCGGCGAGGATGCCGATGCTCGCGTGCATGCCGGCCATCACGTCGAACACCGAGATGCCGGCCCGGAACGGCGGGCCGTCCGGGTCGCCGGTGAGGCTCATCAGCCCGGAGATCGCCTGCACCATCAGGTCGTAGCCGGGCAGGTCCGCCCCGGCGCCTGCGCCGAAGCCGCTGATCGAGGCGTAGACGACGGCCGGGTTGACGGCCGCGACCGAGGTGTAGTCGAGACCGAAGCGGCGCAGGCCGCCGGGGCGGAAGTTCTCGATCATGACGTCGGCGCGGGCGGCGAGGGTCTGCGCCGCGGCGAGGTCCTCGGCGTCGCGCAGGTCCAGCGCGATCGAGCGCTTGTTGCGGTTGATGCCCAGGTAGTAGGTGGACACGCCGTCGCGGGTCGGTGGCATCCAGGTGCGGGTGTCGTCGCCGGCCGGCCCCTCGACCTTGATCACCTCGGCGCCGAGGTCCGCGAGGAGCATCGTGGCATAGGGCCCGGCGAGGATCCGGGAGAAGTCTGCGATCAGCAGACCGCTGAGCGGACCCCGCGACCGGTCCGGTGGTGCCATGACATCCTCCTTGCATGCCGTCCGCGCAGCGGACAGTTGTCCGTCGCATCAGTCTCAAACTCGCCCGCCCCGGTGTCAACCACCCACGGACCCGGCACGCTTCCCGCCGGTAAACCTCGTGCAATGGGACAAGGATGCCTTGACATGGCTCGTGAGGCGGCTCACACTTTCGCCACTCGTTCCTGTGACCGCTGGACGGACGAGTGTCCGGAGGCGATCCGTACTCGACAGGAGTTGACAGCGATGGACGCACAGCCGGTGCTGTTGCGCAACGGACTGGTGCTCACGATGGACGACGCGCACACGGTGCTGCCGGGCGCCGACGTCCTCATCGTCGGCGAGCGCATCGCCGAGGTCGGCGTCGGCCTCACCGCCCCGCCGGGCGCCGTCGAGATCGACGCCACGGGCGGCATCGTCATGCCCGGCATGATCGACACGCACCGGCACCTGTGGCAGACCGCGATGCGCGGCTACGGTGCCGACTGGACCCTCACCCAGTACTTCGTCTGGTACTACCTGGAGTCCGGCCGGCACTTCCGCCCCGAGGACATCTACGCCGGCAACGTGCTGGGCGCCCTGGAGGCGCTCGACGCCGGCGTCACCACCACCGTCGACTGGTCGCACGGCCTGCAGACCCCGCAGCACGCCGACGCCGCGGTCGACGCCCTGGAGTCCGTGCCCGGCCGGTTCGTCCTGGCCTACGGCAACATCCAGCAGGGCCCGTGGGAGTGGGCGACCAGCCCCGGGTTCCGTGACTTCGTGCGCCGCCGCATCACGGGCAGCGACCTGCTGGGCTTCCAGATGGCGTTCGACGTCACCGGCGATCCCACGTTCCCGGAGCGCGCCGCGTTCGAGGTGGCCCGCGAGCTGGGCGTGGCCGTCACCACGCACGCCGGGGTCTGGGGCGCCACCAACGACGACGGCATCCGCCTCATGCACGAGCACGGGTTCATGACCCCGTCGACCATTTACGTGCACGCCGCGACGCTGACGCACGACTCGTACCACCGCATCGCCGCGACCGGGGGCTCCGTGTCGGTGTCCACGGAGAGCGAGCAGAGCGCGGGGCAGGGCTACCCGCCCACCTGGCAACTGCGCGACCACGGCATCCCGGTGTCGCTGTCGATGGACACCAGCGTCTGGTGGAGCGGCGACCTGTTCTCCGCGATGCGCGCCACCCTCGGCGCCGACCGCTCCCGCGAGCACCTGCAGGCGCACGAACGGGCCGAGACCGTCACCCACGTGCACCTGCGCGCCGAGCAGGTGGTGGACTGGGCGACCCGCGGCGGCAGCCGGGCCCTCGGCCTCGACGGCGTGGTCGGCAGCCTCCAGCCCGGCCGCAAGGCCGACGTGGTGCTGCTGAAGAACGACGACTCGCCGGTGATGTTCCCGATCCTCAACCCGTACGGCCACGTCGCGTTCCAGGCGCAGCGCGGCGACGTGCACACCGTGCTGGTGAACGGCCGCATCGTCAAGCGCGACCACCGGCTCGTCGGCGCCGACCTCGCCAAGGCCCGCGCCGACGTCGAGCGCACCGTCGAGTACCTGATCGCCACGATGGGCGAGGACGCGTGGCGCAAGGGCATGAACCCCGACATCCCCGCCACGAAGGTGCTCGACAACCCGTACACCTACACCGAGTGGGACGCCGGCTCCGCACAGTGGAAGCACACCCCACCACCGGCGGGCTGACCGGACGGGCGGCGGCGCTGGCACGATCCGGGGATTCGACCGATCACCGGCGTGCCTAACGTTCTTCTCAGCGGTACACCACGACTTCCCTGAGGGCGGAGAACCATGAGCGAGTACGACGGCGGCGAGCTCGACCCCGGCTACACCGGCGACGAGCAGCCCGACACGTACGGTGGCGGCGGCGCCGAGTACGGCCAGTACGAGACGGGTCAGGAGCACCAGTCCCTCGACCAGCTGCACCAGGTCAACGCCAGCGAGTCCGACTACGACAACCAGTTCAACGTCTACGAGCAGGACCACGCCGCGGCCGAGTCCACCTCGTTCGACCAGGGCCGCCACGTCGAGTTCACCGGCGCGGACGGCTCGCACTACGAGGAGTCGAACTTCACGTCGTACGACCACTCGGCCGTCGAGACGGACCACGTCTTCGCCGCCGAGGGCAGCGAGTCCTCGCACCAGGCCGAGGTCTCCACGCTCGACGCGCTGCAGGAGCGGATCGAGTCCGCGTTCACCTCGGTCACCGAGGCGGTCACGGGCGGCGGCTCGGGCGGCGGCCCCGGCGAGGTCGAGGGCGGCAACTCCGGGCTCGGTGTGGCCTCCAACTGACGGTTCAACGCGACGGCCGCTCCCGGATGCCCGGGGGCGGCCGCCGTGCCGTCACCGGCCCCCCTCAGTGCACCTCGGCGGGGTCGAGGCTGGAGACCTCGTTGTCGAGCAGGTGCTGGACGTGGCCGAGGGCGCGCGAGGTGTACGTGCCGGACTCCCGCGCGTCCAGCAGCGCGGCATGCGCCGACTCGAGCAGCAGCCGGTGCAGCTCACGCCGCTGGTGCGCGACGCTGGACTCGGCGGGGTCGTGCGGCTGCGTGAGGGCCTCGCCGAGCGCGGCGTTCTCCCGGCGGGCGGCCTCGAGGACCTCCGGGTCGAACGGCAGCCCGTTGGACTGCCGCAGGTCCGGGTTGTCCAGCATGTCCTCGCCCTCGGTGGTGATCTCGCCGATCAGCCGGGCCAGCTCGCGCCGGTCGGCCTCGGCGTCGGTGCCGGCGATGCGCAGCCGGCGGATCAGCACCGGCAGCGTCGCGCCCTGCCCGAGCAGCGTGACGATCGCCACAGTGAACGCGATGAGGATCAGCTGCGCTCGGTGCGGGACGCTCTGCGGCAGCGACTGGGCCGCGGCCAGCGTGACCACGCCGCGCATCCCGGCCCAGGCGAGCGCAGCGCCGCCGCGCCAGCCGAGGCCCTCCGTGGTCAGGTACGCGTCGTCGGCCTGGCGCCGGCGCACCAGTGAGGCCAGCCAGCTCGCCCGCGCCGCCGACCCCGGCGACTCGTGCTGCCGCTCGGCCAGCCGCGCGAGCATGCCCTGCAGCCGGTCCCGGCGTTCGAGGGCGCGCCGCTGGTCACGGCGTACCAGGGCGATGAGCGGCACGATGAAGAGCACCCGCAGCAGCACCAGCGCGGCGGTCACCATCAGCCCGATGAGCACGGTGCGGCTGACGGAGTCCTCGCCGGCATGCACGTCATTGACGATCGTGACGATCTGGTACCCCATGAGCAGGAACACCCCGTTGTCCAGCAGCAGCTGGATGGTGCGCCAGTTGGTGCGCTCGCTGATGCGGTCCTGCGCGGTGAAGTGCCGCGCGCTCTGATGCCCCGTGACCAGGCCGGCCACGACGACGGCGAGCACCCCGGAGGCGTGGATCTCCTCGGCCGGCACGAACGCCAGGAACGGCACCACGAATGAGATCGCCGTGGTCAGCACGGGCTCGTTGAGCTTCGCCCGGATCCACACGGTGAGCAGCCCGGCGGCGAGGCCGATGACGAGCCCCGCGACGACCGCGAACGCGAAGTCGCCGACCACGTCCCACAGCGACACCACGCCGGCCGTCGCGGCGACCGCCGAGCGCAGCATGACCAGGGCGGTGGCGTCGTTGATGAGCCCTTCGCCCTCCAGCACGATCACCAGCCGCGGCGGCAGCCCGAGCCGCTTGCCGATCGAGATCGCCGCGACCGCGTCCGGCGGGCTCACCACCGCGCCGAGCGCGATCGCCGCGGCCAGCCCGAGGTCCGGGATCAGCCAGTGCAGCAGGAACCCGACGGCCAGCGCCGAGATGATGACGAGCAGCACCGACAGGCCGCCGATCGCCTTCACGTTGCGCCGGAAGTCGGTGGCGTGCACGTTGACCGCGGCCGAGTACAGGATCGGCGGCAGGACCACCGTGAGGATCAGGTGCGGGTCGACGTGCAGGTTCGGGATGAAGGGCACATAGCTGGCCCCGACCCCGACGACGACCAGTGCGATGGGCACGGCGACGCCGACCCGGGGCGCCACCTTGGAGACCGCGACGATGGTGAGGACTGCGGCGATTGCGAGCAGACCATGCTGGAGGTGCATGCCACAGTGTGTCGTACGCTCCCGAACGACCCGCGACCGGGTCGCGGTCCGCGCCCCGGCGGCGGCGTCCTGCCACGGTGCCGCCGCCCGGGCCTGCGGTCAGGACGCGCAGGTGTTGAGCATCGTCTGCAGCGCCGACTTCTCCGCCGACTGCAGCTTCAGCGCCCAGTAGTGCTTCACGGCGATCCACATCTTGGCGTACGTGCACCGGTACGATGACAGCGAAGGCTGCCACGTCGACGGGTCCTGGTCGCCCTTGGACTGGTTGACGTTGTCGGTGACGGCGATCAGCTGCGGGCGGGTCAGGTCGTTGGCGAAGCTCTGCCGCTTGGCGGTCGTCCACGAGCTGGCCCCGGAGCGCCACGCCTCGGCGAGCGGCACCACGTGGTCGATGTCCACGTCGGCGGCCGCGGTCCAGGTGGCACCGTCGTACGGGGAGTACCAGCGGCCCGAGGTGGCGGCGCACGAGGAGTTGGTGACCACCGACGTGCCGTCGCGCTTGAGGACGGTCTCGCGGGTGTTGCAGGCGCCGCTGATGGTGATCCAGTGCGGGAACAGGTCGCGGGAGTACCCGCTGGTGGAGCCCTCGGTGGCCACGGTCAGCGCGGTGAGCCAGCTCTGCGCCGTCGCCTTCGAGGGGATCCCGGGCGGGGTGGCCGGCGCGGGGGCGCCGAGCACGAGCGCGGCGAGCACACCCGCCAGCAGCGCGGCGAGCAAACGAGACGGTCGGGTCATTGCCGCTCCGATCAGACGTCCGATGCGGCACCGGTACCGGGACCGCCGCCGACAATATCGACGATCACCAGTGTCATGCGCGATGGTCACGGCGTGAACATCCCGTGGACGTCCTACGACGCAAGGGATGCAGCCGCCGTCACCGACCGTTCACGTCCGAACGGCCCGGGGCGCCGGCGGGCCAGGACGCGGGAGCGGCGGGCCAGGACGCGGGAGCGCCGGGTCAGGACGCGGGAGCGGCGGGTCAGGACGCGCGGGAGTGGCGGGCGGCACCGTCGAGCGCGGGCTCCGGCTGGTCCGGTGGGGGCAGGCCGAGCGCGCGGTAGCCGTCCAGGGCCTCCCGCCGGCACCGGGCGGCGCTGACCGCGTCGCCGAGCGCGGCGTGCGCGGCGCCGAGCCCGT
The DNA here is from genome assembly GCF_040654515.1 of Dactylosporangium sp. NPDC050688. NCBI lineage: Bacteria > Bacillati > Actinomycetota > Actinomycetes > Micromonosporales > Micromonosporaceae > Dactylosporangium > Dactylosporangium sp. NPDC050688. Next base: position 11,393 of record NZ_JBFAIC010000060.1, read on the forward strand.
CGAGGGCCTGCGCGGCGCGGTCCGGCTCGCCGAGCTCGCGGGCGACGAGCAGGGCCCGCCGGTGCGCGGCGGCGGCCTCGGCGGGCCGGTCGGGGCGCAGCGCCCGGCCGATGCCGTTGAGCGCCTCGGCCTCCAGGCGCCGCTCGCTGATGTCGGCGGCGATGGCGAGCGCCCGCCGGTGCTCCCGCAGCGCGTCGGCGGCCCGGCCGGCGAGCAGGTGCGCGTCGCCGAGCGCGATGCGGGCCTCGGCCTCGCCGAGCCGGTCGGCGACGCCCTCGAACATCCGCAGCGCCCGCCGCAGCCGCGCCACCGCGGCGCGGTCCTGGCCGCACTCGGCGTCGGTGCGGCCGAGCCCGGCGATCGCGACCGCCTCGGCGGTGACGTCGCCGACGTCGTGCAGGATGCGCCGGGCCCGCTCGTGGCAGTCGCGGGCCTGCTCGTGCCGCCGGTGCCGCTGGTGCACCTCGGCGAGGTCGAGCAGGTTGCGGCCCTGCCCGACCCGGTCGCCGAGGTCGGCGTACATCGCGCCGGCCAGCTCGTAGCAGCGCACGGCGAGCCGGGGCCGCCCGCGCAGCCAGTGGATGCGGCCGATGTTGCTCAGCTCGCGGGCCTCGCCGGTGCGGTGCCCGGCGGCCCGCAACGCGCGCAGCGCCTCGCGTTTGTGGGCGAGCGCGGCGTCGTACCGGCCGAGCTGGAACTCGTTGGAGCCGATGCAGCCGAGCGCCTTCGCCGCGCCGACGGGGTCGCCGAGCCGCTCGTACAGCCGCATCGCCCGCTGCAGGTCGGTGATCGACTCCTGGTAGCGCTCGTCGCGGCCCCGGGCGGTGCCCAGCTCGAACAGCGCGGTGGCCTGCGCGGCGAGGTCGTCGCGGGCGGTGGCGAGGTCGAGTAGGTGCCGGTTCACGGCGAGGCTGTCCGCGACGTGGTACCCGACCCGCAGGAACCGCTGCACGGCCCGGCCGAGCGCGACGGCGGTGCCCACCGTGGCGCCGGTGGCGGCGAGCACGGCAGCGACGAGGTTCGGCCGCTCCAGGTCCAGCCACGCCCTGGCCTTCGACACGGCGGCCGGGTCGGCAGGGCCCGCGCCGAACACGGCCGACGACGCAGCCACGGTCCCCGTCAGGTAGTGGGTGTACAGCTCGGCGAGCGCCGCGTCGCGCTCCCCCGCCGCCAGGTCCGCGGCGGCGCGTTCGCGGGCGTAGTCGCGCAGCAGGTCGTGCATCGTCCACCGGCCACCGGCGACGCGGTCGACGAGGTGGGCGCGTTCGAGGACCTCCATCAACCGCACCGCGGCGCCGGTCTCATGGCACGGCGCGGCGCCGGTCTCGTGGCGCGGCACGGCGCGCGTCCCATGGCACGCCGCGGCGCCGGCCCCCTCGCGCGACGCAGTGCCGGCCCTCTCGCGCGCCGCAGCGCCGGCCCCCTCGCGCGGCGCAGCGCCGGCCCCCTCGCGCGGCGCAGCGCCGGCCCCCTCGCGCGGCGCGGCGAGGGCCGCGGCGGCCTCGGCGCCGATCTCCCGGCCCGGGTGCAGGCCGAGCAGCCAGAACAGCCGGGCCGCGGCGGCCGGCAGGTGCCGCTCCGACCAGGAGAACACGGCCCGGACCGCGCTGTCGTCCTCGCCGGTGTCGAGCAGGTCGAGGCGGCCGCGCACGCCTGCGAGCTCGGCGGACAGCTCGGCCAGCGGCGTGCCGGGCCGCCCGGCGGCGAGCTCGGCGGCGATCCGGACGGCGAGGGGCAGCCGGGCGCACTGCTCGGCGAGGGTGGCCGCGGCGTCCGGCTCCAGGCCGGCCCGCTCCCCGGCGAGCCGGGTCAGCAGCGTCACCGCGTCCTCGGGCGGCAGCACGTCCAGCCGGATGCGCTGCGCGCCGTCGCGGGCCACCAGGCCGGCCAGCGCGTCGCGGCTGGTCACCAATACGGCGCAGCCGGCGGTACCGGGCAGCAGCGGCCTGACCTGGGCGGCGCTGAGAGCGTTGTCGAGGACCACCAGGATCCGCCGCCCGGCGGTCAGGCTGCGCCACCGCGTGGAGCGGCCCGGCAGGTCCGGGGGCAGGTCGGCGGGGGCGACGCCGAGCGAGCGGAGCATCGCGCCGAGCGCCGCCTCGGGGGCGAGGGGCTCGTCGCGGTGCGCGCCGCGCAGGTCGACGTGCAGCTGCCCGTCGGGGAACAGCTCCGCCGCCTGGTGCGCCCACTGCAGCGCCAGCGACGTCTTGCCGACCCCGCCGGTGCCGCACAGCACGGCGACGGGCAGCGTGGCCGGCGCGTCCCGCGGGGTCAGCACGGCGCCCAGCGCGGCCAGCTCCGCGGACCGCCCGGTGAAGGCGGGCACCGCCGGTGGCAGCTCCCGCGGTACCGGCGCCGCCGCCCGCACCTCGACCGCCTGCAGCGGAGGGTCCAGCGCCGGCTCCTGCCGCAGGATCCGGGCGTGCAGGTCCCGCACGGCGGGCCCAGGCTCGATGCCGAGCTCCTCGCCGAGCCGCTGCCGCAGCCGCTGGTACGCCTCGAGCGCGTCCGCCTGGCGCCCGCTGCGGTACAGGGCGAGCATGTGCTGCCCGTGCACCTGCTCGTCGAACGGCTGCCGCCGCCCCTGCTCCGCCAGCTCCGCGACGAGGTGGGCGTGCTCGCCGAGCGCGAGCCGCGCCTCGACCAGGGCGTGCGCCGCCTCGGCCCGCAGCATCGTGAGCCGCTCCGCCTGCCGCTCCAGCCACGGCAGCTCGGCCACGTCAGCGAGCGGCTGCCCCCGCCACAGCGCGAGGGCGGCCCGCAGCGCACCGGCGGCCTGCCGCGCGCCGGCCGCCCCCGCCGGTCCGCCGCCGGCGGTGCGGGCGTCGCGGATCAGCCGTTCGGCGAGCTGGACGTCGGTTTCGGTGCCGTCGAGGGCGTACCCGGGCGGCCGCGCGACGATCGCGTCCCTGCGGCCGAGCACGCCCCGCAGGTGCGAGACGTGACTCTGCAAGGTGTTCGCCGCGGTCGCCGGCGGCCGGCCGGCCCAGACCACGTCGACGAGGTGCTCGACGCTCACCACCCGGCCGGCGGACAGCCCGAGCACGGCGAGGACCGCCTTGCGCCGCAGCCCCGACACCGGCCGGACGGCGTCGCCGTCGGCCACGTCGACCGGCCCGAGCATCCTCACCCGCACCCGCTGCACGGTATCCAGGCCGGGGTGCCGGGCGGGACCTCTGCGTCGGACCTCCGACTGTTCCGGCCTGGTTTCCGCTTGGCTCCGCCGCGTTTCAGCGGCGCTTCAGCGGCGTTCCAGCGACGGCCCGCACGGTCCTCGGTGCACCGCCAGATCGGCGGCGCCGTCAGTTGAAGGTGGTTTTCACGTTGATCGCATTCGTCCGCCGCGCCCTGGTCGCGCTGGTCCTCGGCGCCGGCCTGGCCGTCGCCCCGGTCGCCGCCGCACACGCCGCCGAGCCGCCGGTGTGGAGCTCCTGGGACGTGGCACACAGCGGCCAGTGCATGGACGTACCGAACTGGGGCACCAACAACAAGCTGCAGCTGCAGCAGTCGCCGTGCAACGGCTCCACCGCGCAGCTGTTCAACCTCGAACCGGTCGGCAACGAGGGCTTCTACCTGATCCGCAACTACAACAGCGGCAAGTGCCTCGACGTCCGCGATCGCAGCAAGTCCAACAACGCCGCCGTCCAGCAGTACACCTGCCATGGCGACACCAACCAGTGGTGGTTCAAGATCGAGATCCTCACGGTCCCCGGCTACTACCACTTCGTCAACCGCAACAGCTGGAAGTGCCTGACGGTCCGCGACGGCAGCATCCTCGCCCTCGCCAAGCTCGTCCAGTACGACTGCAACCCCGGCAACGTGACCACCCACCAGGCGTGGCGCTGACGTCGACACCCCCGGTGCCCGGCCCGCCTGCACGCGAGCCGGGCACCGGACCGTCCATCTCAGTCCTCGTGCGGCCAGATGCGTTCCAGCCCGCCCGCGGTGGCGTGGAACAGGTACGGCCGCAGCGCAGCGGACTCCCTCAGCGTGCGGCACAGCGCCGCCGGGTCGGCGGCCGCAGCGGCCAGGAAGGGTTGGGTGCCGAGCAGGCGGCGCAGGTCGGACATCGGCCACGCGGTGCCGAGCAGGGTCCGGATCCGGGCCAGCGTCGCCACGGCGTCCGGAGGGATCCGGTCGACCCAGACGTCGCCGGTCGACGGCAGGTCCCACGGCGCGGTCCGGCCGTGATGGCGGCAGCCGAGCAGGTGTACGGCCGGCGCGACCGCCCGGGCGAGCCACCACGACATGTCAATCATGGTCGTGTACAGGTCGGGAGAGGCGACGGCGGGCGCCGGGCCGCAGGCGGCGACCGTCAGCACGTCGTCGGGCAGCCCGGACGCCGCGAGGGGGCCGTCCCAGTAGCCGATGTGCCGCAGCACCATCCCGCACCCCCTGCGTCGGAGGCGGACACGCTACCAGGCAGCGGCACGTTTACCGGCGTCGCTGCCGGAGCAGTGGGCTGGGCATGGACCCCATCGAGCGGCGCGGGCACCTGCGTGTCATGACGGTCAACCTGCTCTCGCCGGAGCACGCGGACTGGCGGCGGCGCCGGCCGGTGCTGCGCGACGGGTTCGCCCGGCTGCGCCCCGACCTCGTCGCCCTGCAGGAGACCGTCTGGGGCGACGGCTACGACCAGGCCGCGGACCTGCTCGGCGACGGGTACCACGTCGCCCGGCACTCCGGGCGCTCCGCCGACGGCGTCGGCGCGGTCCTGGCCAGCCGCTGGCCGCTCGGCACCGTCCGCGAGGTCGACCTGCACGTCACGGCCCGGGTCACGCTGCCGTGGGCGGCGGCCGTCGTCGCCGAGGTCGCCGCGCCGCCGCCGGTCGGGCCGATGCTGTTCGTGCACCACAAGCCCACGTACGAGATCGGCCACGCCCTCGAACGGGAGCTGCAGGCGGTGCGCTGCGCCCGCTTCGTCGAGGACCTGCTCGACGGCCGGGACCTGCACGTCGTGCTCGCCGGGGACCTCGACGACCAGCCGGACTCCGCGAGCGTGCGGTTCTGGACCGGGCTGCAGTCCCTGCACGGCACGAGTGTCGCGTACCGCGACGCGTGGGCGGCCGCGCACCCCGGCGAGCCCGGCCACACGTTCACGCCGGCGAACCCGCTCGTGCGGGCCGGGGAGATGTCCCTTGAGCTGGGCCGCCGCATCGACCACGTGATGGTGCGCTGCGGCGTGCACGGCCCGACCCTGGACGTCGCCGGCTGCGAGCTCGCGTTCGACGCGCCGGTGGGCGGGGTGTGGCCCAGCGACCACTTCGGCGTCGTCGCCGACCTCGCCGTCCCCGACCACCCGCCGGGGTCCTGGCGGTCGATGTGACGAATCCGTGCCGCGGCGGCCCCGGCGCCGGGGTGCACCGTGGCCGCAAGGAGACTCGGCGTCGTGACGTGGTGGATGTACGTGGTGCTGCCCCTCGCCGGGCTCGGCGCCGGACTGATCGGCAGCGTCGCCGGGCTGGCGTCGCTCATCAGCTACCCGGTGCTGCTGGCGCTGGGGCTGCCGCCCGTGACCGCGAACGTCACCAACAGCGTGTCGCTGGTGTTCAGCAGCGCCGGGGCGGTCGCCGGGTCCCGCCCGGAGCTGACCGGGCAGGGCCCGCGGCTGCGCTGGCTGGCGCTCGCCGCGGTCGCCGGCGGCGCCACCGGCAGCGCGCTGCTGCTGCTCTCACCGGCCGAGACGTTCGAGGTCGTGGTCCCGTGGCTGATCGCCGGCGCGTCCCTGGCGATCCTGCTGCCGCGGCGCCCCGCGGACGCCGAACGGCACCGCCACCACGGGTGGCTCCTCGCGGGCGGGGTCGCGCTCGTCGGCGTGTACGGCGGCTACTTCGGCGCCGCGGCCGGCATCGTGCTGCTCGCGCTGCTGCTGGCGATGACCCCGGACACGTTCGCCCAGGGCAGCGCCGCGAAGAACGTCCTGCTCGGCGTCGCCAACGCGGTCGCCGCGTGCGCGTTCGCACTGTTCGGGCCGGTGCACTGGCTGGCCGTGCTGCCGCTGGGCGTGGGCCTGTTCGCCGGCGGCCGGCTCGGCCCCGTCGTCATCCGCCGCAGCCCGCCGGCCGCGCTGCGCGGCGTCATCGCCGCCCTGGGCCTCGGCCTCGCCGTGCACCTCGGCTGGCAGGCGTACCGCTGAAGAACGCGACCAGCTACCGCACGCTGCTGCGCACGCCCGGCGCGGCGGCGTTCTTCGGACCGGCCGCCGCCGCCCGGGTCGGGATCGCCATGACCAGCCTCAGCATCGTGTGGCTGGTCCGCTCCGCGACCGGCTCCTACGCCACCGCCGGCCTCGTCACCGGGGCGTTCGCCGTCGCCGACGCCCTCGCCGGCCCGCAGGCCGGGCGCCTCATCGACCGGTACGGCCAGAACCGCGTCCTGCCGCCCGCCGTCCTCGCGCACGCCGCCGCCGTGGCCACCCTCGTGCTGAGCGCCGTACACGACGCGCCGGGCTGGCTGCTGGCCGTCGCCGGTGCGCTGGTCGGCGCCACTCTCCCGCAGCTCAGCGCGGTCGCCCTGGCCCGCTGGTCGGCGCTGCTGGACGGTCCCCGCCGTCCCGCGCTGCCCGCCGCGTACGCCCTGGAATCGCTGAGCAACAGCGTCGCGTACCTCATCGGCCCGGCCCTGGTGAGCACCATCGCGGCAGCCGGCCGGCCGGTCCTGGGCACCCTCGGCGCCGCCACGCTCACCGTCGCCGGCGGCGGGGTCCTCGCCCTGCAACGGCGCACCGCACCGGCGGTCGCCGCGCGCGACGACCACCGCCCGCACCACCGCCGTGCCCTGCTGCGCCCCGGCTTCCTGCTCCTCGTCGGCGTCAACACCAGCATCGGCGCCTTCTTCGGCACGATGGCGATCGCCGTGACCGCCTTCGCCGTCGAGCGCCACCGCCCCGGCCTGGCCGCGGTGCTGTTCGCCGCCTCCAACGGCACCGGCCTGCTCAGCGTCCTCCTGTACGGCCTGCGCCCCTGGCGCCCGCACCCCCGCCGCCAGCTCGCCGCCGCGGGCACGGTGCTCGGCCTGGGCAGCCTGCCCCTGCTCGCCGCAGCCTCCCTCCCCGCCGTCACCGCCGGCGTCCTGCTGACCGCGGTCGCCGTGCCGGTCGTCCTCGTCCTCGCCTCGGTCCTCGCCGAAACGGTCGTCACCCGCGGCGTCCTGACTGAGGCGTTCGCCTGGCTCGGCTCGGCCAGCGCCGCGGGCTCCGCCCTGGCGGCCACGATCGCGGGCGTTGCGGTCGACAGCCGTGGCGCCCAGGGCGGGCTGACGGTGGCGGTGGCGGCCGCGTGTGCCACCGCGGCCTGCGCCATCTCTGGCACCCGGCCGTACTGGCGATGGAGCTCATCCCCGTCCAGATGACCGCGAGACAGCCTGATAGCGCTGGCAGGCGAGGGCGCAGCGTTCCTCGGGTGTGAGTTGCCTATGGGGCGTAGGGGGCGTTGCCGGGTGCTGACCACCGCTTGTGCCGGGGCGCCGTTGACCGGGGCAGCGGAACGTCTTGGGTCGGCGTTCCCACCGGCGGCGGGGTCGTGCGGAACGGCGCAGGAGTGTCGTCGGCCGGCGCGGGGGCGTCGTCGGTCCATGTGAGGACGTCGGTCCAGGTGAGGGCGTCGTCGGTCCAGGTGGGGGTGTCGTCGGTCGATGCGTGGGCTGGAGCGGCGTGGCGTGGGGCTGGGACGCCGGGGGACGGCACGGTTGGCCGGTGGAGCCTGGTGTGGTCGGTGTGGGCCGATGGTGGGATGGCGTGGCGCGGGGCGGCGTGGCGTGGGAAGGCGACGCTGTGGGTCGACGTCGGTGGGGTGTCGGCGGGGCCGAGGGCGGTGCCGGTCGATGTGAAGATGTCGTCGACCGGTGCGGGCGCGGCGTGGGCCGGGGCGGCGTGCCGAGGAGCGGGCACGCCGAGGGCTGGGTCGGACAACGGGTCGGGCAACGCGGCGTGGGCCGGCGGCCGGGCGGCGTAAAGCGGGGCAGGATCAGCGTGAACCGGCGGCCGGGCGGCGTGGAGCGGGGCGGCGTGACGAGGAGTGGGCACCACCGGCGGCGGCTCCGCGGCGGCGTAGGCCGGATCGGCAGCCGCGTGGGCCGGTTCTTCGACAGCTGCGTGGGCCGGTTCGGGAGCAGCGTGTGCCGGGACAGGAGCAGCGTGTGCTGTTGCGGGAGCTGCGTGACGAGGAGTGGGCATCATGGGGGGCAGCTCCGGGGCTGGGTGGGCTGATTCGGGGACGGCGTGAGCCGTGGCAGGAGCGGCGTGACGAGGAGCGGGCACCACCGGCGGCGGTTCCGCAGCCGCGTGGGTCGGTTCCGGAGCGGCGCGCGGCGGCGCGGGAGCGACGTGGCGTGGCGCAGGGATGGGGTGGGCGGGCACCGGAGCCGGATGGGCCGCATCGGCGTCCTGGGCTACGGGTGTGGCAGCGGCATCGGCCGGCGCGGGAGGGGCCTCGGCGGCATGACGTGGGGTGGGCACAGGGGGAAGCGGGTCGAAGTCGAAATCGAAGTCGCTGAGCGGACCGGCGCCACCCAAAAGACCGGCGCCGTCCAGGGAACCGGCGCCGTCCAGGAACGCAGCGCTGCTAACGGAACCAACGCCGTCAAGGAAGCCGGCGCCGTCCAGGGAACCAGCGCCGTCCAGGGAACCAGCGCCGTCCAGGGAACCAGCGCCGTCCAGGGAACCAGCGCCGTCCAGGGACGCAGCGCTGCTAAGGGAACCAACGCCGTCGAGGAAACCGGCGCGGTCAAAGGAACCAGCGCCGTCAAGAGCATCAGCGCCGTCAAGAGCACCAGCGCCGTTCAACGAATCAGCGCCGGGCAGGGGGGCGTAACCGTCGTCGAGCAGGCTGGGAACGTCGTGCTGCGGGGCGGATGTGTGGCGCGGCTGGGTGGGGACGGTGACGGTGGGCTGAGCGCCGGAAGCTCCGGGGGCCCCGAGCAGCGGCAACAGCAGCGTCGGCAGGTCGAACAGCGACGAATGGCGGGGCATCCGGACGGCGCCGACGAACCGTGGCGCCGGGGCGGCCGTCAGGGCCAGCCTGTGCCGGCCCGCCGGCGCCGCCGGGGCCGGAGCGCTCCGGCGGAGGAAGCGGAGGGCGGGGACTTCGACGCCGTGGTAGACGGTCATCGCGGCGATCACGCTGAACCAGAACACCGAGACCGTCGCCACGAGGGCCTGCAGGACGCCGGCGCGGTGCGGCAGGAGGCCGTACCGGTCGAAGGCGGCGATGACGAGGAAGTGCACCAGGTAGAAGGCGAAGGACAGCTGGCCCAGGTACACGGTCAGCGGGCGGGACCACAGGGTACGAGTGCCGCGCAGGTCGGCCTGGGCGGCGGCGGCGACGATCAGCGTGACCGGGATGAGCGTGACGGCGTGCTCGTTGACCGGGTACGGGGTGAACAGCCCCGCGACCGACGCCGGTGGCAGCAGCGCCAGGGACCAGCGCAGGCCGGGGCCGCGCCACGCGCCGCGGCGCACCAGCAGGGCCACGGCGATGCCCAGGGTGAACTCGGCCATGCGGACCGGGGGCAGGACGTAGCCGACCCAGGCGGCGGTCGCGGGCGGGGTGCGCACGAGGATCACCGCGAGCAGCGCCACGCACTCGACCATCATGACCGCGATCGCCCACAGCCCGGCGGAGCCGAGGCGGCGCATGCCGGCCAGGAGCAGCGGGAAGCACAGGTAGAAGAACACCTCGCAGGACAGCGACCAGCTGACCAGGTTGAGCCCGGTGTACACCTCGGGCCGGGGCAGCCAGCTCTGCGTCAGGGTCAGGTGGGTGCCCAGTTGCAGCGGTCCGGCGCTGCCGATGATGAGGACCGCGGCGAGGGTGGTGACGAGCGTGGGCGGGTACACCTTGCTGAAGCGGCGCCAATAGAAGGCGCCGACGCGGTCGCCGGGCCGGGCCGACCAGGTGAGCACGAAGCCGGAGAGGACGAAGAAGAACGACACGCCGAGGCCGCCGCTGTGCGTGAAGACGGCCCAGAGCGCCGAGCGCACGGGTTTCGCCGCGACGAGCTGCGGATTGTAGTACTGCTCCAGCATATGCTGGCCGAACACGATGAGCGCGGCCGCCCAGCGCAGTCCGGTGAGCGACGGAAGGCGGCTGTCACGGTCCACTCCCGTTGTCTAACGGTCCGCGCGGACGTGCACGGGCGGTCCGAGGCAACCTCACATGGACTCTCACTCCAAGTGGTGCAGGGCCTCGCTCAAATCGACGACGTCGGCGTACTTGGCGTCGAGATCGAACAGGTTCGCCGCGTGCGGCCCGGGGGCCCGGTCGGCGCACGCCTCGCGCACGACCATCGGCCGGAAGCCGTGCTGCAGCGCGTCGACGGCGCTGGCGCGCACGCAGCCGGAGGTCGAGTACCCGCCGACGACGACGGTGTCGGCGCGGGCGGCGGCCAGCCAGGCGGCGAGGGCGGTCCCGGCGAACGCGCTCGCGTAGTGCTTGCGCACGACCAGCTCGCCGGGCACCGGGGTCAGCGCCGGCGGGAGCGCGGCCAGCGGCGAGCCGTCGGCGAAGACCCGCAGGCCGGGGACCTTGGCGGCGAACAGCGGGGCCTCGCCGCAGGTGTCGTCGGCGTACCCGACGGCGGTGAACGCGACCGGCCGGCCCGCGGACCTGGCGGCGGCCAGCAGCGACGCCATCGCGTCCAGCGCCGCGGGCGCCGTGGTGCAGAACAGCGGCGAGTCCGGCCGCAGGTAGGCAAGGACCGGGTCGACGAGCAGCAGCGCGGGGCGTTCGCCCCAGCCGAGCCGGCCGGAGAAGCCGGCACCGGCGTAGTCGTCGTCCAGCCCGGACATGGAGCCGGACATCAGACGACGCCGTCCACGCGCAGCTTGTCGAGGTCGTCGCCGGTCAGGCCGAGCAGGCCGCCGTACACCTCGGCGTTGTGCTCGCCGAGCGCGGGTCCGGCCCAGCGGATCTCGCCGGGGGTGTCCGACAGGCGCGGTGCGGGTGCCTGCATGGGCAGCTTCCCGAAGTCCGGATGCGGTACGTCCACAATGGACTGACGGGCGGCGAAGTGCGGGTCGGCGAGCATGTCGGCGGGGCGGTAGATCTTGCCGGCCGGTACCCCCGCGGCGTGCAGCAACGCCAGGGTCTCGTCCGCGGGCAGGGTGGCGGTCCAGGCGCCGATGAGCTCGTCGAGCTCCTCCTGGTTGGCCCCGCGGGCCCCGTGGGTGGCGTAGCGGGGGTCCGTGGCCAGCGACGGGCGGCCCATCACCTCGCACAGGCGCGCGAAGACGGTGTCGCGGTTGCCGGCGATGAGGATGTCGACGCCGTCGGCAGTCGGGTAGGCGTTGCTCGGCGCGACGTTGGGCAGGATCGCGCCGGTGCGTTCCCGCTGGTACCCGGCGACGACCCACTCCGGCAGCAGCGACTCCATGTACGTGAGGACCGCCTCGTAGATGGCGGAGTCGACGACCTGGCCGCGGCCGGTCCGCTCGCGGGCGTGCACGGCCATCACCGCGCCGTAGGCGGCCATGGTGCCGGCGAGCGCGTCGCCGAGGGAGACCCCGACGCGGCTGGACGGGCGGTCGGGCTCGCCGGTGACGTGCCGGATGCCGCCCATCGCCTCGCCGATCGAGCCGAAGCCGGCGCGCGGCGCGTACGGGCCGGTCTGCCCGTACCCGGTGACCCGCACGAGCACGAGCCGCGGGTTGATCGCCGACAGCTCCGGGTATCCGAGCCCCCAGCGCTCCAGGGTGCCGGGGCGGAAGTTCTCCACGAGGACGTCGGACTCCGCGACCAGCCGCCGCACCAGGTCCTGGCCGGCGGGGGTGCGCAGGTTGCAGGTGACGGACTTCTTGTTGCGCGCCACGACCGGCCACCACAGCGACTGCCCGTGCGGCTTCTCGCGCCCCCACTCGCGCATCGGGTCGCCCTTGCCCGGGTCTTCGAGCTTGATGACCTCGGCGCCGAAGTCGCCGAGCAGCTGCCCGGCGAAGGGGCCGGCGAGCAGTGTCCCGGTCTCCAGGACGCGGATGTCGGACAGAGGACCAGCCATGGTTCAGCAGTGTACGGTTTGGAAACGTTGTTTCGCTAGAGGAACCGGAGGTGAGCGATGGCCGGGGTGGAGATCGTCGAGGTCGGCCCCCGCGACGGGCTGCAGAACGAGCGGGTCCTGCTGCCGACCGAGGTGAAGGTCGACTACATCACGCGCGCCCTGGACGCCGGCATCCGCCGGTTGGAGGCGACCGCGTTCGTGCACCCCGGGCGGGTGCCGCAGATGGCCGACGCGGAGGCGGTGATGGCGGCGGTACCGCGCCGCGAGGGCGTCACGTACATCGGCCTGGTGCTCAACCGGCGCGGCCTGGACCGGGCCCTCGCCGCCGGGGTCGACGAGGTCAACGTGGTCGTGGTCGCCTCCGACGAGTTCTCCCGCCGCAACCAGGGCACCGGCGTGCAGGAGGCCCTCGACGTGTGGCACGACGTGGCCGGCGGCGCCGCGGCGGCCGGGATCGGCGCGTCGCTGACGATCGCGGCGGCGTTCGGCTGCCCGTTCACCGGCGAGGTCCCCGTCGACCGGGTGCGGGCGATCGCGGCGGCCGCGCTGCCCAGCGGCCCGCGGGAGATCGCGATCGCCGACACGATCGGCGTCGGCGTGCCGACCCAGGTGCGCGCCCTGGTGGCGGCGATCCGCGAGGTGGACGCGGACGTGCCGCTGCGGGCGCACTTCCACAACACCCGCAACACCGGCTACGCCAACGCCGTCGCGGCCCTGGAGGCCGGCGTGCGGACCCTCGACGCGAGCACCGGCGGGATCGGCGGATGCCCGTTCGCGCCGCAGGCGACCGGCAACATCGCCACCGAGGACCTCACGTACCTGCTGCACGGCATGGGCGTGCCGACCGGCCTGGACCTACCCGCACTCGCCGGCACCGGCACCTGGATCGGCGAGCGGCTCGGCATCGCCACGCCGGCGCTGCTGGGCCGCACGGCCACTTTTCCACCGGCCACCCGTTGATTCAGAATGGAAACGGTGTTTCCATTACGCCGTGACCGGCGCTCAGCTGAACATCGCCAACGGCGTGCGGGAGTTCGCCCGCGCCACCCCTGACACGACCGCTGTGATCGACGGCGACCGGCGGCTGACCTACGCGGCCCTCGACGAGCGGGCCAGCCGCCTGGCCAACGTGCTGCTCGGCGCCGGGCTGCGGCCGGGCGACCCGGTGGCGGTGCTGTCGGGCAACCGCCTGGAGTACTGCGAGATCGCGGCCGGGCTGGCCAAGGCCGGGCTGCCGATGGTGCCGCTGAACCCGCGCCAGACCGCGGCCGACACCGAGTACATCGCCGGGCACTCCCGCGCGCGGGCGATGATCCTGGACCCGCTGCTCGAGGACCGCGCCGTGGACCTCGGCGTCACGCTGCGGCTCGGCCCCGGCTACGAGGCCGCGCTCGCGGGCGCCGCCGCCGGCGACCCGCGGGTGCCGGTGGGCGAGTGGGACCCGTTCTGCATCGCGTACACGTCCGGCACCACGGGCGTGCCCAAGGGCGTGCTCATCAGCCACCGGTCCCGCTGCCTGACGTTCTACTGCACCGCCCTGGAGTGGGGCCTCGGACCGGGGCGGCGCACGGTCGCGGTCGCGCCGATGTACCACGGCGCCGGGTTCGCGTTCGCCTACGCGTCCGTCTTCACCGGCGGCACCGTGTCGATGCTGCGCGCCTGGGACCCCGGCGCGCTGCTGGCCATGGTGGCGCGCGACCGGCTGCAGTCGGTGTTCCTGGTGCCGACGCACGCCGTGGGGCTGCGCGAGCTCGGCCTGGCCGGGCACGACCTGAGCAGCCTCGACACCCTGTACTTCAACGCCGCCGCGCTGCCCGTCGCGCTCAAGGAATGGGTCCTGGAGTCCTTCCCGGACGCCGGCGTGCACGAGCTCTACGGCTCCACCGAGGCCGGCGTCATCAGCAACCTGCGGCCCGCCGACGCCCGCCGCAAGGCCGGCTCCGTCGGCCACCCCTGGTTCATGACCGAGATCCGGGTCGTCGACGACGACGGCGTCCCGGTGCCGCCCGGCACCCCCGGCGAGCTGTTCAGCCGCTCACCGTTCCTGATGAACGGCTACCTCGCCAACCCCGCCGCCACCGCCGAGTGTGTCACCACCGACGGCTTCCTGACCAGCGGCGACGTCGTGGTGGTCGACGACGAGGGGTACATCACCATCGTCGACCGCAAGAAGGACCTGATCATCACCGGCGGGGTGAACGTCTACCCCCGCGACGTCGAGGAGGCCCTGGCCGCCCACCCGTCCGTGGTGGAGGCCGCGGTCGTCGGCGAGCCCGACGAGCGGTGGGGCGAGCGGGTCGTCGCGTACGTCGTGACCCGCCAGGGCGAACACTGCAGCCCCGACGCACTGCGCGAGCACCTGCGCGCCCGGCTCGCCGGGCACAAGGTGCCCAAGGAGATCCGGCCGATCGCGGCGCTACCCCGCAACGCGGCCGGCAAGGTGCTGAAACGAGAGCTGAGGAGCACGGGTTGAGGGCAGCGTCTTGCACCGACCCGAGACACGAGTTGAGGAGCTATCAGTGAGGGCGCACGTCGAACTGATCCACGAGGACGACTACATCTGGCACGCGGCGGAGCTCCCGTTCGGCGAGGGGCGGGCCGTCGAGCGGCGGCTGTCCACCGACGAGGAGGACGGCTCGTCGTCGCTGTCGCTGCAGTTCCCGGCCGATTGGGGCCGTGGCCCCGGCGTGCCGCACGCCGACACCGAGTTCTACGTCGTGTCCGGTTCGCTGGTGTACGGCGGCACCGAGGTCGGGCCGGGCGGCTACGTCCAGGTCCCCAAGGGCGTGCCGATGGACTGGATCAAGATCCGGGAGGGCAGCCACGTGCTGCACTGGCGCGAGTACGGCGACGCCGGCTTCGACCCCGACGGCCCCCGCCGCGCCGACGGCGACGCGTCGATCGTCGACGCCAACGCCCTGGAGTGGGTCGCCGCGCCGACCGTCGGGCCGCTCACCCCGCTCTACATCAAGCTGCTGCACCGCGACCCGAAGACCGGCTTCTACACCCGGCTGATCCGCGCCCCGAAGGGCTGGACCGACCACCGCCTCGCCCACCACCCGTGCTACGAGGAGTTCTACACGCTCGGCGGCCGGATGGCGTACAACTTCGGCGACATCGACGAGGGCACCTACTGCTTCCGCCCGGCCGGCGTGAAGCACGGCCACTTCGTCGCCGAGACGGAGATCGACTGGATCATCCGCTCCGACGGCGAGCTGATCAACTGGTACACGACCGAGGAATGGATCAAGTGGGGCGGCACCGCCGAGAACTACCACACCCACGAGGCCCCGGTCATCTCCACGATGCCGGTCCGCTCCCGCTCCAGAGGCCCCTGGTCCGGCGACGGCATGTGACCCGCGCAGTGGCGTGGCCGCCACCCGCACGGCGGGCGGCCACGCCGGCTTGCACAAAAGGTGGCGAAATCGGTGGGCCAGCCCCGATTCCGCCACCTTTTCCGGGCAGCGCGCCGTCGAGACGCGGTCAGCGGGACAGGAACGTGCCGCGCGGGTCGCCCACCACGGCGCCGTCGCGGTACGCGATCCGCCCGCGCAGCACCGTGGCGACCGGCCAGCCGCGGACCTTGCGGCCGGCGAACGGGCAGTGGTCCTGGCCGGACAGCAGCAGGTCGGTGCTCACCTCCTGCTCCAGGTCCGGGTCGACGACGGTGAGGTCGGCGTCGTGACCGACGAGCAGGGAGCCCTTGCGCGGCCACAGCCCGTACGCCCGGGCCGGGTTGGCCGAGACCAGCTCCGCGACCCGGTGCGGGGCCAGGCCGCGCCGGTGCATGCCCTCGCTGAGCAGGATCGGGTAGAGCAGGCCGGTGCCGCCGAAGCCGGGCAGCGCCGGCCACAGCTCGTCGCCCTTGTGCTCCTCCAGGCAGCACGCATGGTCGGAGGCGACCCAGTCGACCTTGCCGGACAGAACCCCGGCCCAGAGCGCCTCGGTGTCGGCGGCGCTACGGATCGGCGGGTTCACCTTGCCGCCGAGGCCGGGCAGCTCGTCGTGGTTGAGGCACAGGTGGTGCAGCGTGACCTCGGTGCGCAGGTCCAGGTCGGGGTGGGCCAGCCGGGCCTCGGTCGCGGCGGCGAGGGCCTCGCCGCTGGACAGGTGCAGCAGGTTGACCGGGCAGGCGGTCGCCGCGGCGAGGGTGGTCGCCTCGCCGATCGCGACCCGCTCGGTGAGCGGCGGGCGCGCGTCGGAGTACGCCTTGAGCGTCTGCGGGTCGCCCGCGGCGCGGACCCGGTCGATGAACAGCCGCATCAGCTCCGCCTGCTCGCAGTGCAGCGACAGCGACACCCGCCGGTCCGGGCCGCCCTGGAGAGGCGCATCGCGGCGGCCGGCGGCGGCGACGGCCTCCATGATCTGGTACAGGTGGCCGAGGTCGTACTCGTCGCTCATCGTGAACGCCTTGGCGTCGCGCGAGTCGGCGGACAGGTTGAAGCCCTTGTAGAACATGTAGTACTTGAACGAGCTGACCCCGTGCCGGTCCACCAGTGCGGGCACCTCGCCGACCTGGCGGGTGTCCATCGGCGCGAGGTGGAAGCCGAAGTCGGTCCAGGAGTGTCCGGACACCGCGGCGACGACCTCGGGCAGGATCTCCTCGTAGGGCCCGGTCCGGTTCAGGTAGTGCTGGCCGGTGCGGAAGTAGGACAGCACGCTGGTGGCGCCGCCGACCAGCGACGAGCGGGTCTCCTGCGCCGCGTCCACCTTCAGGGGCCGGTAGATGCCCAGGTGGTAGTGCGCGTCTACGCCGCCGGGGAAGACCAGCCGGCCGGTGGCGTCCAGGACCTCCTCGGCGTCGGCGGGCGGGATGTCCTCCCCGATCGCCGCGATGCGCCCCTGCCGGGTCGCGAGGTCCGCCCGCACCGAGCCCACGTAGGGCAGGACCAGCGTGCCGTTCTTCACCAGCAGGTCGTACCGCGACACGCGACCTCAACTCCTTCGCCGTTTCGCTCAATGTAACGGGGTTTCCTTTTTGACGGTAGTGCCGCTAGGCTCGGCTGGTGGAACCGCAGCCCGCCCTGGCAGGGATAACCGTCGTGGACGTGTCCACCCTGTTCGCCGGCCCCCTCGCCGCCACCATCCTCGGAGACTTCGGCGCCGACGTCATCAAGATCGAGCATCCGGCCAAGGGTGATCCGGCCCGCGGCCACGGCCCCGCCAAGGACGGCGTGCCGCTGTGGTGGACGCTGCTCGGCCGCAACAAGCGCTGCGTCACCCTCGACCTGTCCCGGCCCGCCGGTGCTGACCTGCTCAAACGCCTCCTGACCGGGGCCGACGTGCTGATCGAGAACTTCCGCCCCGGCACCCTGGAGCGCTGGGGCCTCGGCCCCGACGTCCTGGCCGAGGTCAACCCGCGGCTCGTGGTCGCCCGGGTCACCGCGTTCGGCCAGTTCGGCCCGTACGCGTCGCGGCCCGGCTTCGGCACCCTCGCCGAGGCGATGAGCGGCTTCGCGGCCATCACCGGCGAACCCGACGGCCCGCCGACCCTGCCCCCGTTCGGCCTCGCCGACGGCATCGCCGCCATCACCACCGCGCAGGCCGTGACCACCGCCCTGCTCGCCCGGCACACCACGGGCACCGGACAGGTGGTCGACCTGGCCATCATCGAGCCCATCCTGACCCTGCTCGGGATGCAGCCGATGGTGTACGACCAGCTCGGCGTGATCCAGGGACGCACGGGCAACCGGAGCGTGAACAACGCGCCCCGCAACACGTACCGCAGCCGCGACGGCAAATGGCTCGCCGTGTCGACCTCCGCCCAGGCCGTCGCGGAGCGGGTGCTGCGGCTCGTCGGGCATCCCGAGGTGGTCGACGAGCCGTGGTTCGCCGCCGGCGCGACCCGCGCGCAGCACGCCGACCTGCTCGACGGCTACGTCGGGGACTGGATCGCGGCCCGCGACGCCGCCGACGTGATCGCCGCGTTCGAGGCCGCCGAGGCCGCGGTCGCGCCGATCCACGACATCGCCGGCGTGTTCACCGACCCGCAGTACGCGGCGCTGGGCACCCTGCGGGCCGTCGACGACCCGGTGCTCGGGCCGGTGCGCATGCAGAACGTGCTGTACCGGCTGTCCGCCACCCCGGGCGACATCCGCTGGACCGGCCCGGCGCTCGGCGCCCACAACGACGAGATCTACCGCGACCGGCTGGGCCTCGCCGACGACCACATCGCGAAGCTGCGCGCCGACGGGGTGCTGTGATGCCCGACTTCCTGGCCGGCGCGACGGTCCTGGACCTGGCGCAGCCGATGCGCCGCGGCATGCCCCAGTCGCCGAACCACCCCCCGTTCCGGATGGCCCTCGAACGCCGCCACGGCGACCTGGTCCGCCCCGACGGCGGCTCGGCCGCGAACGAGATCATCGTCACCGGCGGCCACGTCGGCACCCACGTCGACGCGCTCGCGCACGTGTCGCAGGACGGCGTGCTGCACGGCGGGGTGCCCGCCGCGTCAGTGCAGAGCCACCTCGGCTTCACCTCCCACGGCATCGAGTCCTTCGAGGTGTACGTCGGCCGGGCCGCGGTCCTCGACGTCGCCCGGGTGCACGGCGTGCCCGTCCTGCCCGCCGGGTACGAGATCACCGCCGAGGACCTCGACGCCTGCGGCGTCGCCGTGCACCCCGGCGACGCCGTCCTCATCGGCACCGGCTGGTCGCGCCGCTGGGACGAGCCCGACGTCTTCGTCGGGCAGCGTGACGGCACCCCCGGCCCGGGCGTCGCCGCCGCCGGGTGGCTCGCCTCCCGCGGCGCGCGGGTCGTCGGGGGCGAGACGATCGCGTTCGAGTGCATCCCGCCGGGCCGCGGGCACGCGGTGCTGCCCGTGCACCGGATACTGCTGGTGGAGCGCGGCGTGCACATCGTGGAGACGATGCGGCTGCACCCGCTGCTGGACACCGGCGTCACCGAGTGCCTGCTGGTGCTCAACCCGCTGCCGATCGTCGGCGCCACCGGCGCCCCGGTCCGGCCCCTCGCCATCCTGCCCGCCGGCGGCACGCCGTGACGGCCGCCCAGCGCGACGGCGTGACGGCCGTCCAGCGGCTCGCCGAGTTCGCGGTCGCCTGCCGGGAGGACGCGCTGCCGGCCGCGGTCGTCGCCGACGTGCCCGCCCGCGTCCTGGACATCCTCGGCCTGGCCCTCGCCGCCCACGGCGACCCGGACGCCGACGCCGCGCCAGCCGTCCTGCGCTCGGTGCGCCGCTGGGGCGGCACCGCCGAGGCGACCGTCATCGGCGCCGGTGACCGGCTCCCCGCCCCGGCGGCCGCGCTGGTCAACGGCACCCTCGCGCACTCCCTGGACTTCGACGACACCCACCTGCCGTCGGTGCTGCACCCGTCGGCGTCCGTCGTCCCCGCCGCCCTCGCCACCGCCGAGGCCACCGGCGCGTCCGGGACCGCCGTGCTGGCCGCCGTCGCCGCCGGCGTCGAGCTCACCGACCGGCTCGGCATGGCCGCGTACGACCCGTCGATCGCCAACTCCGTCTTCTTCGACCGCGGCCTGCACGCCACCTCGATCTGCGGCGCGATCGGCTCGGCGGCCGCGGCCGCGCTGCTGCTCGGCCTCGACGCGGCCGGGGTCGCCTCCGCGATGGGCGTCGCGGCCAGCATGGGCGCCGGGCTCATCGAGGCCAACCGCACCGGCGGCACCGTCAAGAAGGTGCACTGCGGCTGGGCCGCGCACGCCGGCGTGAGCGCCGCCTACCTGGCCGCCGACGGGCTCACCGGCCCGCCGACCGTGCTGGAGGGCAGGTTCGGCTTCTTCGCCGCGTACACCGGCGGCCGCTGCGACGACGGCGCGCTGCTCGGCGACCTGGGCGAGCGGTGGGAGCTGCTGCGCACCGCGTTCAAACCGTATCCGTCCAACCACTTCACCCACCCCGGCATCGACTGCGCCCTGGCCCTGCGCGCCGCCGGCCTGGACCCGTCCGCTGTGGACCTGATCGAGCTCGGCGTGCCGGCGCCGACGCTGCGCACCATCGCCGAGCCGGTCGCGGAGAAGGTCCGGCCCCGCAGCACGTACCACGGCAAGTTCTCCGGCCCGTACACCGTCGCCACGGCCCTGCTCGGCGGCGGCGGACTCGGCGTCGGCCTGGACGACTTCACCGGCCCGCTGGACCCGGACCGGCTCGCCCTGGCCGCGAAGGTCCGCTGCGTCCCGGACGAGCGCGCGACGGCCATCTTCCCGCACGCGTTCGCCGCCGTCCTGCGGGTCCACACCGCCGGCACCGTGCTCGAGCACCGGGTGGACGCGTCCCGCGGCAGCGCCGAGGCCCCCCTGTCCCCGGCGGACCTGGCCCGCAAGTTCACCTTCAACGCCACCCGGGTGCTGTCGCCGGAGGCGGCCGGGGCGCTCGCCGCCCGGACCACCGCCCTGGCCGACCTGCCGGCCGTGGACACCCTGCTGCGCGGCTGAGCCCGACCCCACCGACGCCGGCTGTCCGTCAGGTACTCATCGACGAAAAACGCCGGTGCCGGACCCGCTGGTCTGCCACCATGGGCGTCCGATGTCCGTTCGTTGGGGAGGGCGACGTGGCACTGCACCGGCCGAGTCTGTTGATCGGCGCCGCCTCGGCCGTCGGGGCGGTGGCCGTCGTGATGCTGATGGCGGCGCCGAGCTTCGCCATCAGCTGGCCGTGGAGTTCGCCGAACAACAAGGAGCCGCAGACCGTCAAGGTCAGCGGCTCGGTCTCCTGCTCGTCGGTCACCAGCCTCTCGGACGGATACGGCGGCAGCCCCGCCTCGCTCAAGCTGACCGCGGGCAACGTCTCGAAGACCCTGACGTACCCGTTCAAGCTGCAGAACTCACGGTTCGGCTCGATCTACCGCCCGCCCTACTTCACCGGCTACGAGTTCAGGGTCATAATCCCGGCGAAGTCCGACAAGACCACGGTCAAGTGGCACCTGGAGTGCCGGGACCAGAACGGCAGGGCCGGCTCCAAGCACGACGGTGACTTCACCGTCGCCCGCAAGGACCTGTCCCGCACCATCTGCTCCTACGGTGGCCTGACCAACCCGTGCACCGGCGCCGAGATCCGCGACAAGGCTGCCTCCTGCGCCTTCAGCGTCCTCACCGCGGGCCTCGGCAACGACGCGCTCAATCTGGCCACGGTCATCGACGACGCCAAGAACGGCTGGTCCCTGCAGGACTACCTGAACACGGCCGGCCTGACCGACCCCCTCCTCGGCCTGATCGTCGGCTGCGCCCCGCTGGCCCTGGCCAACGCCAACCCGGCCCCGACCACCAAGCCGGCAACGGTCGCCCCGCTGCCGACCCTGACCGAGCAGCCCCTGCAGCCGCTGCCGACCACCCAGCCCCCGAAGCAGCAGACGACCACCCAGGCACCCCCGCCGCCCCCGCCCGCCCAGGTGACCCTGACCGTCCAGAACCTGGCCACGCGGGGCGCCGGCGCCATGGGCGAGGACCCGGTCCCGGCGTACCTGACCACGTACCCAGAGACGTCGTGCAGCAAGAAGGGCTGCAACATCGCCGGCACCGACCGCCGGACGGGCGGCACCTACGCCCCGGCCGTCTGCCAGACCCAGGGCCCCCGCACCACCAACGGCAACGACTCCGACCCGGCCGACGACACCAACCCGCGGCTGTACACCTCGACCCGCTACTACGGCGTCCAGCTGGACGGCCGTATCGGCTACATCTCCGAGGTCTGGATCCAGCCCAGCCAGCGCGGCGGTCTCGGCCTGCGGCAGTGCTGACACGGTCGGACCGTGGTGCGGGGCCGGCCATGACGCGGGGCGGCGGGTCAGAGGCCGGCCCAGAACGGCTGGAACGCTTCGAACGGTGGCTCCACCGGCGGGTCGGGCAGTCGCACGGCCCGGCAGCGGGGCACCGGGGGTGCGGCGGGGGCGTCGCCGGGGTGGCGGTGGGTGCCGGTGGCGAACGCGGCCGGCAGCGGGGTCCAGCCCAGGTTGTGCTCGTAGTAGCGCAGGGCGGTCCGGACCGAGGGCGTCCAGTCGTCGTCGAGGACGATCAGGCCGCCCGGGCGGACCAGCAGGCGCAGGAAGTACAGGTCGACGAACACCTCGTGGAAGCGGTGGCTGCCGTCGACGAAGGCCGCGTCGGCGACGAGGCCGTCGGCGACGAGCCGGGGCAGGGCCAGCGCCGAGGGCAGGGCGATGAGCTCCGAGATGCCGTCCAGCCCGGCGTCGCGCAGCAGCCGCCAGCCGGCGTCGGCGAACGACGTGCGCTGGAACGGGTCGACCGCGATGTGCCGGGGGTGTGGCGCGCCGACGGTGACGAGGGCCTCGCCGATCGCGAGGGCGGAGCTGCCGTAGGCGAGGCCGATCTCCACGACGGTCTCGACGCCCTCGCCGACGAGCAGGTCGCGCAGCAGGTCGCAGTCGCGGGCGGGCAGGGTGACCCGCTCGAGGTCCGGGCCCCGGGTGCGGGGCGGGCCGCCGCGGCCGAGCCGTGCACGGACCGCGCGGACCCGCCGGCGCCGCTCGTCTGCCTCCACCGCCGCAGTGTCCCACCCGCCGGCGCCGGCCGCCCGTCACGGCACCAGCCAGGCGCCCACAGAACCCGTCACGACAAACTCGTCGCGGCAGCCGGGCGACCACGCCGTGCCTCCCCGCCGGCACACCGCGGGCGGGTCAGGGGGCCAGGGTGAGCAGCCGGCGGGCGGCACGGACGACGGCGGCGTCGACCATGCGGCCGTCGACGTCGACGAGCACGCCGGTGCCGGAGCCGGCCGCGGCGTCGAAGCGGCGGACCAGGTCGGCCGCCTCGGCGAGCTCCTCGGGGGTCGGGGTGAACACCTCGTTGACGACCTCGACCTGGGCCGGATGGATGCAGGCCCGGCCGAGGAACCCCAGCCGCCGGAAGGCGACGGTCGAGGCGCGCAGCGCGGTGAGGTCGCGGTAGTCGGTGCTGACCGACGCGACCGGCGGAGCGATGCCCGCGGCGGCGGCGGCCAGGACGACCTGGGAGCGCACGAAGAGCAGCTCGCGCTCGTCGGGGCCGAGGGTGACGCCGAGTTCGGCGCGCAGGTCCGCCTCGCCGATCTGCAGCCGGGCGACCCGGGGCGCGCGGGCGATGGCGGGCGCGGCGAGGACGGCGGCGGCGGACTCCAGCAGGGGCACGACCGCGACGGTGCCGACCGGCAGGCCGCACGCCTCCTCGGCGGTGGCGAGGGTGACGCCGAGCGTGGCGACGTCCGCCGCGCTGCCGGCCTTCGCCAGGCACACCCCGGCGAGGTTGGGGCCGGTGACGGCGAGTGCGTCGGCCGCGCCGGCCGGGCCGGGGTTGACCCGCACCCAGACCGCGGGGCGGCCGGTGGCGGGCAGCGCGGCGAGCCACCGCGCGACGAGCGCGCGGGCGCGGTCCTTGCCGGCGGCGGGCACGGCGTCCTCGAGGTCGACGATGAGCGCGTCGGCGCCGCGGTGCAGGGCCTTGTCGAGCTTCTGCGGCGCGTCGCCGGGGACGTAGAGGTACGACCTCATCCGATGCTGCCCTTCCCGCTGGTGAGCGCCTTGGCGATGACGATGCGCTGGATGTCGTTGGTGCCCTCACCGATCATCATGAGCGGGGCGTCGCGGTACAGGCGTTCGACGTCGAACTCCTTGGAGTAGCCGTAGCCGCCGTGGATCTGCATCGCCGACAGGGCGCACGCGGCGGCCGCCTCGGATGCGAACGCCTTCGCCATGCCGGCCTCCAGGTCGACGCGGCGGCCGGCGTCGGCGCGCGACGCCGCCCAGTACACCATGAGCCGCGCCGACTGGACCTGCATCGCCATGTCGGCGATGCGCAGCTGCACCGCCTGGAACGTGTCGATGGTGGCGCCGAACGCCCGGCGCTGGCCGGCGTAGCGCAGCGCCTCGTCGTAGGCGGCCTGGGCGATGCCGAGGGCGCGGGCGGCGACGTTGATCCGGCCGGTCTCCAGGCCGGACAGGACCTGCTGCATGCCGCGGCCCTCGACGCCGCCCAGCAGCGCCTCGGCGGGCACCCGGCAGTCGTCGAAGAGGACCTCGCAGGACTCGGTGCCCCGGTACCCGAGCTTCGGCAGGTCCCGGAGCACCTCGAAGCCGGGGGTGCCGGCCTCGACCAGCAGCACCGACATGCCGCGGTGCGCGGGGGCGGCGGCCGGGTCGGTCTTGACGAGCACCGGCAGCGGGTCGGCGTGGCGGGCGTTGGTGATCCACGTCTTGCGGCCGGTGATCACGTAGTGGTCGCCGTCGCGGCGGGCGACGGTGCGGATGCCCTGCAGGTCGGTGCCGGCGTCGGGTTCGGTGAGCGCGATGCCGGTGCGGCGGGCGCCCGTGGCGAGGTCCGGCAGGTACCGGCGGCGCTGCTCGTCGGTGCCGTGCCGGGCGATCAGCCAGCAGGACAGGGAGTGGCTGCCGAGGATGCCGGCGATGCCCATCCAGCCCTTGGCGATCTCCTCGAAGACGAGGGCGAAGGACACCATGTCGGCGCCGAGGCCGCCGTACTCCTCGGGGACGGTGAGCCCGAACAGCCCCATCTGCCGCATGGTCGCGACGATCTCGGCCGGGTAGCGGCCGGTCGCCTCCCACTCCCGGGCCACGGGGCGGATCTCCCGGTCGACGAAGGCGCGCAGCGCGTCGCGGAACTGGTGCTGCTCATCGGTAAGCTCGAAGTCCACTGTGGTCACTCCAGGACGAAGACGGGAAGGTTGCGGCCGTCGTCCAGCGGCCGCCAGTGCACGCGGACGGCGGCGCCGATCGCGGCGTCCTGCCACGGCTCGACGTTGGACACCAGCCGGGGCCCCTCGGTCAGCGCGACGATCGCGACCGCGTACGGCTCGGCGGCGCGCCGCACGACGGTGAAGGTCTCGATGACACCCGTGCCCGCGGCGTCCACCAGCGGTGGCTCGGGGCCGCCGCAGCGCAGGCACAGCGGCCGCGGGTAGTGCTGGTGGTGCCCGCACGCGGCGCACCGCTGCACGGTGAGCCGGCGCTGCCGGGTCGCGTCCCACCAGGCGGCGGTCGTCTCGTCCTGCGGTGGCGTCACGACGGCCGTCCCAGCAGGACGGTGCCGTGCGTGGACAGGATGCCGCCGGTACCGTGGACCAGCGCGACCCGGTCGTCGGTGCCGCGCAGCCGGCGCACCGCCTCGACCAGCAGCAGCACGCCGAGCTGCCCGGGGTGGCAGTACGACAGGCCACCGCCGGACGTGTTCATCGGCAGGGTCCGCGCGGCGACGAGGTCGGGCGCCTCGCCGAAGCCGCAGAACCCGAGGGCCTCCAGCGACAGCAGCACGGTGATGGTGAACGAGTCGTAGATCTGGGCGCTGTCGACGTCGGCGGGGGTGAGCCCGGCCATGGCGAACGCGCGCCGCCCGGACCCGGTGGCGCCGGTGCGCAGCAGGTCGCCGGCGCCGACGATCGACGTGCCCGTGGTCGCCTCGCCGTAGCCGAGCACCTCGACCGGCACGGCGGGCAGGTCCCGGGCCCGGTCGGCGGCGCACAGCACGACGGCGCCACCGCCGTCGGTGACCAGGCAGCAGTCCGCGACCCGCAGCGGGTCGCTCAGCAACGGGCTGTCCTCCACATCCGCGGCGGTCAGCGGCCCGGCGCCGTGGCGGAAGGCGCGCGGGTTGCGCAGGGCCCACTCGCGGGCGGCGACGGCGACCTGCGTCATCCCGGCCCGCCCCCGTGCGGCGCCGTACGTGTGCAGGTACAGCTGCGCCGCCAAGGCGTACGCCGACACCGGGTACAGCGGCCGGTACGGCTGCTCGAACTGCGCCTCCGGGGTGTGCGCCTCGTACGGGTCGAAGCTGCGGCTGCGGGCGGAGCGCTGGTTGGAGGCGTACGAGACGACGACGACCGACGCCTGCCCGGCCCGGATCGCCTGGACGGCGTGGCCGACGTACAGCTCGGGCGCGGAGCCGCCGGCGAACGTCGAGTCGGTCCACTGTGGACGGATGCCGAGATGCTCGGCGACCTGGGTGGCGGAGAAGCGGGACACGCCGTTGGTGGCCAGGCCGTCGACGTCGGCGAGGCGCAGCCCGGCGTCGGCGAGCGCGCGGGTGACGGCCTGGGCCTGCAGGTGCAGCACCGTCTTGCCGGTGACGCCGAGGTCGGACTCGGCGGCCCCGACGACGCACACCCCCGTGCTCACGTCGTCCCCTCCCCTGCGCTCCGGCGCCGCCGCGAGCCAGAACTGCGCCCATGGTTCGCGGCCCCTCCGCTCCGCTCCGGCCCGCTCACGCCGTCACCTCCGCTCCGCTCCGGCCCGCTCACCGCAGCTCCACAGTGGACGCCGCAGGCGCGACCGCCACCCGGTCGCCGGCGAGCACCTGATGCTCGACCGTGACCAGGCGTCCATCGACCGCGGTGACGGTGCCGACGCAGCGGACGGTCTCCCCCGCGTACACCAGCTGCTTGAAACGGAACCGGAGCGTGCGCAGCACCCCGGCGGCCCCGATCCAGTCCTGGACCTGCTCGGCGAGCAGCGCGCCGAACACCTGGCCGTCCACCACGGGCCGGTCCAGCCCCCGCTCGGCCAGATACTCGGGGTCGTAGTGCAGCCGGTGCCAGTCCCAGGTGGCGCCCGCGTAGGCGATCATGTCGGGCAGTGTGATGCGCCGTTCGAGCGGCGGCAGCTGCAGGCCGGGCCTCACGGCGCCACCCCCAGGTAGATGATGGTCTCCTCGTTGGTGGCGAGCAGGTCGCCGTCCTGGTTGGTGTACGTGGCCCGGGACGTGAACACCAGCATGGGCTGCCCGGCACCCGTGCTCCGCTCGGCGATGTCCACCAGCCGCCACACGGCGGTGACCACGTCGTCGGGGCGCACCGCCCGGTGGAACTCGTAGGCGTTGCCGCCGCGGACCTGGCGGGTACCGGGCAGGTCGATGCCCCAGCTGTGCCCGGCGTAGCCCTCGGCGTCCGCGGGCAGCCCGGCGTACTGGTTGGTCTCGCAGATGAGCGTCGGCGGCGCGACGACCCCGTCGTGGCCGGCGGCACGGGCGGCCGCGTCGTCGGTGTAGACGGGGTTGTGGTCGCCGACGGCGAGCGCGAAGTAGCGGATCGCGGCCCGGCCGAAGGGCTCCGGCGCGGTGTAGGTGACCTCCCGGCCGACGAGCGCCCGGATCGCGTCGGTCATCATGCGAGCACCGCCGTCGGCACGACCTCGATGAGGAACTCGGGGCGCAGCAGCGCGGAGCAGACCACGGAGGTGACCGCGGCGCCCGGGTACCGCTCGGCCCGCAGCGCGGCGAGCCTCGGATGATCGGCCAGGCCCGCCGGGGTGACGTACTCGACGAGCCGGGTGACGGTGGCGCCGGCGGCGACCAGGTCGATGTTGTCGTAGACGTACGCGGCCTGCGCCAGGAGGTCCCCGTCGTGCACGGCGAGCTGGGTGGCCGGGTCGAGGGCGCCGAAGCCGGACATGACGACGGTGTCCCCGGCCACGACGCCCGGCTGGTAGGTGAGCGTGTCGTAGCGGGCCCAGCCGGGGTTCACCGCGCGCAGCGGGCCGCGGGCGGCCAGGGCGTCGAGGGACACCGCGGCGCCGGGCGCGACCGGCGTGTCGACGAGGATGCCGGCGGCGCCGGGGAAGACCGGGCCGAGCAGCTCCCGGCGGGGCCGCCCGCAGCGCGGGTAGTCGGCGCGGGTCGCGGTGGCGGTGAAATCGGTCGTGCGCACCAGCGCGTCCAGGCCGAGCCCGGCGGCGTCCAGCAGCTCGCCGATGCGTCGCAGGCACCAGGTGTACTGGTCGCGGAAGGCGCCCTCGGCGGTGTGCACGCTCGGCAGGTGCACGAGGTCCCCGGCGGCGCGCAGCACACCGCCGTCGCCGGCGTCCACGACGGTCCCGCCGCCGGGATGCAGCACCAGGTCGACGGCGAAGGTGTGCGCGGGGTCGGGGAACCCGGCGACCGGGACGACCGACAGTGGCGCCCGGTGCCCGTCGAGGAACCGCTCCCGGTCGGCGGCGCCCGGGACGCCGGTGCGGTACTCGGTGACGTGCACGACGTCGCCGGGCCCGGACCCGGCGCCGGCGAGCCGGCGGGCAACCTCGGCGTAGACGGTGCCCGGGTCGGTGCCGGCGGTCGCCGGCAGGTAGGTGGTCATCCGGTCGCTCCCAGCGCGTCGAGAAGGTCGTCGAGGTCCGTGGCGGCCGGCAGCGCGTCCACGGCGGCGAGCACCGCCGGGCCGCCCGGGCCGAGGTTGGCGAGGGCCTTGGCCCGCACGGTCGCGTCGAGGCCGGGCGCACCGGGCCCGCCGCCGCTCCGCGGCACCTGCGCGGTCACCGTCCGGCCGTCGCGCAGCGTCACCGTGAGCCGCCCGGGCTGGTCGGCGGCGGGCCCCTCGGCGGCGGCGACGCGGTGCCGTACCAGGGCAGCGAGGGCCAGCACGTCGGGCCGGTCGACGGCGGTGAACGTGTCGACGGTGACCGCGCCGTCGAGCAGCATCGCCGCGACGCACCAGGCGAGCGCGAACTTCGCCTGGTACCCGGTGCGCGGCGCGGCCTGGTCGGGCCCGCACACGATGGCGACCGCGTCGGGGTGCACGTCCACGACGACGGCGGCGATCTCGGCCCCGATCTCGGCCCCGATCTCGGCCGCGATCTCGGCGGCGGTGAGGCGCAGGGTCGCGGCGGCGTCGAGCGGGGCGTGCAGCAACTGGCACGCCGGGTACGGCTTCACGGTGATCCGGGTCAGCTCGAAGCGCTCGCCGAGACCGTCCAGGACCGCGCCGGGCTCGACCGCCCGCCCGGTGAGCGCGGCGTAGAACCCCGACGGGCCCTCGATCGCGCTCGCCGGGCCGCTCGCGCCGGCGGCGGCGAGCCGGGCGGCGAGGATGCCGTGGTGCGCGGCGAAGCCGGTGTGCAGCTGCTTCGTCGACGCCCCGGTGTGCAGGAACTCCAGCAGCCCGCCGGCCTGGCTGGCGGCGATGCCGAGCGCGTCGACCGTCTGCGCGTGGGTGAGGCGGTGCAGCCGGGCGGCGGTGAGCGCGGCGGCGATGACCCCGCAGGCGGCCGTGGCGTGCAGGCCGCGGGCGTGGAACGCGTGCGGTGCGGCGGCGCCGAGCCGGCAGACGGTCTCCAGGCCCACGGCCGCGGCGGCGACGGCCTCGGCGCCGGTGACCCGCAGCTGCTCGCCGACGGCCAGGACGACCGGCAGGACGGGCGCGGTCGCGTGCACCAGGCCGCCGGCGTGGGTGTCGTCGAAGTCGAGGGCGTGCACGAGGACCCCGCCGGCGAGCGCGGCCGCCGGCGCGCCGAGGCGGGTGGCGGTGCCGGGGATGCGGGCCTCCGGCGGCCCGCCGAGCCCGCGGGCGACGGCGAGCGCCGGCTCGGCGGCCCCGGCGCGCAGGGCGGCGACGGCGGTGCCGCACCCGTCGAGCAGGTGCCGCAGCGCCGCCGCGACGGCATCGGGCGGCAGCGAGTCGAGGGTGACCGACAGCCCCCACCCGGCGAGCCCTTCGGCGATCGTCGTGCGGCCGGTCGCCGGGCCGGCGGTTGCCGGGCGGTCGGTCGTCATGCGGGTGGTCCGAAGGCGCCGGCGGCGGTCAGGGCGGCGACGCGGGTGTCGTCGTAGCCGAGGACGTCGTGCAGGACGTACGCGGCGTCCTCGTTGCGGCGCGGGGCCCGGCGGTGCTCGACCGGCTCGCCGCCGACCCGCACCGGCGAGGCCGGCTGGCGGATCGTGCCGAAGCGCGGGTGCTCGGTCTCCACGAGCATGCCGCGGGCGGCGGTGTGCGGGTCGGCGAGGGCGGCGGCGACGTCGTTGACGGGCCCGCACGGGATGCCGGCCGGCTCCAGCTCGGCGAGCCACGCCGCGACCGTCCGCGTCGCGAACGCGGCCTCGAGCAGGCCGAGCAGCGCCGCCGAGTGCCGGTGCCGGTCGCCGAAGGTCGCGAACCGCGGGTCCGCCGCGAGCGACGTGCCGGCGAGCCGGTCCAGCAGCGCGGCGAGGCGCTGCCAGAACTTCTCCTTCGCGCAGCCGACGACGAGCCACCCGTCGGCGGCCCGGAACACCTGGAACGGCACCAGCGACGGGTGCGCCGAGTGGTGGGTGCGGGCCGGTTCGAAGCCGCCGTTGAGGTGCCACACGGCCGGGTAGGTGAGCATGCCGACGGCGGTGTCGTACAGGCTCAGGTCGCAGTCCATGCCGACGCCGTCGCGGCGGGCCGCGTGGACCCCGGCCAGCAGCGCGATCGCGGCGACGAGGCCGCCGCTGTAGTCCACGAGGGACAGCCCGCTCTTCGTCGGCGGCCCGTCGGGCTCGCCGGTGAGGTCCATCCAGCCGGCGAGGCCCTGCAGGACGTAGTCGTAGCCGGGCTGGGCGGCGCGCGGGCCGGTCATGCCGAAGCCGGTCAGGGAGCAGCAGACGATGGCGGGGTTGACCCCGGCGAGGTCCTCGTAGCGGATGCCGAGCTTGGCGGGCACGTCGCCGCGCAGGTTGGAGTAGACGGCGTGGCTGGTCCGCACCAGGTCCTCCAGGACGAGCCGGCCGGCGGGCCCGGTGACGTCGAGGGAGATGGAGCGCTTGTTGCGGTTGAACGTCTCGAAGAACAGCGAGTCCTCGCCGTCGGCGAACGGCGGCACGTACCGGCCGACGTCGCCGCCGGTCCGCGGGTCCTCGATCTTGATCACCTCGGCGCCGAGGTCGGCGAGGTGGACGGAGCCGAAGGGTCCGGCGCCGTACTGCTCCAGGGAGACGATGCGGATGTCAGCGAGGGGTCTCACCGGTGCAGCTCCTCGATCAGGCGCAGGATCGCGTCCTGCAGCTCACGGATCCGTTCGGGTGGCAGCCCGTACGTGGGCGGGCTGAGCTTGACCGCGCCGGCGAGGCCCGCGTACCCCGCGATCCGCCCGGCGACCTGGTCGGCGGTGCCGGCGAGGCAGAGCCGGTCGACCATGGCCGGGGCGACGGCGCCGGCGAGCCCGTCGGCGGGCAGCCCGCCGCGGAACGCCTCGACCACCCGCTGCTGCTCGCCGGCGAGGTCGTGGAAGGCGAACAGGTCGGCGTAGGTGCGCACGGAGGCGTAGAAGCCGACGACCCCGGCGGCGGCGGCGCGGGCCCGCGCCGGGTCGTCGTCGATCGCGCAGCAGGCCGACACGACGACCTCGAAGCCGGGCGGCGGCTGCAGGCGGGGCAGGATGTGCCCGGCCAGATACGCCGGGGAGCACAGCTCGTGGGAGATCCAGCCGTCGCCGATCTCCCCGGCGAGGGCGGTCATCGCGGGTCCGACCCCGGCGAGGTGGATCGGGATCCGGTCGCGGACCGGCCGGTACGGGCGCCGGTAGCCGCGCACCCGCAGCCGCACCGTCTCCCCGTCGAGGTCGATCGGGTCCCCGGCGTGGGCCTTGGCGACGAGGAGGCGCACCGCGGCGACGGTCTCCCGCAGCCGGCGCACCGGCCGGTCCCAGGTGACGCCGTGCCAGTCCTCGTTGAGCCGCTGCACGCCGGTGCCGAGGCCGAGGCGCAGCCGGCCGCCGGACAGCTCGTCGAGGTCGAGGGCGGACAGCGCGGTGAGAAACGGGCTGCGGGCGAACGCCAGCGCGATGCCGGTGCCGATGCCGACCGTGCCGGTGCGGCAGGCGAGCGCGGCGGCGGTGACGGGGGCGCTGCGGTGCAGCTCGGGCGCCCAGACCACGGCCGCGCCGGCCGCCTCTGCCCGGGCCGCCGCGGCGAGCTGCTCCTGGAGGGTCTCGCCCCAGGGCTGAAAATGCACCACGGGAAAGTTCATGCCGTCACCTCCGCTGCGCTCCGGCGCCAGCCTGAACTCCACCCTGAGCTGCTGATTCGCAGCCCTCCGCTGCGCTGCGGCCCGCTCATGCGGTCAGCGGTCCGGTCTTCGCCACGGGGAAGTGCGACTTGTCGTGCGGGGCGTCGCGGCGGTACACCATGACGCTGCGCCGCCAGGACATGACCTCGGCGCCGTCCTGGTTGAGGCCGCGGGTGCGGCAGGTGACGATGCCCGCGTACGGGCGTGACGCCGACGGGCGGACCGCCAGCACGATCGACTCGGCGTAGAGGGTGTCACCGACGAACACCGGCGCGGTGAGGCGGATCTCCTCCCAGCCGAGGTTCATGATGGCGTGCTGGCTCATGTCGGACACCGACAGCCCGAGCACGATCGCGACGCTGAGCCCCGAGTTGACGATGAGCCGCCCGTACGGCGCACCGGCGGCGAAGTGGGCGTTGAAGTGGTTCTGGTTCGTGTTCATGGTCAGCAACGTGAACCAGGTGTTGTCGGCCTCGCTGACGGTGCGGCCCAGCGGGTGCTGGTACACGGCGCCGACGCTGAAGTCCTCGAAGTAGTTCCCGTGGGAGTCGCCCGGCGTCATGCCGTGACGCTAGGCAGGGCGCCGCACCGGAGTCAAGGACTTGTTTCGCACAGCGGATCAGTGTTTCCATTGTGCAATGGGCTGGTGGATCCTGCTGCACGTCGTGCTGTTCGTGTTCTGGCTGGGTGGGGACCTGGGCGTCTTCTACTCCAGCCGGTTCGTCCTGCGGGAGGACCTGCCCCCGGTGGCGCGCAACACCGCGCTGAAGATCATGGGCGGGCTGGACCTGGGCCCGAAGATCTGCCTGGTGCTCTTCCTGCCCAGCGGGGTCACCCTGATGGCCCTGGACTCCCACGGCGCGGCGCTGGGCGGCTTCGAGCTGTTCCACTGGTGGACCGTGCTGCCGGTGTGGCTGTTCGCCTTCGGGTGGCTGTTCCTGACGATCAAGGACCATCACGCGCCGGGGAAACACCCCGTGGTGCGGCAGGCCGACTGGGGCATCCGCATCGCGTTGATCGCCGTCCTGTACGCCCTGGCCGCGTACACGATCGTGGCGGACGAGCCGTTCGGCGTGTCGAGCAACCCGAAGTGGCTCGGCGCGAAGGTCGCCCTCTACGCCACGGCGATCGCGTGCGGCCTGGGCATCCGGCTCACGCTGCGCGGCTTCGCCGCCCCCTACGGCGCGCTGATGACGACCGGCTCGACCCCGGACGTGGAGCGCGCGCTGCGGCGGGCGGTGGACGGCTGCCTGCCCTACGTGTGGGGCATCTGGCTGTCCGTCCTGGCCGCCGCCGCGTTCGGCATCCTCAAGCCATGGATGCACGGCTGAGACCAGCGCGGGACGCGCGGCTGAGCCGGCCCCATGACACGCGGGCGGGACCAGCCCGGGACGCGCGGCCAGGACCGTCAGTCCGGGCGGTACCCGAGGTGACCGGAGACCCGGGCGGTCGCGGCGAGGAGCCGGTCGGCGCACTCGGACATGCGCGACTTGAAGCGCGACAGCGGCCCGGCCACCGACAGCACCGCGATGACGTGCCCGTCGTGGTCGAAGACCGGCGCGGCGACCGAGGCGGCACCGACCTGGCGCTCCCCCAGCGACGTGGCGTAGCCGCGGCGCTGGATGGCGGCCAGCTCCAGGCGCAGCGCGGCGTCCTCGACGATCGTCTTCTCCGTCAGCGCGGTGAGGGCGTGCTTGGCCAGGTACACCTCGATCTCGTCCTCGCCGAGGAAGGCCAGGAACGCCTTCGACGACGCGCCCGCGTGCAGCGGGTAGGGCGTGCCGAGCTGGACCTCCAGGCGCAGCTCCTGCTCGGGCACCACCTGGTCGGCGTAGAGGCGCATGTCGCCGCGGCGGATGGACAGGGTGGCGGTCTCGCCGGTCTCCTCCGACAGCCGCCGCAGCTCCGGCGCGGCGATCGCGCGCAGGTCGGTGCGGGCCAGGTAGGCCCGCCCGAGCGCCACCGCGGCGTGGCCGAGCGCATACCGCCGGGTGGTCGGGTCGACGCTCACCAGGTCGCGGTTACGCAGCGCGGTGAGGATGCGGTGCACCGCCGCCTTGGTGAGGCCCAGCTCGGCGGCGATCTCGGTGACGCCGAGGTCGGGGCGCCCGACCCGGCCGAAGAGCAGCAGGACGTCCATGGCCCGCTCGACCGCCGCGATGGAACGGCTGGCGGAGCTGTCGGCGGTGGCCGTCGTAGTGGTGGTCGACACTCCAGAAGTCTACTCGCAGATTTCCCTAGGGGAAACGGCGTCGCGCATCGTTGACATCACTTCACCGCCGTCGTTACCGTGATGGTGACAGCGTTTCGCTAAGTGGAACATAAGGTGGAGCGGGTGACGATCGACCCTGACACGTTCCGCTCGGTGCTCGCACAGTGGCCCAGCGGCGTCAGCGTCGTGACCACCGTCGCGGGCGACGGCTGGCACGGCATGACCGCGAGCTCGTTCTCCAGTGTGAGCATCGACCCGCCACTGATCCTCGTCTGCCTCAACCGGCGCATCACCACGCACGCGCTCATCGAGGCCAGCGGCGTCTTCGCCGTCAGCGTCCTGGCCAAGGACCAGACGGTAGTCGGGCGCCGCTTCGCCGGGCAGGAGGGCGTCGCCGACCGGTTCGCCGGCGGCGCCTGGCAGACCCGGGTGACCGGCGCGCCGGTGCTGACCGACGCCGTCGGCTGGCTCGACTGCCGGGTCGTGCACGCGTACGCCGGCGGCGACCACACCATCTTCGTCGGCGCGGTGCTCGGTGCGGCGACCGAGCGGATCGTCGCGCCGCTGCTGTTCCACTCCCGGGCCTGGGGGCAGCTCGCCGACGTGCTGCCCGACGCGGTCGACGTCGCCGACAGCGGCCTGCTGTCCGCGCTGCGCCACCACGCCGTGCCGGCCGGCGCCGTGGGCACCCTCGCCACCGCGCTGCGCGCCGCCGGGGTCCGGGTCCGGGTCCGCGACCCGCACGGCGGCCTGGACTCCACCGGCGACCGGCGCACCGCCACCGCGCTCGTCGCCACCGCCGACGAGGTCGCCGGCGCGGCGCTCGGCGGCGCCGGCGTGCTGGAGCTGCCCGCCGGCGACCCCGCCGGCACCAGGCACATCCTGGACGAGGCGCGCCGCTACGACATGACGGCGACCTGCTGGCTGCCGGACGCGTTCGCCCCCGCCCGCGCCGGTGAGGTCCTGGACGCCGTCGACATGCTCGCCGCGCTCGGCTGCGACGAGATCGGCCTCGACGAGGGCGCCGAGGCCGCCTCGCCCCGGCAGGTCCGGGCGCTGCTGCAGGACGCGACCGTGCGCGCCTCGACCAGCGCGCGGCCCGTGCCGCTGCGGGTGCGCCTGCGTGACCGGCACGGCCTCGGCCTGGTCAACGCGCTGACCGCGATGAAGAGCGGGGTGCGGCACTTCGACACCACCCTGGGCGGCATCGACGGCGCCCTGGCCTGCGAGGACGTACAGTTCCTCGCCGATCGGCTCGGCGTGGCCTGCGACAGCCCCCGCGCCGCCCTCGTCGCGGCCGCCGCCGACCTCGAACGACACCTGGGCGGCGCGCTGCCCGGCCGCACGTACCGCGTACCGATCTCCTGAAGGGACCCGCTGTCATGGCACAGCTCACCGCCGACCGCCTGCTGGACGGCCTGTCCGACGTCGAGCACGGCCGGGCCGAACGGGTCGAATCCGTCCTGCCCGCGCTGCGCGACGCCGCGGCCACCGCCGACACCGAGGGCCGCTTCCCGGTCGAGCACGTGGCCCGCCTGCGCGACGCGGGGCTGCTCGGCCTGGTCGTGCCGGAGCAGTACGGCGGGCTCGGCGGCACCCTGCGCGACCTCGCCGCCGCCACCTTCGCCATGGGCACCGCCTGCGGCTCGACGGCCCTGGCCTACTTCTTCCACAACACCAGCGCCTCCCGCGGGCTGCTGCCGCTGGAGGCGATCAAGGCCGGGCTGTTCGAGCCGGAGGAGATCCCGGCGGTGCAGGCGTTCGCCGAGAAGGTCCTCACCCGCATGGCCGGCGGCGTCTGGCTCGCCAACTTCGCCAGCGAGTCGGTGAAGACCGCCGGCGCCAACATCTCCATCAGCACCACCGCCACCAAGGTCGACGGCGGGTGGCTGCTCAACGGCGAGAAGTCCTTCGGCTGCGCCACCGGCGTCGCCGACTACTACCTCACCACCGCCCGCCTCGACGGCACCGACACCGCCGCCGGGCTCGCCACGTTCTTCGTGCCCCGCGACGCCGCCGGCGTCGGCGAGCGCCCCACCTGGGACGCGCTCGGCATGCGGGCCACCGCCAACCAGGGCATCACCCTCAAGGACGTGTTCATCGCCGGCGACGAGGCGCTCACCGTGCCCGGCGCGTTCGTGCGGATGCTGCAGGTCAGCCGCGGCTCGTTCGTCGGCAACCAGCTCGCCATCTCCGCGGTCTACCTGGGCGCCGCGCAGTCGGCGTACGACGCCGCGCTCGCCGCGACCACCGGCAAGACGTTCGCCGACACCGGCCGGCCCATCGCCAGCAGCCCCATGCACCAGGTGCTCTTCGGCGACATGACCGAACGCCTGGAGACCGCGTACCTGTGGATCCGCCGCCAGCTGGAGCTGGAGACCTCCGAGCCGCCGCTGCGCGGCAAGGACGAGGTGTTCCGCCAGTGGCGGCTGGCGAAGGGCTCCATCACCGAGGCCTGCTTCGACGTCGCCGTCGGCGCGCTCAAGTGCACCGGCACGTCCGGCACCGCCAACACCGGCGTCATCGCCCGTGCCGTCCGGGACCTCGCGATGTCGTTGGTCATGACGTTCCCCGCCGAACGCGGCCGGCTCGAGGCCGCCAACCTCATCACCACCGGCGCCGAGAACGCGCTGTTCGCCAACGTCGCGAAGGAGCGCTGACATGCCGCCGGCCAGGTCCCTCGTCAACGGTGCCTGGGCACCGGCCACCCGGGCGCTCAGCGGCACCCTGGAGGACCCGGCGACCGGCTCGGTCCTCGGCCCGCAGCTCGGCAGCACCCGCGCCGAGGTCGAGGCCGCGCTCGCCGCCGCCGACCGCGCCGCCGCGTCCTGGGCCTCCGTGCCGCCCGCCGAGCGCGCCGACCTCCTCGACGCCTGCGCCGACGCCCTCGAGGCGGCCGTCGGCCGGATCGTCGCCGTGGAGAGCGCGAGCACCGGCGTACCGATCCGGCAGGCGACCCCCCTCGGGTTCATCGTCACCGGATCGTTCCGCCTCGCCGCCGCGCAGCTGCGCGAGGGGTGGCTCACCCGCACCCTCACCCGCGACGACGGCCGCCCGGTGACCGTCGAGCTGCTGCCGTGGGGGCCGGCGCTGTGCCTGGTGCCGTGGAACGCCCCGGCGCCGATGGCCGCGCACAAGGCCGCCAACGCCCTCGCCGCAGGTTGCCCCACCATCGTCAAGCCCAGCGAGTACGCGCCCGCCGGCACCCAGCTGCTGGCCGAGACGATCGCCGGGCTGCTGCCGCCGGGCGTGCTACAGCTGCTGCACGGCGGGCCGGAGGTCGGCGCCGCGCTCGTCGGCGACCCGCGGTTGCGGGCCGTGTCGTTCACCGGCGGCGTCCCCGGCGGGCGGGCCGTCGCCGGGCAGTGCGCGTCCGGGCTGAAACCCGTCCAGCTCGAGCTGGGCGGCAACAACCCCCTCGTGGTGCTGCCCGACGCCGACGTCGACGCCGCCGCCCGCGCCGCCGTCGACCTGCTCACCACCCTCAACGGCCAGTGGTGCCGGGCGCTCGGCCGGCTCATCGCCCCGCACGACCTGCTCCCGGGGCTGCTCGCCGCGATCGGCGAGCGCCTCGCCAAGCTGCGCGTCGGCGACCCCGCCGACCCGGCCACCGAGCTCGGCCCGCTCATCCACAGCGGGCACCGCGCGCTCGTCGCGGCGCGCCTGCTCGACCTCGGTGGCAAGGCGCACACCTACACCGACGTGCCCGCCGACGGCAACTTCTTCGCGCCGGCCCTGGTCACCGGCGCCGCCGAGGAGCCGGCCCGGCACGAGATCTTCGGGCCCGTGGCCACCGTGCACGGCTACGGCACCGTCGAGGAGGCCGTGGCCCTGGCCAACGACACCGCGTACGGCCTGGAAGGGTACGTGTTCGGCACCGACGAGGCGGCCGCGCTCGCCGTCGCCCGGCGCATCCGCGCCGGCGAGGTGAAGGTCAACGGCTCCTCGGTGATGAGCCTGCACCTGTTCACGCCCCGCCCCGCGTGGGGCGTCTCCGGCCTCGTCGAGGAGGGCACCGCCGAGACCCTGCGCTTCTTCACCAACTCCCGGGTCACCGGCGTCGAGAACGGCTTCGCCCTGTGAGACGGCTGCTGGCCGGGCCCGGCGTCACCCACCTGCCGGGCGTGTACGACCCGCTCACCGCCGCCCTCGCAGTGCGGGCCGGGTTCCCGGCCGTGCACCTGTCGGGGGCGGCCGTGTCGGCGCTCGCCCTGGGGTTGCCGGACCTCGGCTACGTCCACGGCACCCACATCGCGGACCGGGCCGCGGCCCTGATGCCCGCGCTGGGCGGGGTGCCGCTGCTGGCCGACGCGGACACCGGCTACGGCAACCCGCTGCACGCGGTGTGGACGGCCCGCCGGTACGCGGCCGCGGGGGTGGCCGGGCTGCACCTGGAGGACCAGGTCAGCCCGAAACGCTGCGGGCACCTGGCCGGCAAGGAACTGCTCGACGCCGGTCCGGCGGCGGCGAAGGTACGGGCGATCGCCGAGGCCGGCACCGGTCTGGTCCTCGTCGCGCGGACCGACGCGTTCACCGTCACCGGTCTCGACGACGCGATCGCCCGTTCCCGGGCCTACGTGGACGCGGGCGCCGACGCGGTCTTCGTCGAGGGGGTCACCGGCGCCGACGACCTGGCGGCCGTGCACGCGGCCCTGCCGGGCGTCCCCCTCGTCGTGAACCGGTCCGAGGCATCGGGATCCGACGCCTTCCTCGATGACGCCCGCCTGGCCGGGCTCGGGGTGCGGTTCGTGCTGCATCCGGTCGCGCCGCTGCTCGCCGCGCTCTGCGCCGCGCGGGCCGCGTACGCGGCGATCGCCGTCGACGGCAGCGCCGCCACGGTGAGCAGGCTGCCGTGGGACGCGTTCACCGATCTCGTCGGCCAGCCCGAGGCGCTCGCCCTGGACGCCCGTTACTCGGAGGTGCCCGCATGAAGGTGATCGTCGCCGGCGCGGGGCCGGTCGGGCTCACCGCCGCGCTCACCCTGCACCGCCTCGGCGCCGACGTCACCGTGCTGGAGGCCGGCGACGAGCTCGCCACGCAGTCGCGGGCCTCGACGTTCCACCCGCCGTCGCTGGAGATGCTCGCCGAGCTCGGCGTGCTGGACGCGCTGCTCGCCCAGGGCCTCGTCTCGCCCCGCTTCCAGTACCGGGAACGCGGCGGCGGCGTCATCGCCGAGCTCGACCTGTCGCTGCTGGCCGGCGACACCCCGTACCCCTTCCGGGTGCAGTGCGAGCAGAGCAAGCTCACCCGCATCCTGCTGCCGCTGCTGCCGCCGGGCACCGTCCGCTTCGGGCAGCGCGTCGGCGCGGTCGAGCAGGACGCCGGCGGGGTCACCGTGCTGGCCCGCGACACGTTCCGCGGCGACTGGTTGATCGGGGCCGACGGCGCCAACTCCGCCGTGCGCCGGTCGCTGTTCGGCGACGCGTTCGAGGGCATGACGTACCCGGACCGCTTCCTGGTCGGCTCCACCGACGAGGACCTGGCCGCGCTGCTGCCCGGCATCGCCGAGGTCAACTACCTCTTCGACCCGGTCGAGTGGCTCGTCGTGCTGCGCACCCCCGACCACTGGCGGGTGCTGCTGCCGACCCCGCCGGACACCCCCGACGAGGTGGAGCTGGCCCGGCTGCCGCAGCGGCTGCTCGGCGTCGCCGACCCCGGGCGGCCGTGGCGGGTCGCGCACACCACCCTGTACCGGGTGCACCAGCGGGTCGCCGAGTCCTTCCGGGTCGGCCGGGTCCTGCTCGCCGGGGACGCCGCGCACATCAACAACCCGCTCGGCGGTATGGGCATGAACTCCGGCATCCACGACGCGGTCCTGCTCGCCCGGGCCGTCGCGGCCGGCGACGACGACGCCGTCACGGCCACCGCCGCGGCCCGGCGCCGCGTCGCCCGCGACTACGTGCAGAAGACCACCCACGGCAACTGGGAGAAGCTGCGCTCCGGCGGCGCCTCCGCCTACGCCGGCGAGCTGCGGGCCCTCGCCGCCGACCCGGTCGCGGCCCGCGCCTACCTGCTGCGTTCCTCGATGATCGCCTCGCTGCGCGAGGTGTCCGCATGAGCATCGTGCGGGAGAACCCGGCGCGCGTCAGCGAGGTCGTCGGGCGGGTCGCGGCGGTCGACCGCGACATCCCCAACCGGGTCGACGGCGCCGTCCGCGCCGCGCACGCCGCGTTCCGCGAATGGTCCGGCATCCCCATCGCCCTGCGGCTCGCCGCGCTGCGCGCCGCCGCCGACGCGATCGCCGGCGACCTGGAGGGCCTCGCCGTGCTGCTCGCGCGGGAGATCGGCAAGCCCCTGCCCGACTGCCGGGGCGAGATCGGCTTCGCCGTGCAGCACCTGCGGTGGGTGATCGAGCAGGCGCCCGCCGCGTACGCCGACCGGGAGCTCGACGACGCGCAGGGGCGGCTGCTGCGCATCCGCAAGCCGTACGGGGTCGTCGTCGCGGTCACGCCGTGGAACGCGCCGGTCGTCCTCGCCATGCTGAAGCTGGCGTCGGCGCTCGCCGCCGGCAACACGGTCGTCGTCAAGCCGTCGCCGCTCGGGCCGCTCACCGTGGACCGGGTCGTGCGGCTGTTCCAGGCGCACCTGCCCCGCGCCGCCGTGCAGGTCCTGCACGGCCACGCCGACCTGGTCACGGCGCTCGTCACGCACCGCCTGGTGCGGAAGGTCGCGTTCACCGGCGGTGAGGACGCCGGCCGGGCGATCGCCGCGGCCGCCGCCGACCGGCTCATCCCCACGGTGATGGAGCTCGGCGGCAACGACCCGGCCGTGTTCCTGCCCGACGCGCCGCTGGACGGCGCGAGCATGGACCGCCTGGTCATGGCGAGCTTCGCCAGCGCCGGCCAGGTGTGCATGGCGGCGAAGCGGCTGTACGTGCCCCGCGCCCGCGCCGGCGAGTTCGTCGAGGCGTACGTGGCCGCCGCCGCCCGCGTCCTGGTCGTCGGCGACCCCCTCGCCGCCGGGGTCACGATGGGCCCGATGGTCAGCGACGCCGCCCGGCGGCGGGCCCGCGACCTGACCCTCGCCGCCGGCCAGGGCGACGCCGAGCGCATCGAGCTGGGCCGCCGGGCGGCCGGCTACGACGAGACCGCGGGCTACTTCCTGCCGCCGGTGCTCGTCGTCGACCCCCCGCACGACGCCGCGCTGCTGCGCGAGGAGCAGTTCGCCCCGGTCGTGCCGGTCGCCTGCTACGACTCCGAGGACCAGGCGCTGGCCATGGCCAACGACGACGACCTCGGCCTCGGCGCGTCGGTGTGGAGCGCCGACGAGGAGCGGGCGTTCGCGTTCGCCCGCCGCCTGGAGGCGGGCTTCGCCTTCGTCAACACCCACAACCGCACCGGCATGTCGCTGCGCGCCCCCTTCGGCGGCGTGAAGCGCTCCGGCTGGGGCCGCGAGTACGCGCAGGAGGGCCTCGCCGAGTACGTCCAGACCTGCGTCGTGCACGCCCCGGCCCCGTTCCGCGCCGGCGGCGCCGGCCTGTCCCCCACCGCGTATCCCACGTAGCCGCGGCACGGTGCCGCGACAGCCACTCATGCCGGGGGCGACGACGAGCGGCGGCGGGCGATGAAGACGTCGGTGAGGGCGGCTGCCAGCGCGAGCGCGAGGAAGGCGATGGCGACCATCAGCGCCATCTCGAACGCGGCCGCCCAGTCACCGTCGGTGGCGTCGAGGCGGGCGAAGAACACCGCGCCGATCGCGGCGATGCCGAAGGCCGCGCCGACCCGCTGGGCGGTCTGCACGACGCCGGCGGCGCTGCCGGAGCGGTCGACGGGGACGTCGGCGAGGGTGAGGGTCTGGTTCGGGGTGATGACCAGGCCGCTGCCGAGGCCCGCGACGAGCAGCGGCGCGGTCAGGGCCCACGGCGAGACGGCGGTGTGCAGCAGGACGAAGACCCCGGTCAGACCGGCCAGGACGGTGACCAGCCCGGCCGCGACGAGGGGACGGCCGAACCGGTCCACGACCCGGCCGCCCGCGAACGCGGCCAGGGCCGAGCCGAGCGCGAACGGGGTGATGGCCAGGCCCGCCTGCAGGGCCGTGAAGTGCTGGCCGCGCTGCAGGTACAGGGTGAGGATGAAGAAGTTCGCGGTGAACCCGGCGAAGTACACCAGCACGACCGCGGTGCCGAGCGCGTAGGAGCGCCGGCGGAACAGCTGCAGGTCCGCCAGCGGCACCCCCGGGTAGCGCAGCTCCCACCAGACGAAGCCGGCGAGCGTCAGGACGCCGCTGCCCAGCAGGTACCAGTGCCCCTGCTCGATGAGCGGGAGCAGGATCTGCACCACGGCGAGGCCGAGCAGCAGCACGCCGACCGGGTCGAGGCTCTCCCGGCGGCGGCGGTCGGCGGGGCGCCGCGGGATGAGCCGCCACCCGAGCACGGCGGCGGCGAGACCGACCGGCAGGTTGATGTAGAACACCCAGCGCCAGCCGTCGTCCTGCCCGGCGAACTGGATGATGACCCCGCCCAGCAGCGGCCCGGCGGCGGTGGCGATGCCGATGACGGCGCCGAGCAGGCCGAACGGCCGGGCCCGCTCCGGCGGCGGGTAGAGCCGCTGGATGAGGCCGATCACCTGGGGGTTCACCACGCCGGCGAACGCGCCCTGCACGAGGCGCGCGATGACCAGCCACGCCTCGCTCTGCGCCGCCCCGGCCGCGGCGCTGGCGGCGGTGAAGCCGAGCAGGCCGGCCACGAACACGGGCCTGATCCCGCGGGCGTCGCCGAACCGGCCGGCGGGCACCAGCAGCAGCCCGAACGTCAGCGCGTACCCGGACAGCACCCACTGCAGCCCGCTGGCCCCCATGTGCAGGTCCGCCTGCATGGACGGGATGGCGACGTTGACGATGCTGACGTCCAGCAGCGTCATGAACGCCGCAACGAGCGCGACGGCGAGCGCCCGGCCCTTCATCGGTGGCGCTCAGGCGGGGTCGGGGACAGCTCGGCCGGCATCGCCGGCCGTATTGCCCAGCCGGCGCAGGTTCATGCCTGCGGCCGGGGCGGGTGTCCGGCGCTGAGGTAGTCGACCACGGCCCGCGACGCCAGGCGCGGGCGCAGCCAGCCGGCGACTTCCAGGTGCGCCTCGTGCGACTGGTAGCCCAGCAGGCCGTCCGCGTCGTCGTGGGTGGTGACGAGGCACAGGTCGCCGGACACGTCGCTATGCACCGTGTCCAGGCCGACCAGCAGCGAGCGGATCTGCGGCACCACTCCCACCAGGCCCTCCAGGAGCTCCTTGGCCTTCGGCGCGTCGGCCGGATCCGTGAATTTCATGACGACGACATGGGTGAGCACCATCATTGGCCTCTCTTTCAGGGAACGCGCGGCGAGTGTATGTTCGGGAAACACTGTTCCGCTAGAGGAACCAGGAGGCCCTCGTGAGGGTTGCCGCTGTCCAGTTCGCCGTCGGTCAGGACGTGCCCGCGAACCTCGCGAGCTGCCTGCGGATGATCGACCAGGCCGCCGCCGAGGGCGCGGATCTGGTGGTCCTGCCGGAGTTCTGCAACCACCTGTCGTGGTACGACGACCGCGACCACGCCCGGCGCATGGCCTGCCGACTCGGCGACGCGTTCCTGACCGCGGTCGCGGACCGCGCGGCGCGCCACGGCGTGCACGTCAAGATCAACGTCACGCTCGCCCGCGACGACGGCCGGACCACCGGCACCAACCTGCTCTTCGGCCCGTCCGGCGCGCTGCTCGGGCAGAGCGACAAGCAGACCCTGATGGGCAGCGAGAACGACCACCTGCACCGGGGCACCGAGAACGGCCCGGTCGTGCGCACCGCGTTCGGCACCGTCGGCATGTACGCCTGCATGGAGGGCGT
This sequence comes from Dactylosporangium sp. NPDC050688, assembly GCF_040654515.1. Taxonomy (NCBI): domain Bacteria; kingdom Bacillati; phylum Actinomycetota; class Actinomycetes; order Micromonosporales; family Micromonosporaceae; genus Dactylosporangium; species Dactylosporangium sp. NPDC050688. Next base: position 55,113 of record NZ_JBFAIC010000060.1, read on the forward strand.
CGCGCCGGAGGTGGCCCGCGGTCTCGCGCTGCGCGGGGCGCAGGTGCTGCTCAACAGCCTCAACTCGTTCGCCACCGACGAGGCGAGCCTGCACATCCCGGTGCGGGCCGCGGAGAACCGGGTCTGGGTGGTGGCGGCCAACAAGGTCGGCCCGCTGCTGCCTGCCGACAAGCTCGAGGCGATCAGCGCCGGGCTCAAGGTGCCGCCGCAGTGGCTGCACGGCGCCGGGGAGAGCCAAGTGGTGGCGCCGGACGGCACCGTCGTGGCGAAGGGCCCGCGCACCGGCGAGGCGGTGGTGGTCGCCGACATCGACCCGGCCGCCGCGCTCGACAAGCGCCGGCCCGACGGCACCGACCGCTTCACCGCCCGCCGCGGCCCGCTCTACGCGGCGATCGGCCGGCCGCCGCAGCCCCCCGCCAGGCCGCAGGCCGCCGAGTCGATGCGGGCGGCGGTGGTACGGGCGACGACGCCCGACGCGCTGCAGCGCCACACCCGCGACGTCCTGGCCGCCGGCGCGACCCTGCTCGTCCTGCCCGAGCTCGCGGAGCCCTGGGTGGTGCCCGCCATGCGTGAGCTGCTGGCCGGCACGGAGGCGGTCGCGGTGACCAGCGTCCTGCAGGACGGCGCGCACGCCGGCGTGGTGGTGTCCGGCGCCGGGATCGCCGGCCGGCAGGAGCAGCTGCACCCGGTCGCGCGGCTCGCCGCCGACGTGCGCCGGCACGGCGACGGCCTGGCCACGTTCGACCTGCCGTGGGGGCGCCTGGCGGTGGTGGTCGGCGACGACGCCATCTACCCCGAGGTGTTCCGGCTGGCCGCCATCGCCGGTGCCGACGTGGTCGCCGTGCCGTTCACCCCGGCCGAGGACTGGGAGCTGGCGCTCGGGTTGCCGGAGCGTGCCGCGGAGAACCGGATCAACATCGTCGCCGCCGCGCCGGCGGGCATGCCGTCCGCCTTCTACGCGTTGAGCCCCGACTTCACGCTGTGGACCGCGTGGGAGGGTCCGTTCACGGGCCGGATCAGCCACCCGATCGTCACCGGCGTCGCGGCCGGCACGCCCGCCGCCACCGCGGAGCTGGCGCCCGCGCAGAGCCGCAACAAGCTCGTGTCGCGCGGCACCGACCTGCTCGACGGCCGGCCCTGGCAGCTCGTCGACGCCCTGACCCGTTGACATCTGTTACCCATGGCGAAACACTGTTTCCATTGCGGTGGCACGACTTGGAGAGTGAACGCGTGGAGGAAACCGTCCAGCACGTCGAGGAGATGCTCGACGCCTCGCCCGTCATCGACGTCCACGACACCTTCGCACAGTTCCAGCAGCTCCTGACGGATCTCAAGGCCAAGATCGACGCGAGGTTCACCACCACGCGCGACCCGTCGACGGACATCCTGGAGCAGTACGGGACGTATCCGGAGGGACCCGGCGGCCGGGTGGCCGCCTACAGCGGGCCGGAGGTCGACTGGATGGTGCACTCGTGGCTGGGCGACCCCTCGCGCAGTTTCGTCAACCTGCACCTGACGTGCTGGCTCGGCCCGCAGGTCAGGGTGCCGCACCTCGGCATCGCGCTGCTGTGCTGGCCCGGCGGCTGGTTCTACACCGACTACATCCCGCGCACCGACATCGTCGTGGACGGCGACTACTTCGACCGCTACTACGCGCCCGCCAACGACGACTGGCTGGCGCACAAGGCCGACCCTGAGTTCGCCTGGTTCACCAGCCGGGCCGCGTTCATCCGCGCCTCGCTGTCCCCCAACGCCTACGTGTACTCCTTCGAGCGCACCGAGCGGAACCTGACGGTCGTCAGCGACGTGCTGCACGCCCGGGTCGACCAGTGGCTCACCTGGGTCGGCGAGGCGCCGCCGGTGCCGCAGGAGGAGCGCGCCGCGCTGCGCGAGCGGGACCTCGCCACCCGGCGCAACATCGCCGAGCGCGACCCGGCCAACGTGATGGGCGTGCGGTACTTCGGCGAGGACACCACCCAGCGTCTCGTGCGCGCCCTGTGGGGCGGCGACCGCGAACTGCCCCGCCCGTGACCGGCTCGGAGCGTAGCGGAGGGCCGGTCACCATGGGCTCAGTCCTTGGGTCACGTCGGCGCCGGAGCGCAGCGGAGGTGACGGCGTGACCGGCTCGGAGCGTAGCGGAGGTGACGGCGTGACGCACTCCACGATCCGCTCCCTGTGGTCCGCCGTCACGATCCCCGGCGTCGAGGCCCCCTATGCCACCGCCCACCTGAAGGTGCACTACCCGGCGCTGGTCACCGGGTCGGACGCCGAACGGCTCAGCGGCGTCTTCCAGGCCGACCCGGCCGGTGCGCCCTACCCGGTGGTGCTCGTGCTCAGCGGCGTCAACGTCGGCCAGGACGCCTACCGCTGGCTCGCCGTCGAACTGGCCCGGCAGGGCCTCGCCACGGTCACCTACGACTGGGTGGGCCCCCTGTTCGCCGGCCAGGTCGGCATCACACCTGGCGTCGACCTCGCCCTGGCCCGGCCCGGCACGTACGGCGACGGCCCCACCTGCCAGGCGATCGAGCCGATCCTGCGCGGGCTCGCCGCGCTGCACGCCGGCGGCCCGCTGCGGGGTACCCTCGACCTGGACCGGGTGGCACTGTTCGGCCACTCCGCCGGCGGCACCGTCGCGCTGCAGTCCGGGCGCTTCTTCCCGCAGGTGCGGGCGGTCGCGGCGTACGGCGCGCACACCATGGTCTCCACGATGCTGGGCTGGCCCGCGGGCACCGTCGCCGAGGCGCTCGTCGACTCGCCGGTGCTGCTGCTCGCCGGGACCGAGGACGGCGTCATCGCCGCCTCCGCCGACCGGTACGGCGCCGCCGGCGGCGACCGGCACGACCCGGTCAGCCGCACCTTCGACGAGGCGCTCAAGGACCGCGACGGCGAGCACGTCCTGGCGACCGTCGCCGGCGCCAACCACTTCGGCGTCGTGGAACCGGCCGACCCGACCGCGGCCCGGTCGTTCCTGGACCGGCCGTCCACCGTCGGCGGCTCCACGGCCCGCGGCGTCATCGCCGGGCTGCTGTCCGCGTTCCTCCGCACCCATCTGCGCGGCGGCGACCCCGCCGCCCTCGACACGTTCCCCCCGGACCTGGTGTCCGTCCGGCGCCGCTAGGAGCCTCGCATGTTGAAGAACTTCTGGTACGCGGTCGAGTTCGCCGACCGCGTCACCACCAAACCACTGCGCATCACGTGCCTCGGCCAGGAGCTGGTGCTGTACCGGACGCCGAAGGGCCGCCCGGTCGCACTGTCGGACCTGTGCGTCCACCGCGGCGCCGCGCTGTCCGGCGGCTGGGTCAAGAACGACTCGATCGTGTGCCCGTACCACGGCTGGGAGTACGAACCCGACGGCGCCTGCGTGAAGATCCCGGCGAACCAGCCGGGCCGCGGCATCCCGAAGAAGGCCCGGGTCGACTCGTACCCGGTCGAGGAACGCTACGGGTTCGTCTGGGTGTTCCTCGGCGACCTGCCCGAGGCCGAGCGCCCGCCGATCCCGGTCTGGCCGGAGTTCGACGACCTCGTCGGCAACGGCGGCCGGTTCAAGACGGTCACCGGCGAGTACCTGTGGAAGTCCAACTACGAACGGATCCTCGAGAACGGCTGCGACATCGCGCACACGCCGTTCGTGCACGCCGGCGCCTTCGGCAACCCGGAGCGCCCCGACGTCGAGGAGTACGAGCTGGAGATCCCCGACGAGTGGTCGGCGTTCGCGACGGTGCGGCTGCACCCGCCCGCGCCGAAAGGCATCTGGAGGATGATCGGCCGGCGTGGCAAGAACCTGAAGGAACGCCCGCCGGTGGCGACCACCGCCGGGTGGATGCTGCCGAACATGATCAAGCTGCACGTCCGGCTGCCGATGGGCAACCTCATCATCTACGACACCAACATCCCCGTCGACGAGACGACCACGCTGGTGAAGTGGGTCGCGCTGCGCGACTTCTTCACCGGCAACTGGGCCGACAAGAACGCGGTCCGGCGGGTCTACAAGATCTTCGGCCAGGACGCCCCGGTCGTCGACCGGGTCCGCCCCGAGCTGCTGCCGTTCGACCTCGGCGCCGAGCTGCACGTCAAGAGCGACCTCATCGCCGTGCACTACCGGCGCCGCCGGCAGGAGCTCGCCGAGCAGGGCTGGCTGCTCGGCGACGAGGACCGCATCATGGGCGACGTGCCGCGCCGCGAGGCCACGGTCATCGCCTCACCCGCCCGCCGGGAGAACCCGGAGCTCGCCCGTGCCTGGGTGCACAAGGCGAAGGGCGAGCACCCCACGGTCGTCGAGGCCGAGCGGATCGGCAAGGCCCGCCGCGACGCCGAGGACAACGGCACTTTGGAGGAACTGTGACGTCGCTGCCCTTCGCCCTGGCCACCCGGGCCCTGGACGCGATCCTCGCCCGGCAGCCGCTGGCCGAGACCGGTGCGCCCTACCGGGAGCTGCGCTCGCCCATGTCGCCGGCGCCGGTCGGCACGATGCGGGTCTGGCAGGGCGACGGCGAGGTCTCCCGGATCGTGTACGTCGGGCTGGTCGTGCCGCCGATCAACCTCGACAGCCACATGGTGTTCGCGTTCACCGCGGCGGAGTCCGGGGTGCCGCACTTCACGCTCGACTCCGTCTACGGCGGCGACTACTACGCCTACCACCTGGACCTCATCCCCCGGGCCGAGCTGTCGTCGCACCTGGCGTACATGGACAGCGCGTACGACTCGCTGACCGGGGTCTACGAGGAGGCGTCGCAGCGCGACGGGCTCACCCGCGCGCACATCGGCCCGCGCCAGCACGCCCTGATGTCGCCGTGGATGCTGGTGCACCGCGCCGACGAGGCCGCGTTCCGGGGCATGGACCCGATCGTCGACGCCTACGTCGGGCACTGGCTCGACCTGGTCTCCTCGGGCCTGCCGGCGGCGGTCACCGGGTCGCTCGCCGACACCGACCTGGCCGCCCGCGACGCCACCGTCCGCGCCAACCTCTTCAGCCCGGCGGTCGACCCGGTGTGGGCGCAGGTGTCGCGGCTGCTCGGCGAGCCCGCCTCCGACGAGATCCGCGACGTGCTCATCGGCGGGCCGCTGTCATGACCGAGGCGTCCCCTTCGCAGTGGCAGCAGCGCATCGCCGGGGAGTGGCACGGCCGGCCGAGCCTCTTCGACGCCGACGGCACCTGGCGCGGCTACGAGGACATCCGCCGCTCCTCCGTCTTCGCCGACGGCGTCACCACGTACTACATGGACGGCGGCCTGGAGGGCGGCGGCCCGCTCGCCGGGCGGTTCCGGCTCGGCGCGCCGTTCGCGTTCGGCGTCGTGGACTCCGACGCCGACCGGATCTACACCGGGCCCGACTTCTACGGCACCGGCCAGCCCTACGGCACGTTCGTCGACGCGCACTACTACGGCCCCGGCTGGCAGGTCGACCTCAACACGTGGAACCAGGTCCTCGGCGACGACACCCAGGTGTACTCCTCGATGCTCTACCAGGGCCCGGCGGTCGTCGGCTGCTTCAACGGCGTCTACCGGCGCGGGGTGGACGGCGACACCCTCGCCGCGCACCTCGCGGCGGAGACCCGCAACGGCCCGGTGCCGTTCATCCTGCCGACCAAGCAGGCCGGCGTCTACAGCGGACAATGTGAGCTGTGGGGCGCCGACCAGAAGCTGGTGGGCCCGGTCGGCATCGAGCTGGCGCTGACCCCGGTCGACCTGCTGCGCACCCGGCTGTCGGTCACCTGGACCGGCGCGCTGGAGCGCTCGTTCACGGTGGACTGGCGGCGCGACGGGTTCCGCTCGTTCTACGAGGGGCCGGGCGCGTGGGGCAACGCGATCGCGTTCGGCCGGGCCAACTACAGCACCGTGCACTGCACGGACGTGGTGAAGCTGACCGGCCGCGAGTTCATGCTCGACGCCACCCCCGGCATGGGCGCCGGCACCGTCCTGGCCGTCGCGTACCGGGTGTACGAGGGCGCCACCCTCGCCGGCGTCGTGCACGGCTCGCTCACGTGGACCGCGGCATGACCGTCGTCGTGGTGACCGGCGGGACCCGGGGCATCGGCCAGGGGCTGGTACGGCAGTTCCACGCCCGGGGCTGCTCGGTCGTCTACTGTGGACGGACACTGCCCGCGGAGCCGGACCCCGACCCGCGGGTGCGGGGCGTGGTCGCCGACGTCACCGACCGCGCCGCGGTGCGCGACCTGTGGGAGGAGGCCGTCGCCGCGTACGGCCGGGTCGACATCTGGATCAACAACGCCGGTGTCACCACCGCCCGCCGGCCGCTGTGGGAGCTGCCCCCGGCGGAGCTCGACGCCGTCATCGACGTCAACCTGCGCGGCCTCGCCCACGCCAGCGCCGTCGTCCTGGCCGCCATGCGCGCCCAGGGGCACGGGGCGCTGTGGAACATGGAGGGCTTCGGCTCCGGCAACCAGAAGGCGCCCGGGCTCGCCGCGTACGGCGCCACGAAACGCGCCGTCACGTACCTCACCGACGCCCTCGCGAAGGAGCTCGGCAAGGACTCTCCGGTCACCGTGGCGCACCTGTCCCCCGGCATGGTCGTCACCGACCTGCTCGCCCGGGACTACACCCCGGAGGAGTTCGCCAAGGCGAAGAAGATCTTCAACATCCTCGCCGACACGGTCGAGACCGTCACCCCGTGGCTCGCCGAGCGGGTCCTCGCCGGGGTGCCCAACGGCGGCCGGGTCGCCTGGCTCACCACCCCGAAGGCGTTCGGCCGGTTCGCCACCGCCGCCTTCCGCAAACGGGACCTCTTCGCATGACCACGAATGATTACCCGGTGATTCTGGCGGTGGAGGACTTCGTGCCGACGCTGCTGGCCCTCGCCGGGTTCTGGCTCCTCGCCGGGCTCGGCCCCGCCGGGAGAGTCACGGCAGGGCGGGCCGGGGCGGTGCTCATCGGCGCCGGCGGCCTCGCCAAGTCGGTGTGGAAGCTGCTCGTCGCCGGGTTCGGCGGCGACCTGCCGTGGCTGGAGGCCGCGCTGTTCCCGCTCATGTCAGCCGGCGCGGTCACCCTCGTCTGGGCGCTGCTGCCGACGGCGCCGTGGTGGCCGTTCGCCGCCGTGTACGCGGCCGTGGCCGGCGGCGCCCTGGTCGCCGGCGCGATGAAGCCGGTCTTCGTCCTCGCCACCGCGGGCGTCACCACCGTCAGCGTCATCGGCGCCGTGTACGCCGGGCGGCGCCGGGCCAGGACGGCGATCGCGCTGTACACGCTCGGCATCGTCCTGGTGACCGCGCTGGTCCCCCTGCGCAACCACCCTGACCACGAGACGCTGCGGCTGCAGTGGATCGAGCAGGGCACCAACACCGCGGCACAGCTGGCGTTCCTCACCGCGGCGTGGCTCACCGTCCGCGCCTACCGTCGTTCCCGACCGCACTCCCTCTCCATCGAGGTGCTCGCATGACCGACGCCCTGGGCTGGCGCCACAAGTTCGGCGTCATCGCCCCGTCCACCAACACGATCGTCGAACCCGACTTCTACGCCATGGGGGTGCCCGGGGTGACCGCGCACTTCTCCCGCATCCACATCCGTAACCAGGACCTGTCCAGCGACGAGGGCTTCGAGAACCTCCTCACGCAGATCCGGGCGGAGATCGGCCACGCCTGCGAGCGGGTCCTGACCTGCGAGCCCGACTTCATGGTCATGGGCATGTCCGCGGAGACGTTCTGGGGCGGCGTCGAGGGCAACCGCGAGTTCGTCGCCCAGATCAACGGCATCACCGGCCTGCGGGTCGCCACCGGCGCCGAGGCCTGCGAGCGGGCGCTGCACCTGTACGGCGCCCGCCGCATCGGCGTGGTGACCCCGTACCAGCCGATCGGCGACGAGAACGTGGTCCGGTTCTTCTCGGAGCTCGGCTTCGAGGTGGTGCGGATCAAGGGCCTGCGCTGCCCGACGGCGGTGTCGATCGCGCACGTCACCGAGGCGGAGCTGCGCGCGGCGATCCTCGAGGTGGACGGCCCGGACGTCGACGCGATCGTGCAGTGCGGGACGAACCTGTCGATGGTCCGCCTCGCCGACGAGGCCGAGCGCTGGCTGCGCAAGCCGGTGATCGCCATCAACGCGGCCACCTGGTGGATGGCCCTGCGCGACAACGACGTCCAGGACAAGGTGTACGGGGCCGGCGGCCTGCTGCGCGACCACTGAACCTCGCCTCCGCCGGGGGTCACGGCGTTCGCGAAGGATCTCGCAGCATCTGGCGCCACCAGACGGCGATCGCCGCGACCGGTGGCGCCAGCAGCACCCCCACCAGCCCCGCGAGGGCACCGCCGACGACCGTCACCGCGAGGATCGCCACCGGGTGCAGGTCCAGAGCCCTGCCGAACACGAACGGGCGCATCACCCCCTCCAGGATGTTCTGCGTCACCAGCACGATCACCAGCATCCACGCGGCCGCGGCCGGGCCGCCGGCGCCGAGGGCGACGACCACCGCGAACACCGCCGACACCCAGGCACCGAGGTACGGCACGTACGCCGCGACGAACGTGATCAGCGCGATCATCCCGATCAGCGGCAGCCGCAGCACCACCGCGCCGAGCGCGATGGCCACCGTGTCCATGGCCGCGACGACGGTCGTGCCCACGATGTACCGGCGCATCCGCAGCGCCGCGCCGTCCAGCAGCTGCCGGGTCAGGCCGGGCCGCAGCGGCAGCCGCCGCTCGAGGTACGCCACCCCGGCCGGGCCGTCCTTGAACAGGTAGAACAGCACGAACGCGGCCATGAACACCCCGATCGCCGCCTGCGCCAGCAGCGCGGTGCCGCTGAGCACCGCCGAGCCGACACCGAGCAGGGCGGTACGCCACTGCGTCGAGGCCAGCAGCGTCTGGAGGGGGTCGGCGCCCAGCGCGGCGTGCACCTGCTCCCCGGCCCCGGCCAGGACGTCGCTCCAGGCCTCTCCCATGCCGGCGAACGTGCGCACCACGAGCAAGGCAAGCACCACGAGCAGCGCCGGGACCAGCAGCGCCCCGGTGAGCGCGGCCAGGGCCGGCGGCGCCCCGAGCCGGCGCAGCCGCTGGACGAGCGGCTGCAGCGCGGCGGCGACGACGAGGGTGATCAGCAGTGGCGCCAGCACGGCCAGCACGGCGCCCAGCCCGGCGATGACGGCGGCGACACCGACGACGACGCCGGTCACCAGCCAGCCCGTCCGGCCGAGCCGGGCCAGCCAGGTCGGCGGGGACTGCACAGCCATACCGCGACACTGCCCCGGCAGGCGCCGGTTAAGCCTGCCCACGGGCGGCAGGACGCGCGCACAGACGCGCGGGCGGCGTCAGGGTGCCGTGGCGGTGGCGAACACCCGGCGCAGCGACGCGAACGTCTCCAGGGAGCGGCGCCCCTCCTCCCGCAGCGACCGCATCGCCGGGCGGCCGCTCCGCACCTGGCCGCCGCGCCGGCCGGCGCGGCGCTCCACCGGGCGTTGCACGCGGTGGCGTTGTGCACGGTGGGATTGTGCGCGGCGGCGTTTGTGTGCGGTGGCGTTTGTGTGCGGTGGCGTTTGGTGCGGTCAGCTCTCCGCCGGAGCGTGGGGGGCGTCGTCGGCGTGGGCGATGCGGGTCAGTTCGCGCCACAGCAGCGCGACGAACACGGCGGAGCCGGCGAAGGCGAACCAGAACGGCGCCGTCACGCCGATGTGGGTCGCCAGGGCCCCGCCGATCGCGGAGCCGGCAACCAGGCCGCCGAAGACGCTGATGGTGTTGACGCTGCCGACCCGGCCCTGCAGGTGCTCGGGCACCGCCCGCTGCCGCACGGTGATCGACGTGGTGCCCCAGATGAACGCGTGCGCGCCGAAGACGAACATGACCGCGCCGGCGACCCACACCGAGGTCGTCACGGCGAGCGCCAGATGGGTGAGCGTCTCGATGATCAGCCCGGCCCGCATCACGTTGCCGAGGCTCACCCGGCGGGTCAGCCGGCCGTACATGGCGGTGCCGGCCAGCCCGCCGACGGCGCCCGCCGTGGTGAACAGCCCGAACCCGACGGCGTCGAGGCCGAGGCGCTGCTGGGCGTACAGGACCAGCACCGACCAGGCGGCGCCGAACGTGACGTTGAAGATGAGGATCGTCAGCGACAGCGTGCGCACCGCCGGGTGGCGCACCGTCCACCGCAGCCCTTCGACGACCTCGTGCCGCACCCCGGCGGGCCGCTGGTCCTCCGGCCGCGTACGGGCGGGCAGCATGAGCCGGGACACCAGCAGTACCCCGGCGCCGACGAGGACGGTCTCGGCGACGAACGGCCACACCATGCCGGCCGCGAACAGTGCCGCGCCGACCGGCGGGCCGACCAGCTGGTTGAGGGTCAGGAACCCGGCCTGGATGCGGGCGTTGGCCACGACGAGGTCGTCGCGGTGCACCAGCGCAGGCGTGAGCGTCGCCGCGGCGTTGTCGGCGAACACCTCCGCCGTGGTGAGCAGCCCGATCGCGACGAGGGCGACCACCACCGTGAGCCGGTCGGTGGCCAGCAGCGCCACCAGCACCGCGAGGACCACGGCGCGCGACGCGTCGGCCGCCATCACGATCCGACGCCGGTCGAGCCGGTCGGACAGCACCCCCGCGTACAGGCCGAACACCAGCGGCGGCGCCCACCGCAGCAGCGCCGCCAGCGACACCAGGAACGCGTTGCCGGTGAGCGACGCCACCAGCAGCGGCCCGGCGGCGACCGCGATCCCGTCGCCGAGGTTGCTCGTCCACGACGAGGCCAGCAGCCACCGGAAGCCGGTGCCCAGCCGGGCCGGCACGAGACTTTCGACGATGGTGCCCACGAGCAGAGCACCTTACGTGCGCCGGCCCCGCACCGCAGCCCGGTTCCCCCCGCCGTGTCCCCATCGACGGGCGTGGCGGCTCAGTCGCCGCCGGCAGGGTCGCCGGGCCGCGGCGCGGCGGCTCAGTCGCCGCCGGTCGGCACTGCCGGGCGGCGGCGGGTGCGGGCGGGCAGGACGACGAGTGCGCCGGCGCCGAGCAGCAGCAGGGCGGTGCCCCACAGGACCAGGACCGGCAGGGTGCCGCCGTCGCCGGTCTTCGGCAGGGCCTGCCCGGTGGCCTCCGCGGCGGTCGCCGGCGTCGACTTGACGGTGAACTTCGCGACGATCGTCGTGTCCGCCGGCCCGGTGACCGGGTCGCTGCCGCTGTTGCACTCGGTGTCCACCTGCGCGTGGTCGAACATGATGTTCGCGACGGTCAGCGTGACCAGGCCGGGCGTGCTCGCGGTGAACTGGCCGGTGAGGGTGGCGCCCGGCACGCGCGCCTGGGCGGCGACGGCGCCGTAGGTGGGGCCGCTGAGCTTCACCGTGCCGGTCTGGGCGCCGCTGAGCTTCACGGTCGCGGTGGGGCGCAGCTCGCCGGCCGCGATCGGGACCGGGCCGTTCGTGCCGCCGTTGTCGAAGGTGTACGTGACGGTGACGTTCGCCCCGTAGCCGGGGTTCGCCGGCGACATGGTCAGGGTGTGCGTCGCGGTCCAGTCCCGGATCGTGCTGAGCGTCTTGCACTTCATCGTCACCGATTTGGGCCCGAACGTCTCCGCGGGCGTGGCCGCCTCCGACGCGGACGGCGAAACCGACGCGGACGGCGAGGCCGACGCCGACGCCGAGGCCGACGGGGAAGCCGACGGAGAGGCCGAGGCGGACGCCGACCCGGACGGCGCCGGCGTGACCACGGCCGAGTCGGTGACCGGCGTGTCCACCGGTGCGGCCTTGTGGTCGCGGTCGCCGCCGGCCGAGCAGTACGTCGTCGCGGTGGTGTTGGCGAACGCGACCTGCCGCACGGTCAGCGTCACGGTGCCGGCGGCCGTCGCGGTGTACGTGCCGGTGGCGCTGACCGGGCCGAGCGGCACCGCCGCCGCCTTGGCCGACGCCGGGTACACGGCCTGGTTGAGGGTGACCGTGCCGGCCTGCGCGCCGCCGAGCGCAACCGTGACGCGGACCGGCACGTCGCCGGCGTTGAGCGGCACAGGGCCGTTGGTGACGCCCGCGGCGGCGGCCAGGGTCACCGTCACCGCCTGGCCGGCCGCCGGGCTCGCCGGGGTCTGCGTGAGGGTGAACGTGTCGCTCCAGACGGTCGGTGACGTGCCCGTCCCGGCGTCGCTGAAGTACAGCCGGCAGCCGAGGTCCGCGGTCACGGGCGCGGCGGCGCGGGCCGGCGCCGCGGGCCCGGCGAGTGCCGCCAGCGCCACGGGTGCCAGGGCCGCCACGACGGCGGCACCGGTCGCGATGCGGCGCACGCCGCTCACACCCCTTCCACGGTACGGGCACGGCGGCGCCGCGCCGGCACGATCACCAGCAGCCCGACGCCGACGGTGAGCAGCGCCGAGCCGGCGAGCAGGACCACGACCGGCTCGTCGCCGGGGCCGGTCTTCGGCAGCGCCGTCGCCTCGGCGGCGGTGGTCGCCTGGGCCGCCTGGGTCGTCGCCTGGGCCGCGGCGCCGAAGGTGAGCTTCACCGACGCCTTGTTGGCGGCGACCTCGCCGGCGTTGTTGCCGGACGGCAGGATCTGCGCCGCGATCACGCAGGTGCGTTTCGCGCAGTCGAACGTGCCGAACTTCTGCGCCAGCTTCAGCGTCACCGTCGGCAGCTTGCCGGACGCGTCGGCGTTGACGAACTGGGAGCCGCCGGCGAGGTTGCAGTCGGTCGGGCCCTTCACCTCCTCGATGCACTGCCCGACCGCGATCTGCTTGAGGTTCGGGGTGAAGCCGCTGCCGCCGACGGTCACCGACGCGCCGTCGGTGAGCCCGGTGGTCTTGCTGACGGTGAGCGTGGGCGCGGCCCACGCGGGCGCGGCGCCGAGCGGGACGACCCCGGCCAGCGCCGCCGTGACGAGCACCGCCAGGGTCGGGATCCGTCGTTGCATCGGGGTTCTCCTCATGTCGTCGAGCTCATGTCGTTGCTCCTGACCGGTTGACGGCCGCGAGGTCGGTGCCGAGGTAGGACCGCACGACGGCCGGGTGCGCGCGGACGTCGTCCGGGGTGCCGTCGGCGATGATCCGGCCGCTGTCCATGGCGACCATCCGGGTGGCGAGCCGGGACAGCAGCGGCAGGTCGTGCTCGATGACCAGCAGCGTGGTGCCGAGCTCGCGGTGCACTCGTAGCAGCAGGTCGCCGAGGGCCGCGCCGTCGGCCTGCGAGACGCCCGAGGACGGCTCGTCCAGCAGCAGCAGCGTCGGCTCCAGGGCGAGCAGGCAGGTGATCTCGACCATCCGCCGGGTGCCGGTCGACAGCGCGCCGACCAGGTCGCCGGCCACGGCGGACAGCCCCATGAGGTCGATGAGCTCGCCCGCCCGCCGGGCCTTGCGCCGCTCGGCCAGGGGCGCGCCGAGCGCCGAGGCGAGCAGCCCGCTCGGCGCGGTGCGCTCGCCCGCGGTCATCACGGTCTCCAGGACGGTCATCGTGGCGAACAGCCGGGCGTCCTGGAACGAGCGCACCAGCCCGAGCCGGGCCCGGCGCTCCGGGGTGGCACGGGTGACGTCCCGCCCGGCGAACGTGACGGTGCCCGCGTCGGGCGGCACGAACCCGGCGATGATCTCGAACAGGGTGGTCTTGCCGGCGCCGTTCGGGCCGATGATGCCGAGGACCTCGCCGGCGGTCACATCGAGGCGTACCCCGGCGACCGCGGTGACCCCGCCGAAGGCGCGGGCGATGTCCCGCACCACCAGCAGCGGCTCCCCGGCGGCGGTCGGGCGCAGCGGCTCGGTGCGCGCCGGCAGCGTCAACGCCGTGCGCCGCGCCGGCCCGACGTCCGCCGGTTTCGTGGCCGCACCCGTCGCCGCCGCACCCGCGGTCTTGGTGGCGGCGGGGTGCGACCGGTTGGCCCAGCGGGTGACCAGGGTGTCGCGGGCGCGTACCACCAGGCCGCCGAGACCGCCGGGCAGCAGCACGACGACGAGCAGCCAGCCGAGGGTCAGCGCCGCCTGCCCGGGGATGCCGAGGTCGACGAAGGCGGGGATGCCGACGATGACGAGGGCGCCCAGCAGCGGCCCGCCGAGCAGCCCGATGCCGCCGACGACGGTGACGGCGACGACGTCGACGCTGGCGGAGGCCGGGAAGCTGTTGACGGTGAGCTGGGTCTGGCCGTGGCCGATGACGGCGCCGCCGAGCCCGGCGAGGGCGCCGGCGACCGCGTACGCCTGCAGCTTGCGCAGCGGCGCGGAGACGGTCAGCGCGCGGGCCGCCTCCTCGTTGTCCCGCAGCGCGGTCAGCAGCCGGCCGAACGCGCCGCGGCGCAGGTTCGCCGTCAGCCACAGGCCGAGGCCCAGCATGAGCAGCGCGAACAGGTAGTAGTCCTTGGCCACCTCGAGCGGGTAGCCGGCCCAGGCCGGCTTCGGGGTGCTGACCCCGGAGCCGAGCAGCCAGTCCCGGCGCAGCAGGTACGCGCTGGTGGCGAGGGCGAACGCGAGCGTGGTCACGGCGAGGGCGAGCCCCCGCAGGCGCAGCGCGGGCACGCCGACCGCGGCGGCGGCGAGCGCGGCCGCGGCGCAGCCGGCGACCACCCCGGCGAAGAAGTTGCCGGTGGCCGCGGCGACCCGCACCGACACGGCCCCGCCGATGCCGGCGAACGCGAACTGGCCCAGCGACAGCTCCCCCGCCACCCCGGTGACGACGAGCACGGACAGCGCCACGAGGGTGAACCCGGCGACCGTGGTCAGCGCCGACGCGGTCTGGTTGTCGACCAGGTACGCCAGCGCCGCGGCGAGCAGGAACCCGGCGCCGGCGACGAGCCGCCCGAGGTGCCGCAGCGGCCACGGTCCGGTGAGCACGGCGGCGCCGGATCGGGCCCAGCCGCCGTCGTCGGTGTCGCGGCGGCCCAGCCGCGGCTGGCGCAGCAGCGCGATGAGGATCGTCGCGCCGAGCACGACCTGGACCAGGCCGGTACCGGAGGATCCGGACAGCAGGATCTGCTCCAGCACACCGATGCCCAGCGACGCGGCGAACGCCACCGGGATCGAGGACAGCCGGGCGATGACGGCGCCGGCGAGGCCCTTGAGCAGCAGGTCGGGGCCGAGCGTGTCGATCGACTGAGCGCCCTGGGTGGGTGTGACGAGGATGGCGGAGAACGCCGCGATCCCGCCGGCGATCGCCCACGCCACCGTCGCCATCCGCGCCGCGGCGACCCCGTCGAGCTGTGCCGCGGCCGGCTGGTCGGCGGCGGCGCGGATGGCCAGGCCGTGCCGGGACCGTTTCAGGAACAGCGCGAGCGCCACCA
Organism: Dactylosporangium sp. NPDC050688; assembly: GCF_040654515.1. Lineage (NCBI taxonomy): Bacteria > Bacillati > Actinomycetota > Actinomycetes > Micromonosporales > Micromonosporaceae > Dactylosporangium > Dactylosporangium sp. NPDC050688. The sequence goes on from NZ_JBFAIC010000060.1 coordinate 70,282, forward strand.
GCAGCAGCGGGGTCAGGATCAGCATCGCGGTGAACGCCGGCCCGACCGGGGTGCGCCCGACGGTGAACGACGGCAGCCCCGGCGGCCGCGGGAACGTGGCGCCGCTGACCCCCTGCCGGTTGACCAGCAGCGACACGACGAGGATGAACTGCGACAGCCCGAGCGTGGCGATCATGCCGATGACCCGGGAGCGGTGCCGCAGCCGGCGCACCACCCCGGCCTCGACACCGGCGGCGACGGCCGCGGCGACCGCCATCGCCACGGGGAACGCGACCCAGTACGGCAGCCCTTCCCCGGCGACGAGCCGGCCGAGGACGGCGGCGCCGAACACGCCGATGGCGCCGTGCGCGAAGTTGACGAACCGGCTGGAGCGGTACACGAGCACCAGGCCCACGGCGAGCAGCGCGTACGTGAGCCCGGTGAACAGCCCGAGCAGGATCCGGTCCGGCCCGAAGTCGTACCCGAAAACGCTCATGCCGCCGCCTCCGCTGCGCTCCGGCGTCGGCCTGAGCTCCACCCTGAGCTGCTGATTCGCAGCCCTCCGCTGCGCTGCGGGCCGCTCAT
>NZ_JBFAIC010000061.1:0-3296 GCF_040654515.1 Dactylosporangium sp. NPDC050688
CGGCGGCGCAGCTCGTCGATCAATCCAACGACCAGCGACACAGGCTTCACCCCATGCAGCGAGCCGTTCCGCTTGCCGCGCCCGCGCGGCGTGCGGACAGCGTCGTAAACGAAAGCCTCAGTGCTCACCTACCCGAGAGTAACTTGCTGTCGCCCGCCGCACTACCCCGCCCGGACGCCCCACTCGCGCAGGAGGAGCGCGGCGAACCCGCCGACCTGGTCGAGGTGTTCCTGCACGGCGCCGTCACCGGCGAGCCGCCAGCCGGCCAAAACAGTGGACAACCCGCACCTTCCACGGCAAAGGTGCAGCATGGACATCCTTCGCCAGCATGAGATCGCCGAGGCCGGCCACCGGATCCTCAACCCGTTCACCGACGACAAGCTCATGCTGCTCGGCGAGGTCTGCCGGCTCGCGCCGGGCCAGCGCCACCTCGACCTCGCCTGCGGCAAGGGCGAGATGCTGGCCAGGTGGGCCGACGTGTACGGCACCCTCGGCGACGGCGTCGACATCAGCGAGGTGTTCCTCGCCGCCGCCCACGAGCGGGCCCGCGAGCTCGGGGTCAGCGACCGCGTCACGTTCCGCCTCGGCGACGCCGCCAAGGACGTCCCCGACGACGCCTCCTACGACATCGTGTCCTGCATCGGCGCCACCTGGATCGGCGGTGGCCTCGCCGGCACCGTGCGGCTCATGCGGCCCGCGCTGCGCCCCGGCGGGCTGCTGCTCATCGGCGAGCCGTACTGGACCGCCACCCCACCCGGCGGCATCCCGGCGGAGTACGCCGAGTTCACCTCGCTGGAAGGCACCCTGGACCGCCTCGAGGCCGCCGGGCTCAGCCTGGTCGAGATGGTCCTCGCCGACCGCGACTCATGGGACCGGTACATGGCCGCGCAGTGGTGGACCGTCGACGTGTGGCTGCGCGAGCATCCCGGCGACCCCGACGCCGGCACGATGCGCCGGTACCTCGACCAGGCCCGCCGCACGCACCTGCGGTACCAGCGAGAATTTCTGGGCTGGGGCGTCTTCGTGTGTCGAGACGCGGACCGCCGCTCCGAGGTATCAGGCGACAGCACCTGACACCCGGGCAAGGAGAGCACCATGGACGACGAACTGCGCCGCCTCGGCCGGCTGACCGGCACCTGGAAGGTCACCGGCGGCGTCACCGGTCGACACCTGCGAGGACGCGGTGCAGGAGGCGCTGCTCGCCGCCGCGACCCAGTGGCCGGAGCACGGGGTGCCGGACGAGCCGCGCACCTGGCTGATCCGGGTCGCGTCCCGGCGCCTCGTCGACCTGCTGCGCAGCGAACAGGCCCGGTCCCGCCGCGAGGCCGCCTGGCGGCCGCCGGTGGCCACGGCCCCCGACCAGGACGACTCGCTGACGCTGCTGTTCCTGTGCTGCCACCCGGCGCTGACCCCGGCCGCGCAGCTCGCCCTCACCCTGCGCGCCGTCGGCGGGTTGAGCACCGCCGAGATCGCCCGGGCGCTGCTGACCCCGGAGGCGACCGTCGCGCAGCGCGTCAGCCGCGCCAAGGCGAAGATCCGTGCGGCCGGCGCCACGTTCCGGCTGCCCGCGCCCGGCGAGTTCGACGAGCGGCTCGACGTCGTGCTCGCCGTGCTGTATCTCGTCTGCACCGAGGGCTACGTCGGCACCGCAGGCGACACCCTCGACCGGGTCGAGCTGGCCGCGGAGGCGATCCGCCTCACCCGGCTGCTGCACGCCCGGATCCCCGGCCGCGGCGACGTCACCGGCCTGCTCGCGCTGATGCTGCTCACCCACGCCCGCCGCGCCGCGCGGACCCGCGACGGCGCGCTGGTGCCCCTCGACGAGCAGGACCGCAGCCGGTGGGACCGGACCGCGATCGAGGAGGGCACCGCCCTGGCCGCCGCGGCGCTGCACGCAGGGCCGGCCGGGCCGTTCCAGTTGCAGGCCGCGATCGCCGCCGTGCACGCCGAGGCGGCTACCGCCGCGGACACCGACTGGCGGCAGATCCTCGGCCTGTACCGGCTGCTGGAGACCGTCACCGGTAACCCGGTCGTCACCGTCAACCGGGCGGTGGCCGCCGCGAAGGTCCACGGGCCCGCCGCCGGGCTCGCCGTGCTCGACGCCGTCGCCGGGGACCCGCGGCTGGAGCGCAGCCACCGGCCCGCCGCCGTCCGCGCGCACCTACTGGCGATGTCCGGCCGCCGCGCTGAGGCCGGGCACTGGTACCGGGTCGCCGCCCGGCTCACCACCAACCGGTACGAGCAGCGGCACCTGCTGTCCCGCGCCGCGCTGCACGAGCCCGGCCCGCTGCACGAGCCCGCCGCGCTCCACCAGCAGGACCAGGGCGACGACGCTGATCAGGGCGCCGGCGACGCAGGTGAGGAACGTCCCGGTCGCGTACCCGGTGAACGCCTGGCCCTGCGCGTCGGTGAGGAACGCCGGCACGCTCAGGAACCCGCCGGTGACCATCCCGCCGGCGCCGAGCCACGTCGCGACGAGCGGCACCGCGAACCGCCGCCGCGGCCCCCACCGGTGCACCAAAACCAGCAGCCCGATCGCCGCGCACAGGAACTGCGCCGCGGTCACCGTGTCCTGCAGCCGCAGCCACGCGTCGCGGCCCGCGCCCGGGCGCAGCCCGCGGTGCCGCCGAACACCCACGACAGCCGCAGCGCCGCCAGCCCGGCCGCGATCACCGCCGCCAGCCACGCCAGTGGCACCTGCACCGCGTGGGTCAGCCGCCGCGGCGCCCGCCCGAAGGTCCCGCCGGCGACCGGGCGGAACCGGTCCCGCGCGTACAGCAGCAACGCCACCGCCAGGGCGACGCCGAGCACGACGAAGCTGCCGTACACGACCACGAACGTCCACGGCCACCGCGTCGGCTCCCCCGGCGCCGCCGGCGGCGGGTTCCACCACCCGGCGGCCTGCAGCGCCGCCCCGGCCGGCCTCAGCACCACGAACGGCGCCAGCAGCCCGGCCCCGATCCACACCGGCACCCGCATCGCCCGCATGCCCCGCGGCCGGATCGCGGCGAGCGCCACCGCGACCCCGGCGACGGCGAGCCCGTCCGTGACGAGGTTGTCCGTCACCCAGCCGGCACGCGGCACGCCCCCGAGGTCCGTGATCCCGGCCGCGCCACCGGCGACCCAGTCGCCGTGCAGCGCGACGTACACCGCCGCCGCGCCGACCGCCGTCCATCCCGCCGCTGTGCGCCCCCGACTCATGCCGACAGTCTCACCATCGGTGACTGTGACCGCCCTGAGCCGACCTGAGCCGGGTCTCAGCGACCGGCGCCGCTCACGTCGCCCGAGCCGCTCCG